>JAPOKA010000069.1 GCA_029977865.1 bacterium
CTCCAGAACCACGCCGTCAAGGGCTGCACCGAGCCTGATCTGACTTGCGGTTGCGAGGATCCGGCCTGCTCTGAAGCGGTGTGTGCGCAGATCCCCGACTGCTGCTACATCGAGTGGGACGACTTCTGCGTGGCTCTCGCGCTGAAGTCGTGCAATTACTACAACTACGACTGCCCCGTCGGCGACTACCCGGTCAACAACTGCCCGACCGGCGCCACGGTGATCTTCCCCGGCGATGCCGTGGCGTTCAACTCGACCGCCGCCACCACCGTGGGCCCCGATGAGCCCGAGTGCGGTTCGAGCGAGGCCGACATTCCGATCTGGCGCGACCTGTGGTACCGCTACGACGCTCCGGCCGATCTGCCCGAGGGCTCGATCATGACCGCGAGCAACTGCAACACCGCGAACTTCGACTCGAAGATCGCCGCCTACAACATCGGCGACGGCAACTACGAGCCCTGCACGCTGCCCGACCTCTTCATCGCCTGCAACGAGGACGGCCCCAACTGCGCCGACTTCACCTCGATCCTGCAGTTCCCCGTCGAAGCGGGTACCAGCTACCTGATCCGCATGGGTGGCTATCTCGATGCAGCGGGCGAGGGCACCATCAGCTTCATCCTCGGCGACCCGCCGCCGCCGCTTCCTCCGACGATCTTCACCACCGGCGGCACCAAGTCGATCGTCAACGACTCGACTGGCGCCCTCACCAATCTCGGCTTGTCGTCGGGCTACCTCAACGGCAACTTCCCGCAGCGTTGGTTGGCCCAGCCGTTCACCCTGCCGGTGCCGGCTTCGCTCGGCGAGCCCCTCCCGTGGAACATCCAGGCCATCACCGCCAATGGCTTCTGCCCGGGTGGCGTCTGCGCGGAACTCCTCAACTACATCATCTGGAGCCGCACCGATCTGGTGAAGCCCGTCGACGGCGATCAGATCCTCTCCGGCAGCGTGGCGTTCCCGGCCCCCGATGACGACCCGGACGGCGACCCCACCAATGAGCGATTCCGAATCGACACCGACTTCGAACTCGCTGCCGGCGACTATTACCTGACCGTGTACGCCTCCAACAAGGCGCCCGACACCGTGGCGAACTTCGCCTGGTTCATGAACGCCCAGGGCGAGAGTGTCGTGCCTCTGGTCGACGCCGAGGGTCCCTTCGCGTGGCGATCCGCGACTCAGCCGAGCCCGGGATTCTTGCGGTACACCCTCGCGGGCTACTCGCAGCAGCCCGGCCTCGATCCGAACAAGTTCTACAACACCGGGTTCGCAATCTACGGTGAGGTTGCTCCGGCTCCGCCGATCCCGCCGCAGACCTGCGGCAACCCCGGCGGCAACCCGGTCAACAGCACCGCGAACGACACGCTCGACCTCGGCGGCATCGCGTGCGCCGGGGGCGGCATCACCACCGAGAACTCCTACGCCAAGGTGTTCACCGCCGATCAGCTCGGCGGCGCGTACTCGTTCAACTGCGTCAACTTCGGCTTCACCAACAGCGGCAGCTACCTCGTCGGCGAGATCGGTGTCTACATCGATCCCAACGGCGGCGATCCGTCGGTGGCCGATCTTCAGCTGGTGCAGTCCTTCCCGGTCGGTCTCTACCCCAACGACGGTGGCCCGCAGTTCGTGACCGTCAGCAAGGACGGAGACCCGATCTGCGTCGAGTTGTCCGGCAGCGAGACCTTGGTGGTGACGCTCTCGATCGCGCCTTCCACCGATGGCTTCGCCTCCTTCTTCGGCAACGCCAGCACTTCGAGCCCGACCTATCTGCTGTCGGCTTCCTGCGGCGTCACCGACTTCCTCGATCTCGCCCTTATCGGCTTCCCGAACCGTCACTGGCTCGTGCAGCTCTCGGGCAACTTCGGGTGCGGCGACTCGATCCCCGGCGACCTCAACCTCGACGGCTTCGTCAACGGTGCGGACCTTTCGATCCTCCTCGGCGCCTGGGGCACCGCGGACCCGATCGCCGACCTTGACAACAGCGGCGATGTGAACGGCGCCGACCTGGCGATTCTGCTCGGCAACTGGACCGGCTGATTCGCAGACTGGCGGACCTCGTCCGCGGTCGACAGTTCGAGACCCATTCGCCCCCCGGCCTCCTCAGGGAAGCCGGGGGGCTTTTCGTCGCTGACGATGGGATTCGCGATCAGAGCGATGTCGGCCCTTGGTGGGGAGATATCCTGCCCGACCTGCAACCGGCGGCTTGGCTTCCCCAATCGGTGGGGTCATCTGGCTGCGTCGGAATCACGCGGCCCCGTGGTCGCTGCGGAGCCCCTTGTGCGGATCTTCCTCGTTGTGGTGGTGGTGCTGATCGCCCTCGGACTCGCGGCTGCGATGACCATGGAGCCCGGCGAGGGCTTCCGCGGCTTCGAGTTCGAGTTCTCGAGTCCGGCGGCAGGGGAGGAGGTCCGGACCGAAGCGGTTCGCACCGGCACCCTCGTCGAGACCGTCTCCGCACCGGGCGAGGTCGAGCCAAACACCAAGGTCGACATCTCGGCCGAGGTCTCGGCGCGAATCCTCGAACTGCCGATCCGGGAGGGCGGCGAGGTCAAGTCGGGCGATCTCATCGTTCGGCTCGACGACTCCGATCTGCGGGCGCGGCTCGAGGCCGCCAAGGCTCGCCGCGAAGGCGAGCGATTCCGTCTCGAGGCCGAACGAGCCCGGCTCGCAGGGCCGCAGCACTCGCTCGCCAATGCCCAGACCACCCTCGAGAGGCAGCAGGCCCTCTTCGACACCGGCGACGTGAGCCGACAGTCTCTCGACGATGCCATGAACCGCGTCCGCGAACTCGAGGCCCAGGTCGAGGCCGGCGTCCGCAGCATCTCGGTCATCGAGAGCGGCGTCGCTGCGGCGGAGGCGGACATCGAGCAGGTCGAAGAGCTGATCGCCAAGACGGTCATGCGCTCGCCGATCAACGGCACCATGACCCTGCTCAACGCAGAGGTCGGCGAGCTGGTGGTGGTGGGCACCATGAACAACGCCGGCACCGTGATCCTGACCGTGGCCGATCTCACTCGGATGCGGCTCGATGCCAAGGTTCCCGAGGCCTCGGTGGCGCGGGTCGCCGCCGGTCAGCCCGCGGAAGTCCGCATCAATGCCTACCCCGGACGGGTCTTCCGCGGCGTGGTGGAGCGGGTGGCCCTGCAGCGCTCGCTCGACCGCGATGGGACCGGTTTCTTCAAGGTCGAGGTGATGCTCGAACTCGAAGGCGAGCGGATCCTCTCCGGGCTCGCCTCCAACGTCGAGATCGAGGTCTCCGAGCGGGAAGGGCTGCTGGTGCCTTCGCAGGCGATCGTCGATGCGGAGGTCGAGTCGCTTCCCGACGAAGTGTCAGCGAGCTCGCTCGTCGATCGACGGGCGCGAACCGTCACCGCGGTCTTCGCGGTGCGCGACGGAAAGGCCCTTTTGGTGCCGGTCCGCATCGGGCCGAGCAATCTCGTCGACACCCTCGTCCTCGAGGGTCTTGCGGAAGGCGACCTCGTGGTCTCCGGCCCCTACAAGGCCCTCGAGAAGCTCGAGCACGGCGCCGCGGTCAAGGTTCGCGAGCAGGCCGCCGATTCCGCAGCGGCACCTTCCGAGGCGGCGGACGAGGCATGATCATCGAGGCCCGCGGCCTGACTCGGCTCTACCGCGTCGGGGTCGAGACCATCCATGCCCTTCGCGGCGTCGATCTCGATCTCGAGGCGAACGAGATGGTCGCGGTGATGGGGAGTTCCGGCTCCGGCAAGAGCACCCTGATGAACATCCTCGGTTGCCTTGATCGGCCGACCGCTGGCACCTATCGACTCGATGGCCGGCTCGTGAGCGCGATGGGGGCCACCGAGCTCGCCAATGTGCGCAACGAGCGAATCGGATTCGTGTTCCAGTCCTTCGAGCTGCTGCCGAGGCTCTCGGCGCTCGCCAACGTCGAGCTGCCGCTCATCTACGCTCGCGGCGGCGGCTGGTGGGGCACACGCCGTCGCAAGGCCCGTCGGGTGCTCGAGCGGGTAGGCCTCGCCGATCGCATGCACCACCGTCCCAACCAGCTCTCCGGCGGACAGAAGCAGCGGGTGGCGATCGCGCGAGCGCTCTTGTCCAATCCCGCCATCCTCATGGCCGACGAGCCCACCGGGAATCTCGATTCGACCACCACCAACGAGATCATGTCGCTCTTCGCCGAGTTGCACGCAGAAGGCCAGACCATCGTGATCGTCACCCACGAGAACGACGTCGCCGCCTGCTGCCGGCGGGTGCTGCGGCTCCGCGACGGACAGGTCGAGTCAGACCTCCCGATCGCGGAAGATCCGGCCTCGCCGCAGTACTGGTCGCAGCGCACCGGTCAGGCGATCGCCTCCGGCGGCGGCGTCTCGGCGGAGGGACCCTCGGCATGACCCTGCTCAGCCCGATCTTCTGGGTGCAGGCGGTGGCGCTGGCGATCTCGCAGATCTGGGCGAACAAGGTCCGCTCGATGCTGACGGCTCTGGGGATCATCGTCGGCGTCGCCTCGGTCACCGCGGTGATCGCGGCGCTGTCCGGGCTCAAGAGCCGCGTGCTCACCGAGTTCGAGAGCTTCGGGGCCAATCGGCTGTTGATCTTCCCCGACCGCCCCGACAACGCTCCGAGGAACCTCTATCCCTGGGAAGAGGTGCGCCTCAAGGAGCGCGAGCTCGTCGAGCTTTCCCAGAGCTGCCCTTCGCTGCGCACCCTGACTCCCATCACCTCGGTCGGAGCGAGTGTCCAGTACGCGGACACCCTGCTCGACGGCTCGACGATCACCGGCATCTGGCCGGCGTGGCACGAGGCGGAGAATCGCGCCGTGATCGCGGGGCGGCCCTTCAACGGCATCGACGAGCGCGAGCGCAGACAGGTCTGCCTCATCAACGAGGAAGCCGCAGGCGAGTTGAAGCTGCCGCGCGATCCCGTCGGCGAGCACATCCTGCTCGGCGGACGCCGCTTCCTGGTGATCGGGGTGGTGGAGACGGTGCAGCAGGCGATGTTCGGGATGAACACCAGTTCCGCGGAGATCTTCGTGCCATTTTCGGTGGCCGCGGCGATGCAGGATCGCACCTTCTTCTTCCGCATCGTGGCGATGGTGAAGTCGCCCGATGTCGCCGAGGAGGCCAAGAGCGAGGTGCGGTTCGTGCTGCGGCGCATGCGGGGCCTGCGCGGCAGCGATCCCGACACCTTCGCGGTGGCCGCCATCGATCAGTTCATCGAGCAGTTCAAGGCCCTCGCCGCCGGCATCACCGCGGTGGCGGGCGGCATCGTCGGGGTCAGCCTGCTCGTCGGCGGCATCGGGATCATGAACATCATGCTCGTCGCGGTCTCGGAGCGGACTCGAGAGATCGGCCTGCGCAAGGCGGTCGGCGCCACGCCGCTGGCGATTCTCTCGCAGTTCCTGCTCGAGGCGGTGACGCTCTGCCTGCTCGGCGGCATCGTCGGGCTGCTCTGCGGCCAGTTCCTCGCCTTCGTGATTTCCTCGATCCCCAACGCCGGGCTCGAAGAGGCTTCGATTCCGGGCTGGGCGGTGGCGATGGCCTTCGGCTTCAGCGGCGGTGTCGGTGTCCTGTTCGGCATGTTTCCCGCGATCAAGGCGTCGCGGCTCGATCCCATCGAGGCCTTGCGGCATGAATGACCTCGCGTCTCCGATGCGGACCCGGATCGCATGCGTGGCGCTCGCCGCGCTGGCGGGATGCCAGTCGGCGCAGGATCGCTACGGCGGTTGGCGCTTCGAGGACGAGACCTTCCGCTCGATCGCGCCGCTCGACCTCGCCTCCGCCGAGACGGCGCCTCCGAAGGAGCCCGACGCCACCTCGATCGTGGATGTCGAGATCGGAGCGCTGGTCAGCCAGTACCCCGAGCGCATGGAGCTTCCGCTCGACGAGGTGCGTGCGGCGGTGCTCTCCCACAACCTCGATCTCGAGGCTCAGTTGGTGGCCCCGGCGATCGCCGCGGCCGATGTCGCGGCAGAGGAAGCCAAGTTCGAAGCGACCTTCTTCGCGAGCTACAACCGCAATGACGCGAACTTCCTCACCAACCTCGAGACCGGCACCGGAACAAGCCAGGACCAGTTGAACTACGGGGTCGAGATTCCCTTGGCCACCGGCGGATCGATCTCGGTGAGCAATCCGCTGTTCCGCTCCGATCAGGCGATCTCCAACGTGCTCGGCGACGACACCTGGAACGCCCAGCTGACCTTATCGATCAGCCAGCCGCTGCTGCGGGGGGGCTGGCTCGACGCCAACATGCACTCGATCCGCATCGCCCGCTTCCAGGGACAGATCACCGAGGCGCGGACCAAGCTCGAGGTGATCCGGGTGTTGTCGGCGGCCGATCGCTCGTACTGGAACCTCTACGCGGCATGGGGCGAGCTCGAGGTGCGGCGGCAGCAGTACGACCTCGCGGTGCGCCAACTCGAGGTGGCTCGGCGCCGCGTGGCGGCGGGAGACGCGCCGGAGCTGGAGGTCATTCGTGCCGAGAGCGGTCTCGGTCGCACCGTCGAGGCGGTCATCGTCGCCGACGCCTTGCTTCGGAACCGGCAGCGAGAGCTGAAGCGGCTGCTCAATCTCCCGGACCTGCCCATCGAATCGCCGACCGGTCTGGTCCCCTCGACCCTGCCGAGCCCGCTCGATCTCTCCCTCGATCCGCAACTGCTCGCCGATCGCGCGGTGGCGAACCGGATGGAGATGCTCGAACTCGAATTGCAGCTCGCGATCGACGCCTCCAACATCTCCTTCCGGCGCAATCAGGCCCTGCCGCTCTTCGCCTTCGACTACAGCTACTCGTTCCAGGGCATCTCCGGAGGCGCGGGCAGCGCCTACGGCAACCTCTTCGACAGCGACTTCTTCCAGGTTGGGCTTCGCGCCGAGATTCCCATCGGCAACGAGGCGGCCGAGGCGCGACTGCGAAACGCGGTGCTGACGCGGGTGCAGCGGCTCGCGTCGCGCGATGCGCGGCGGCTCGCGATTCGCTCGGAGGTGCTCGATGCGCTCGACCAGCTTCGACAGAGCTGGCAGCGGATCCTCGCGGCGCGGCTCGAGGTGATCCTCGCGGCGCGGACACTCGAGGGCGAGCAGCGGCAGTTCGAGGTGGGACTTCGCACCTCGACCGACGTGCTCGACGCCTCGACGCGGCTGGCTGATGCCCGCAGCCGCGAGGTGCGGGCGCTTGCGGACTGGCAGATCGGCCTGGTCGACCTCGCCTTCGCGACCGGCACCACCCTCGGCGGCGCGCGAGTGGCCTTCACCGAGTAGTCCCCCGCGGATTCCGTGATTGTTCTCGGTCCAGGGTCGCGGTCGAGGACGGTTCGACTCCCGGCGGGTCATGTTCGCCGCTGACGACTGTTGCCGGGAACCGGAGAATGGCACGGCAACGCACCGCTTTCCTGTTCCGCGCTCGACTCCGAGCCGATGTTCCGACCTGCTGGTGTTCTCATGCGGCCAGATCAGGAGCGCGGGCGATGCACAGTCCGAAAACGAGACCTCCGAGTTCTCCGGCTGGAACGGCCTGGGCACCGAACGGCCGCATGGTCGGAGGGCGTCCCGGAGACGGCGGTCGAATCGGCGATTGGCTGAACCGATGTCGCAAGACGCTTCGGGGGTATCTCGGACGCGAACTGGCCAAGTGGGCGATCGGCTGCCTGATCGACTGGCCGCGATCGGCGGAACTGCATCCGGGCTACTCGGTGATTCTGGGGGTGCCGTGGCATCTGCGCCATCTCCTTGAGGTGAACCTCGGCTTCCTGGCGCGGCTGGACCGCACCAACCTGCGGCGGATCCACGTGGTGCTCGATCGGGCGCACGAGTCCGAACTCGGCGTCCTCGAGCGTCGGGCGACGCAGGCATTTCCCGACCTGCCCATGCGGTTTCAGTGCTACCAGGGCCTGGCCGGACGGCTCGTCGAGCGTCTCGACATCTCGACCTTCTACAACTCGATGAACTGCGCCACCGCGCTGCGGGAGATCGACTCCACCCACGCCGTGCTCCACGACTTCGATCTCTATCCGGTGCGGGCCGACTACTTCGAGCGGATGTACCGGCAGATGCTGGAGGAGAATCTGCACTACTGCGGTGTCGAGCTGACCAACTTCGATGGGCTCACCCGAGACGATCTGGTGCTGGGCACCTGGGGCCTCGGCATGGATGTCGGATGGCTGCGGCGAACCCATCGACCCATCGACATCTTCCACGCGGTGCGCCGGGTGGGAGACCGGGCCATCTCTCTCGATCCGTTCTCGGCATCGCAACTGAGGCCGTGCACGCGTCGCCGACTTGTCGCGAACGTCAGCAGCGAGGACTTCTGCCATGTGAAGAACCTCTGCAGCAGCTATCTGCGATTCTCCACCGGCCGCCCGGTGAACATCGCGTGGCGTCTCCACTATCTGTGGTACCTCGAGAGTCTCATCGAGAAACGAGACCTCGCCGAGGTGGTGGAAGCCATGGACCGCAGTCGCGGGCGGTCCCTCGGGATCGACGATCGCGAGGTCGACTTCGCCGCCACGCATCCCACCTGTGCGAACGTGCTTCGCACGGAACTGACCAGGATGGACGAATTCCTCTTCGGCAAGGCTCGACCGGAGGTGATCGCGTACGTCGATTCGTTCCAGCGCTTCCTGGAAGCCACGGTGGAAGCCGCCGGTGCGACTGGCGCGCGACAGGATCGCCGTGCCGCATGAAGTCGCCCGACGAGCGGCCGACGCGCTACCGTCCGCGGCCGCCTTGCCCCGCAACGGTCGAGGAACCAACGGCACCGTCGATGCAGTCCGGAGGCGAGGTCGAGAATCGACGGTGGAACGGATAGCCTTGTCCCGCGGCGAAACCGAGACCTACAAGACCCCATGGGCACTCCACCTGAAATCTTGACCGCCCCGGCCGCGGGCGGATCCGCGGTGGTCTCGAGCGCGCCCGTGCCCAAGCACAGTCGAATCCTCCGGCATCTCGTGGGCCGCGAAGTGTTCAAGTGCGCCCTCGGTCCGCTTCTGAGCTGGCCGAGGCGAGCGGAGCTGCAGTCAGGCTACTCCATCATCCTGGGAGTGCCATGGCACCTGCGGCATCTGCTCGGCGTCAACCTGAGATTCATCGCCGCCGCCGATCGCCAGAGTCTGAGAGCGGTGCATGTGGTGCTCGATCGAGCAAATCCGCAGGCGCTGGCGGAGCTGCGAGCGTCGATCGACCGGGACTGGTCCGGACTGCCGCTCAAGTTCCACTGCTACGAAGGGCTTGCGGGAAGGCTGGTCGAGTGGATCGACGTGTCGACTTTCTACAACTCGATGAACTGTGCGACGGCGCTCAAGGCCATCGACACCACGCACGCCATCCTTCACGACTTCGATCTCTATCCGACGCGGAGCGACTACTTCGAACGGATCTATCGTCAGATGATCGACCGACGGCTGCACTACTGTGGCGTCGAGTTCACTCCATTCGACGGCCTTTCCGCCGCCGATCAGGTCCTCGGCACCTGGGGACTGGGGATGGATGTGGGATGGTTGCGTTCCACGCATCGACCGATCGAGATCTTTCATGCCGTTCGGCGGGTGAAGGGCCGATGGGTGATGCTGGATCCCTTCTCGCACTCGCAGCTTCGCAAGGGGACGCGTCGAGAACTGGTCGACGGGTCCGACACCGGCGACTTCTGCCATGTCAAGAACCTCTGCAGCAGCTACCTCCGGCTCTCGACCGGCCGCCATGTGACGATCGCCTGGCGGCTGCACTACCTCTGGTACCTGGAGAGCCTGGAAGGTCGGCAGGATCTCTCCGCGTTGAGCGTCGACATGGATCGGTCGGCGGACGGTCGCCTGCAGGTCGGCGAGCGGATCGTCGACTTCACGGGTACGAGTCCGACCTGCGCTTCCGTGCTGCGAGGCGAGTTGTTGCGCATGGACCAGTCCCTCTTCGGGGCGGTTCGCCCGGAGACCGCCACCTTCGTGGACTCCACCGAGCGGTTCCTGAATCGGATGACGTCCGCAAGCGCGAGCCCATGAAACTTCCTGCAGCGGAGGTCGCCCTCGGCACCATGTCCCCAGCGTGCAGGCACGAGGGTGGGTTGTCGCAGTCATTGCAGTGGCGAGCGCTGGATCGAACCTGGCCGCCTTCCAGTCCCGGGATCACCTTCGCTCGGTGAGTCTTGTGACCTGCGTCACGAACTGCGATTGATCCAGAATTTGTGCACTTCCTTGCCGCGATCGGTTCGCGGGCGGCTATCGGTATGGCCATGACGAACCAGGGGGGCGTCCTTCTGGGGGATTCATCAGTTGAATCCGGAGACGGAACCATGCAGGCAGCAGATCGTCGCCAGCGCCTCCAGGCGCTGCTGAAGTTGGGCCGCATGATGCGCGGATGGACTCGATTGGAACTGTCCAATGAACTCGGTCGCGATCCCACGAAGTTGGTGCCGGCAAGCGGCAACCCCAAGCTTGATCTGGTGGAAGCGCTCGCGCGAGTGCTCTCCTGGCCGGTCGAGGAGGTGGTGTACGCGATCCGCGGCGGAGACGAAGAGGACCCGCACGACGATCTCGAACGGGTTCCCTTCGAACCGGAGGCCATGTCGATCTTCATCGCCGACGCCCGTCGGCACCGCCGCTGGGAGGACCTGCGTGCGGCGGGCACGGTTCTCCACCGGCAGGCCGACGACGGCGAGCAGCGCGGCCTCGGCGACCACCTTGTCGCGAACGCCTGGGCCGGAATGGGCTGCTTCGCGGTCGCCCTGTCCGTCAGCCAACGCGGTCTCGGCGAGCGGGGGCTCTCCTTCGCCACCCGAACCCTGCTCGCCCTCGACTCCGCGGTCTCGCACTTCGCCCTGTGGAACCTCGTCGAGGCGAAGGCGATCGCCACCGAGCTGCTCGAGCAACTCGATCGACGCGATCGAAGCGACCGTCTCTGCCGCGTGGCGACCGCGGCGGCGCACTCGATCCGCGGGCACGCTCGTCGCCGCGAGGCGTTGGCCGAAGCCGTTCCCGACGCCGCGATGGTGAACGCGGCATCGGACGATCTCGCCACGGCCGAACGCGAGTACCGCTGGCTCAACGACGACTTCGGCGACGTCGGCGATCTCGGCCGCAGCCAGGTCTGCCGCGGCGGCCGGCTTGAGTGCGAGGCGGTGGAGCGGGGATCGGTCGAGCGTGCCATCGAGGCGTTCGTCGAGGGACTTGGCGAGGTGGTCGATCTCGACTCGATCGGCGAAGTCGATCTGCTCGAGTCCCACGGATGGTGGTGCGTCTTCGGATCGAACCTCGCGCTGCGTTCGCAGGACGAGGTGCGAGGCGTGCGGGCGATGGCGATTCTCACCAACAAGTGCTTCGAGATCGCCGACCGTCTCGATCACTGGGCGATGCGCGAGCGCTCCTTCACCCTCGAGCACTTCCGGCGTCAGCGGGCGTGGGAGACCGAGGAGCGGTTCGACGACTGGGTGCTCGATGCCGAGGACCTGCGGGTGCTCATGGGCACCATGGGCCGATTCCCGCGGTTCCGGCCGGTCGGATGGCGAATCCTCGCCTCCGCCGGATTCGTCGACGCCTGACCGCGGCGGCGCTGGCGGCACCTTCGCCGAAGACGGGTCGGCGAAGGGGCTGCATTCCCCCGACGAACCAAGCCCCTGGTCCGTCGGCCAACCGCTCAGTCATCACGATCGTTCGGGGAACTCGCCGCCGTTCGCTGCAGGCGGAGCGGGGAGTCGCTGTTCGACGAGCGTGAAGGGGATCGATCCGATGTGCAGGCTGTCCACCGCGAGATCGATCGAGTACTCGCCGAAGGAGGGGAGCGAAAGACCGTTGATGTCGATGACCAGCGAGATCGCCGCGGTGCGGTCCTTCTCGCCGAACGCGACACCGAGCTTCGCCTGCAACGGGTTCATGACCCCCCGGCCGTCGGCGTCGACCACGTGCAGCTTGAGTTCGTGCCCGCCCGCCTCGATGCGATCGAAGCGCAGCCGCACCGCCACCGAGCAGCGGGGCAGCACGCAAGGCACCTTGGTCGCGTGGAGACGATCCATGGCGGAGAGGATGCTCAGGGCGTGATGCTCCACCACCGCCGCCTTGCACAGGGAGAGGATCTCGAGCTTCATGGCGGAGAGGGTAGGAGATTCGCGGCCGCCCGCCGCCGCTCGGTCGCGAGACCAAGGCCGGCGTCGGCCGGCTTCGATCGCGTCCGGGAACGCCGGTGGCCGGGCCCGATCCGTCGGTCGGCTTCGATTCGCCGTCTCGTCCGAGCCAATTGAGCAGAGAGTTCTTGGGGACGGCGGCGGATCGGGACTACCTTTGACGGTCTCGATCGTCCGAGAGTCGATCGCTCCAAGGAGTCCGCATGCTCTCAGGTCTCGCCATCGCCGCACTCGTCACCCTCCCGGTCCTCGCGAGTCCTCCGGTCGAGGCGATTCCCGGAGTGCGAGAGTTCTCCGGCAACCTGATCGTCAAGCCGCGTCGCGAACTCGACGGACGCGATCGAAGGGCGGCCGAGCGCCTGATCGCCGCGCGGGTGCTGCGGCACTTCGCCTCCACCGACGAGTATCTCGTGGAGGCGGCACGGATCCCCGAGGCGCTTGGGGTGTCCGAGCGGCAACTCGCCGCACGGCTCGAGGCGAGCGGTCTCTTCGCCTACGTCGAGCCCGACTGGATCCTCTACCCCGTCGTCATTCCCGACGATCCCCGCTATCCCGAGCAGTGGCACCACACCATGATCGGGAGTCCCGAGGCCTGGGAACTCTCGGTCGGGTGCGAAGGCATGATCGTCGCGGTCACCGACACCGGCATCGTCGACCACGAGGATCTCACCAACCGGGTCCCGGGATACAACGCGGTCAGCGAGATCGCGGAGGCCGACGGCGGGGACATGACCGACATCCACGGTCACGGCGTCCATGTGCTTGGATGCGCCGCCGCGACCGGCGACAACGGCATCGGCGTGGCCGGGGTCGGGTGGTCGCTGGCGGGGATGCCGATCCGGGTGAGCGAGGCCGCCAACGGTGGAGCCTCGATGGCGAACCTGCTCGAAGGCGCCCGCTGGGCCGCGGAGCATGGCGCCAAGGTCGTCAGCGCGAGCTACTCGGGCATCGGCGCGAATTCGATCGAGACCACCGGTCTCTATCTCCGCGACTTCGACGCGAGCCTGCTGTGGGCGGCGGGGAACTCGCGCACCGACCACGCTGGATGGGACTTCGAGAACGTGCTGGTGATCGGAGCCTCCGATTCCGGCGACAATCCCGCGGGCTTCTCGAGCTACGGTCGCGGCGTCGACCTCTTCGCGCCGGGGGTGGGCATTCTCAGCACCACGCGAGACGGCCTCTACGCAGCCTGGAGCGGAACGAGCATGGCGACTCCGGTCGCCAACGGCGCCCTCGCGATCGTTCGCTGCGTGAATCCCGATCTCACCGCGATCGAGGCCGAGCAGATCCTCAAGGTCTCCTGCGACTGGTGGGGGGGCTACGCCGAGACCGAGGAGTTCGGATTCGGTCGCATCGATCTCGCCCGCGCGGTCGAGTTCGCCCAGCTCGCCACGACTCCGCAGCCGCCGGTCGCCAACGACGACGTCGCCGCGGGCGTGACCTCGCGGCCGCGGCGGATCGATGTGCTCTCCAACGACTACGACCTCAACTTCGACGAGCTGGTGATCGTCAGCTGGTCGCCGGTCACGTCGATGGGCGATCCGGTGCAGCTGATCGCCGGCGAAGGGCCCCATGGTGCGGGAGTGCTCGAGGTGGTTCCGGCTCCCGGAGCTGCGGCGGGCCTGCGCAGCTTCGAATACACCATCGAAGAGCCGGTGTCCGGCGAGACCGCTTCGGCGACGGTGCATGTGACGTTGTCGATTCCGACGCCTGCAGAGATCGTCGTTGGTTCCGAGCCGGGGTTGCTCTGCGACTACTACGCGCTCGCGGCTCCGCAGCAGCTGCCCGACTTCGATCTGCTCACGCCCTACCTGAGCGAGGTGGTCGCCGAGGTCAACTACGGCTCGACCGGTGGCGACTTCGCGGGCAGCGGACGCGCCGACGAGGTCGGAGCCGTCTACACCGGCTGGATCGAGATTCCCGAGGATGGCTTGTGGACGCTTGCGACCTCCTCCGACGACGGCTCGCAGCTCTGGCTCGGCGACGATCTGGTGGTCGACAACGACGGGCTGCACGGCATGCAGACGCGTGCCGGTGTCCGCGCCCTCTCCGCCGGCCTGCACCCGATGCGATTGGAATTCTTCGAGAACGGAGGCGGGGCCGGCCTGGTGCTGCTTTGGGCCGGTCCTTCGACGAGCACCCGACCCATTCCGTCCGAGGCGCTTCGTCACGGTGGCGTGGTGATCGTCGCGGGTGATCTGAACGGGGACGGCAACGTGGATGGAGTCGACCTGACCATCATGCTTGCGGGGTGGGGAAGCTGCCCCGACTGCAACGACTGCCCTGCAGACCTCGACGGCAACTGCATCGTCGATGGG
>JAPOKA010000006.1 GCA_029977865.1 bacterium
AGCGATGGGGCGCGGGTTGCAGCGGGGGATGGGCGAGGCCTGGAACGGATGGGCCGAGTGGGCCGGAGGCGCCTCATAGGCCCGTGGATGGGATTCGGAACGAGAGGTGCGACCTTCGCGCCTGGGAGGAATGGGCCGAGGCGGACTCGGAAGCCCGATTCGCCTCTTGGCAGGGGGCCTCGAGCGTTGCCGGAGGAACGCTCAGGGCGGCTGGGTCGGGGTGCGGTCTGCCATCCGCGACCGACTGCGGACCTTGGCGAAAGTCGCCCTTCCCGCCCGCCGATCTCCCCCGCGTGGCGATGCCGACCCTGCTCTCCGAACGACGCTCGAGCCCCCGGGTGCAGCACGAGCAGCCCTGCAAGGTGTGGCGACCGAGCGACGACCGCTTCGTCGCCGGCACGACCTGCAATCTCTCGACCGGCGGCGCCATGGTCACGCTGAACCAGTGTGTCCCGATCGCGGCAGGCGAGCGGGTTCGGGTGGGGATGGGCGTTCGCCGGACCGACTCGTTTCTCAAGATCGACGAGATGGTCGAGGCGGAGGTGGTGCGGTCGGTGAGCTTCGACGGGCGCACCACCCTGTCGCTGCAGTACCGCCGCGGCGACTCGGTCGGCGAGGATGGCCTGCGCCTCGCGGCGTAGCGCGGCCGGTCCTCAAGGGTCCACGCGGCAGCGAACCGCGGTCTCGATTCTGAGTGCGGGCGGCCAATCACCGCGAGGACGCGTTCGCGCGCGGCATCGGCCTCGTCTCGCCCCTTTGCGATCGACTCCGTGAAGCAAGTGCAAGGTCCTCTGGTCCTCAGTGACCTCGTGCATGTCTCGCGAGCAAACAGGCGCTCGCAGTCCGGGATGGGCGTCTGCGGCGTGCGTTCGGCGCCGCGTAGCGGTCGCGCGCGATCCTCCGACCCTCGGTGCAGCACTTCAATCGTCACCCGAGCCGACGCGGCGCCTTCGCCGACGAGCCGCTACTGCATCACCAGCCGAATGCGGTAGACGTACACCTGGCCTTCGGCGAGTCTCTCGAGCAGCGCACCGCGGGCCCGCCACCGAAACAGCGAGTCGAGGATGGGGCCGTCGACGTTCTCGTAGCCGGTCGAAGAGAGCAGCCGTGCGGAGGTCGCCCGACCGGTGCGGTCGAACCGCAACTCGACCACCGGGTCGCGCGGCTTGGTGGTGAGCTGGGTCAGAAGCGGCAGGCTCGGCTTGCGGGTCTGAATCTCAAGTCCCTGCATGGCGAGCGGTCGACCGGCCTTCCAGGTCTCGGGCGGCGCGACGACGACGCTGAAGGCGTCGGATTCCTTGGGAGCGGTCTCTCCGGGAGCGGGCGGATCGGGCCGCGGCGGGCCCGGCGCTGCGGGCTCGGTCTCGCCGGACGGCGGTGCTCCGGCTGGCTTGGGCTCGGAAGGCGTCTGCGGATTCGGCGCGGGGTTCGGCGTCGGCTGCGGGTTGGGCGTCGGTTGCGGGGCCGGAGTCGGCTGCGGCTTCGGCTCGGGTTCGGGCCTTGGCTGCTCGGGCTTGGGCGAGGGCTCGGTCTCGGGCTGCGGCTTGGGGGGCGCCGGAGTCTCCGGCGCATCAGCCGGCGGTGCCGAGGGTGTCGGTTCGCTCTGCGGATCGGTTGCGGGTGTCGGCGCCGGATCGGCGACGGGCTTGGGGATGTCGGGACTCTCCGCGGGCGGCGGATCGTCGCGCGGCGTGCCGGCTGGAGCGATCTCGCCCGGCGCGACGACATCGGGAGATTCCGCGGGCAGCACTCGCGGACCATCTGGAGTCGGCGCTGCGGGTCCACGAGTCGGCGCTGGCGTCGATCGCGGCGGTTCCTTCGCCTCCTCCGGCGTGTCGGCAGCCCCGACGTCACGACCCCCGGGCGGTGAGTCGTTGGGCCGAACCGTCGCGCCGCCGGTGGTCGGCTCGGTTTGCGGAGTCTCCGACGAAGCCGCCGCGGCGGCCTGCGACTCGGGGCTCGGCTGCTCGCCGGGGGGAAGATCCTGCGTCGCCTGTTCGCCGGGCTTCGCGAGCGCGGTGCCGGCGTCGCCTTCGGCGCCGCCCGACTCCTCGTCGCGGAACGCGGCCTGATCGAACTCCGCGCGCTGGGCGAGGTGCTCCTGGTACTCCTCGTAGCCGATCCAGTTGAGCGTCACCGCATCGGACTCGTCGATGCCGAGCGGCACCTCCGGGTCGTCGGTGCGAGGGTCTTCGGCAGACGCCGCTTCGGGTGGAAGATCCGCGACGACGCCCCGCGCGACTTCAGGCCGCATCGCTTCGACGAGAAGCGGCACGATGATCGCGAGATGGATCAACAGCGACAGTAGGAAGCCGCCCGCGACCGCTCCGATCGGCAGCGGGCGTTCGTCGAGGGCGTCGATCGGAGCGGCGACGGCCATGGCGGAACGAGGAGGATAGGAGCGGGGGACGAGGGGCCGCCCGCGGATCCGAAGTTCACCGCGAGTGTTCGACGCCGATCGGTGGCCGTCGCGGAGCTCGCCTTCCGCGGTCGCCTCTTGGGGGTGCGTTCCCTCCCGCTGCCGCAGTCGTGCCGAATCCCTCAGAAGTCGGGTGCCCTCGCTTCGGACCCCGTTAGGGTGGCTCCAAGGCGAGTTTCGCCCGGGGTGCTCGATAAAAAAAGACAATTCTGACTTGCAAAGAGGGTTCTCGGAGTCACCCTTTCGATCCTGCACGGGCCGAATCGAGGCCTTGATTCAGGTGGTGCGCGAATCGGGAGAATCGATGATGTCCACAGAGGACACCAAGTTCACCTTCGACCGCAGTCTCGTCGCCTACGCCCTGGCGAGCGGCGCCGTGGCGTCGACGGCCTCGGGTGCCATCGTCTACAGCGGGGCGCAGAACCTATCGCTGACTTCGGGCAGCGGGACCGCCAACACCCTCGACATCGATGTCAACGGCGGGGGTACGGACTTCACCCTGAGTTTCCTCGCACACGATCCCGCTGGGCCGACCGTCGGCAGCCTGCGAATTCAAAGTAGCGCCACCGCGGCGAGCCTCGCCACCTCGGGCAACAAGAACGTCGCGGCTGCACTCTCCGCGGGCAATTCGATTTCGTCGACCCCGAGCCCTCTGCAATGGGGGATGACGAGCCAATCCAAGCTCATGACCGAGTTCGACGCGAGCACTGGCGCCGCGCTGTCCGACGAATGGGGCAACGTGAGCAACAAGTACATCGGGGGACGGATGGACGCGGGGTCCGGCCAGTTCTACTACGGCTGGATCCAGATCAGCACCCCCTCGAGCGATGCCGGAACCGTCATTGTGCACGACTGGGCCTACGACTCGACGGCCGACCAGTCGATCCTCGCGGGGCAGACGGTCTCGGCGGTTCCCGGCGGCGGTGCGATGGCGCTCTTCTCGCTCGGCGCGAGCGGCCTGGGTCGCTGGCGAAACCGCAAGCGGATGGGCTGATCGGCGGACGTCGAATCCCGGTCGGCGAATCGAGAGTGCCCTCGCGAGGCTGAGGGTTTCGTGGCCGTCCGGCCGGTGCTCGTGGGCCGCCTTCTCTTTCCGCCGACCCACGGAGTCTGCGGCCGTACCGTCGGGAAGGGGACAGGCGGACGCACGGCGGATCCTTCTTGACGTCGGCAGTCCCGCCGAAGGTGGTCTAGTCTGATGACTGTGCACTGCTTCGCGGCGATCAGCAGGACTTGGCGATCATGACCGCCCCGCGGAGACTGCTGCTCGTTGGCCTCGACGGCCTTGGCGTCGACCTCGTGCATCCGGCGCTCGACGCGGGCCTGCTTCCGGCAATCGAACGACTGGTGTCGGCAGGCGCTTCCGGTGGTCTCGTCGCCGGAGGCTCGACCGATCCGGCGGTCGCCTGGACCACGCTCGCGACCGGGCAACGGCCCGATCGCCACCGCATCCTCGGCGAGACCAGCTTCGATCCGATCGCGGGCGACTTGCGCCCGGTCGATGCCGGCTCGCGGCGAGCGCACGCGATCTGGAACCTCGCCAGCCGCGACGGTCGGTCGAGCGTCGTGGTCGGATGGGCGGCGAGCCATCCCGCCGATCCGATTCGCGGGGCGTTCGTCTCGGATCGATTCTTCGATCTTGCAGCGCCGATCGGCGAACCGTGGCCGGTGCCCGAGCGGTCGCTGCATCCAACGGGGCTCGGGACGGCGCTCGCCGAACTTCGGCTCCATCCGGATGAACTCGGCGCCGAGGAGATCGCGCCGTTCGTGCCGCGGCTTGCGGAAGTCGACCAGAATCGCGATCGGCGGCTCGCCCTCGTGATGGCGGCGCTCGCGGAGACCGTCTCTCGCCACGCGGTCGCGACGCACCTGCTCGAACAGGAGCCGTGGTCGTTCGCGGCGATCCGCTATCCGATGCTCGATCGACTCGCGGGAGCGTTCCTTCGGTATCGCTCGCCGACGCTTGAAGGGGTCGACGAGCGCGAAGCCCAGATCTATGGCGAGGTGATCGATGCGGCGCTTCGGCTTCTCGACAACATGATCTCGGTCCTCGTCGGCCTTGCTGGCGATGCGAACGTCGTGGCGTGCTCGCCATTCGGCGTGCGCTGCGTGCCGGATCTTGCGACCATTCCGCCGCCGGAATCGCCTCGACCGCCGCGGCGCCTTCGCCACGAGCATGGGTTCGTCGCGATGGCCGGTCCACGCCTCGGCGCAGACCACCTCGTGCACGGCGCTACGGTCGCCGATCTCGTGCCGACTCTGCTCGCGCTGATGGACCTGCCGATCGGTCAAGATCTCTGCGGGCGGGTGCTGCGCGAGGCGTTCATCGATCCGGCTCGGGTCGCGGCGAGTCCCTCGATCCCCTCGATTCCTTCATGGGAGTCGCTCGACGGCGAGTTCGGCCGACTCGATCCGCAGGAGCCGCCGATCGCGACGAGCGACGCGGCCGATCTTGTCCGGCAGCTCGTCGATCTGGGCTATGTCGAGCGGGATCCGCACGCGGAGCGAACCGAGCGCGACGCTCGGCTTCGTGAGGACCACGCCCTCGCGATCACGCATCTGCGAGCGTCCGAGTGGGCGCCGGCGGTTCCGCTGCTCGAGCGGATCGTCGCGGCGCGGCCGATCGACGGAGGCCTGATCGTGCTGCTCGCGTCCTGCCATGCGGCGCTCGGAGACGCGGCACGATGCCGCGAGCTCGCCGAACGCGCGATGCGAATCGAGGGCAGCGTCGGGCACGCCAGGCTGCTGCTCGCCGCGACCGCGATCATGCAGGCGCGTCGCGACGAGGCGATCGAGCATCTCGAACAGGCCGAAGCGACCGGCGAGCGTGGACTCGCCGAGAAGCTTGCGTACGGGAACCTCCAACTGCGCCGATTCGCGGAGGCCGATCACCACGTCGACCGCGCGCTCACGGAGAACCCCGACTCGCCGACCGCCTTTCTGATTCAGGCGATGCTGCGGCTCGAGCGGCGGGAGGATCAGGCGGCGGCGGAGTCGGCGCTGCGCGCGACGGGGCTTCGCTTCCACTGGCCGGAGGCCCACGCGGTGCTCGGCGTGGCGCTCGCGCGGCTCGGTTACTTCTCCGAAGCAGCGGTCGCGCTCGAGCGGTCGATCGCGCAGCGTCCGACGCTGCTTGCCCATCGCACCCTCGCGCGAGTCCTCGAGCACGCGGGCGGTGATCCCGAAGTGGTGCGGCGTCATCGCGAGGCGGCGGAGTCGCTCGCGCGCAGGTCGGTACAGTCGCCGGCGAGGAACTCGTCGTGAACGATCGCATCGCCCCCGAATCGGTCCACCTTCGTCCCGCCGAGGGCGGTGAGCGTCGCGCCTGCCGCATGCTTCTGCAACGCGGCGATCGCCTCGGGCATCTCGGCGAGTTGTGGATCGCCACCACCGCGGATCCGGATTCGCAGATCCTCGGAGCCTTGTCGCTTCTCACGCTCAGCCGCACCGAGGCGGCGTCGGCGGTGCTCGTCTCGGGACGGGTCGTGCGGCACTGGCGAGGGCGGGGCATCGGATCGTTGCTCCTCGACACCGCGATCGCGGCGACCCGCCACCTTGGTGGCCGAGCGCTGCTCTCGCAGGTCGATCCGGCAGCCGATCCGGACGGCGTCGCGTTCCTCGCGGCGAAGGGCTTCGAGCGGACCGAGTTCCTGACGACCTTCGAGGTGGCGACGTCGCGGGTCGTCGAGAGCCTCGCGCCGCTGATCGATCGACTCCGCCAATCCGATCGGATTCCATCTGATGCCCGCATGGTTCCGCTGCGCCATGCGCCGCTCGTCGCGGCAGCGAGGCTGCACGCGGATCACCTCGCCGGCACGACGCAGGGGGTCTCCGAGACCCTCAACGACCTGCTCGTGCGCGACGACGCCGACGACCACGCGGTGCTCATGATCGGCGACGAGGTCCATGGCCTGCTGATCGGGAACACCGTCGATGGCGTGACCGTGGTCGATGCGGAGGTGCTCTCGCCAGAGTCGCGGGTCTCGGGCGGCAGCTCGGGATGGGCGAGCATCTTCATGCTTGCGGAGCGGCTCGAGTGGGGCCTCTCGCGAGGCTCGCGGATCACGCGGTTCTCCTGCGTCTCGGGCAATCGTCCGACGCGGCGGCTTGCCGCACGGCTCGGCGCGCAGCCGATCCGCGAGGAGTTCGTGTTCAGTGGAACGATCGATCGCTGAACGGCGCGGCGCGGGCGATCACGGCGTCGAGGTCGCCGGCGCTGCGGCGTCGCCCGAGCGATCCGCCGGTCGTCCGACGAGGTTGATCGGTATGCCCGCCTGACGCAGCCGATCCCAGAGTTCCTGCAGGATCGGGGCGCGGTCGACGGTGCCCTGGCCGTCGGCGATGGCGAGGTAGACGACGGTGTCGGGATCGAGTTCTCGCGACTTCGCGATCAGGGGGATCGCCTCCTCGATGGTGGTCTGCTGGCGATCGAGGAAGAGCCCGCCTTCGAGATCGAGCGTGAGCGTCGTCGCGGGCGCCGGCGTCGCGGGCTGGCCCGAGACGAACTGCCGCAGTTCGATCGGGAGCAGATCGACCCGCACCATCAGCACCATCGAGTAGATGAAGAAGGTCAGCAGCAGGAAGATCACGTCGATCATCGGCGTGATCTCGACGCGGAGTTCCTGTTGGGGTCGTCGAAGGCGAAGCATCGGGAGCGGTCACGCGGGGCGCGAGCGCACGGGCGGGCGTGGCTCAGGCGGAGGTGGCCGGCGAGGCGCCGTCGGCGGGTGGCGGGGCCTCGTCGGTCGAGGGCTCGTCGCCCGGGGGTTCGTCGATCTCCTCGTCGGCCATGAGCGAGGCGTCGATGCGGGCGGTGGCGACGAGGCGGTCGCCCTCCTTGACCCGGGCAACCCGAACGCCCTGGGTGTTGCGGCCGATCCGCGAGACGGTGTCGACGGCGATGCGAACCACCATGCCGCCTTCGGAGACGAGCATCAGCCCGTCGCCTTCGGTGACGCAGCGCACCGAGGCGACGCCGCCGTTGCGCTCGGTGGTGCGGATGTCGATGCGGCCCTTGCCGCCGCGGCTCTGCGGCCGGCTCGATCCGTCCTCGCTCTGGACGAGGTACTCCGAGAGCGGAGTCCGCTTGCCGTAGCCGCGCTCGGTGACGGTGAGGAGATCGGCGCCCTCGTCGCAGCGCACCAGCCCGACGATCTCGTCCTCTTCGCGGAGGTCCATGCCCCGCACGCCCGCGGCGCTGCGGCCCATGACGCGGGCATCGTTCTCGTCGAAGCGGATCGCCATGCCCGAGGCGCTCGCGAGCAGGACGTGGTCCTCGCCGGAGGTGAGCAGCACGTCGATCAGGCGATCGTCCTCCTGCAGAAGGATGGCGATGATGCCGCTGCGGTTGACGTTGCGGTAGTCCTTGAGGGCGCTTCGCTTCACGCGGCCCTTGGCGGTCGCGAAGAAGAGGTAGTGCTCGCCCTTCTCGAAGTCGGCGACCGGCAGGAAGGCCCGGATCCGTTCACCCTCGCGAAGCTCGAGCAGGTTGACGATCGCACGCCCGCGGCTGATGCGGGAGAGCTCCGGCAGCTGGAAGACCTTGATCTTGAAGACGCGGCCGGTGTTGGTGAAGCAGAGCAGGTCGTCGTGCGAGGAGCAGACGAGCAGATGCTCGAGGTAGTCGTCCTCGTGGATGTCGCCGCCCTTGACGCCGGTGCCGCCGCGGCCCTGGGTTCGGTAGGTGTCGAGCGGCAGCCGCTTGATGTATCCGGCGTGGCTCACCGAGACCGCCACCGGATGCTCGGGGATGAGATCGCCGATGACGAAGTCCTCGGCCTCGCCCTCCTCGATCGCGGTGCGGCGCTCGTCGCCGAAGCGGCGGCCGATCTCCTCGGTGTCGGCCCGCACGATGCCCATGAGCACCGAGGCGTTGCCGAGGATCTCCTCGAGCCGGGCGATCTCGACGGTGAGATCGTTGAGCTCCTTGAGCAGGCGGGCGATCTCGAGGCCGGTCAGCTGGATGAGACGAAGCGCGCCGATGGCGTCGGCCTGCGGTCGGGTGAGGGCGACGCCGTCGCCCTGCGCCGCGAGGTCGCGGAGCCGCTGCGGGATCTCGCCGGCCCGCGGATGGTCGGCGGGGATGCGGAACCGCAACCGCATCAGTTTCTCGATCGCCTCCTCGCGGGATTCGCTCGAACGGATCGCGGCGATCACCTCGTCGAGATCGAGCACCGCGAGCACCAGACCCTCGAGCCGGTGGGCCTGCTGGCGGGCCTGCCGCAACTGGAACTCGCTGCGGCGTCGGATCACCTCGCGGCGATGGTCGATGTAGGACTGCAGCAGCTGCTTGAAGGCGAGCGTGCGCGGCTGGCTGTTGACGAGGGCGATGTTGATGATCGAGAAGGTGTGCTGCAGCGGCGTGAACTCGTAGAGCTGCCGCTCGACCACCTCGGGATCGCCACCGCGCTTGAGCACCACGAGGATCCGCGTGGCCGCATCGCGGCCGGAGTGGTTGCGGACCTCGGAGATGTCGGGGATGCGTCCGCTCTTGGCGGCCTCGACGATCTTCTCGATGAGGTTCGACTGGTCGACCTGGTAGGGGATCTCGTCGATCACCAGGGCGTCGCGCCCGCCGACCTTGTCCTGGTGCACCCGACCCCGCACGGTGACTCGGCCGCGGCCGGTGGCGTAGGCCTCGGCAATGCCGCGACGGCCCATGATCCGGCCGCCGGTGGGGAAGTCCGGGCCCGGCACCAGTTCGAGCAGGCGATCGAGGCCGATCTGCGGATCGTCGATGGTCGCGACGATGGCGCGGCAGATCTCCGCCACGTTGTGGGGCGGGATCGAACTGGCCATGCCCACCGCGATGCCGCTCGAGCCGTTGCAGAGCAGGTTCGGGAACTTGCCGGGCAGGACCGTGGGCTCCTGCAGGCGGTCGTCGTAGTTGGGCTTGAAGTCGACGGTGTCCTGATCGAGATCCTCGAGCAGTTGCGTCGCCACCGCGGTCATCCGCGCCTCGGTGTAGCGCATCGCCGCGGGCGGGTCGCCTTCGATCGAACCGAAGTTGCCCTGCTTGTCGACGAGCAGGTAGCGGGTCTTCCACCACTGCCCGAGGTTGACGAGGGTCGGATAGATGACGCTCTCGCCGTGGGGGTGGTAGTTGCCCGAGGTGTCGCCGGCGATCTTGGCGCACTTGATGTGCTTCTTCCCCGGCGACAGGTTGAGGTCGTTCATCGCGACGAGGATGCGTCGCTGCGAGGGCTTGAGGCCGTCACGGACATCGGGCAGGGCCCGGTCCATGATGGTGCTCATGGCGTAGGTCAGGTAGCTGTCGTGCAGCTCGCGATCGATCTCGAGATCGACCACCCGATCACGCGGAGCCGCCGCCTCGCCGGCGACGGCGGGGTTGCTCTCGGGATCGTTCGGCACGGAGTCGGTCATGCAGTCGGGTCGAGTCGGTGAATCCGGAGACCGCCGGCGGAGGACTCCGCGGGGGCGGGTTCCGGGGTCGGAAATCGAAGACCGGCATTGTAGTTCAGGATGCGATTTCCCGGCGTCGGTTCGGGGCTTCGGCGCGGGTGATTTCGCCCCGCTTCAGGAGTCCGACTGCGGTCGCAGATGCACCAGAAACTCGAGGTTTCCCGCTCCGCCGCGACCCTTGCCGCTCTTGCCGCCGCGAATGGGCGATTCGGCGTGGGAAACGAGTTCAAAACCCCACTCGCCCACCCGAGGCAGCAGGCTCGCGAGCACCGCCGCGGCCGCTTGATCGTCGAGGCGTCCGCGGTCGAGGCGCGACTTTTCGCCGCCCTCGAGTTCGTAGTGCGGCTTGACGAGCGTCACGACGTCGCCGCCCGGCGCGATCCAGCGCCGCGCCGCCGGCAGGGCGAGCCGCTGCGGAGTCCAACCGAGGTCGATCGAGACGAAACCGACGCCGCCTTCGGGCGGCTCGGCGTGCAGGGCATTGGTGCGTTCACGCACCTCGACCCGCGGGTCGTTGCGAAGCCGCCAGTCGAGGATGCCGTAGCCGGTGTCGACCGCGATCACCTTCAACGCGCCGCGGCGCAGCAGGCAGTCGGTGAAGCCGCCGACGTGACACCCCAGGTCCGCGCAGCGACGGCCGGCCACGTCGATGGCGAACTCGTCGAGGGCGAAGTCGAGCTTCGCGAAGGCGCGGGAGGCCGGCGACGGCCCATCGCTCGCGGCCATCTCAGCCTCGCTCGCAGAGCGCCGCGAGCTCTTCCGCGGAAGCGCCTTCGCTCGGCACGCCGATCACCGCGATGCCGAGGCGGTCGGCCGCGGCGATCACCGCAGGCTTGTCGAGCAGGATCGCCCGTTCGGCACCGAGGGCCAGGCACGCGCCGCCGTGGCGGGCGAGGTTCTCAATGGTGGCGACCCCGACCGAGGGGACGTCCGAGCGCATGTCGTGGGCGTCGCGAGCGGTCTTGAGCAGCGTCCAGCCGCCCTTGCGGCAGAGCGAGCCTGCCCGTTCGATGAGGCGATCGGTGCCCTCGGCGGCTTCGACCGCCACCACGTCGCCGGCCCGCATCGCGATCGACTGGCCGACGTCCATCTGCGCCACCTGACGCAGGATCGGCCATCCCATCGCGATGTCGGCGAGTTGCTTCGCGGTCGGCACCACCCGGCCCATGCGGCCTGCGTGCGCGAGGTGGTCGGGGATGAACCGGGTCGAGTCGATCAGCCGCACTCCGCCATCGAGGAGTTCGTCGGCGACCGCCGCAAGCAGCACCGACGAGCGGCGATCGGGGCCGCGCATGCGACGGTACCAGAAGCGGCAGGTGCGGACGTCGGGCAACTCGAGCAGCACGCCGACCGGGTTGTGCAGGCGCAGCTTGCTGACCCGGCCGACCATGATCGCCTCTTCGACTCCGAAGCGACGAGCGAGCCTCACCCAGTGACCGAGCCGAACCACGCCGGCGATCCCGAAGCGATCGCAGAGCGAAGGGAACTCGGGCTCGTAGTTCCCCCGCAGACCGATGCCCGCGACCGAACGGCCGGCGGCGCGGATGCCCTGCGCGACCAGCATGGGCAGCACCCCGCCTCCGGCGATGACGCCGATGGGCGGCGCGTCCGCGAAGGAGGCAGGGGGTTCGCCGATGGCGGTCGGTTCGACCATTGCCGGATTGTGCGCGAAGGGCGCCGGCTTCGCGAGAGTGCCTTCCCTGCAGCCGTGGCGGCCGGGACTGCCACCGCGGCGGCACGGTTGCAGCGGGCCGCCCGTGCGTCCTGACGCAGAGGCGATCGTTGCGTCGGCGAAGGTCCGATCATGGTGCGAACGAGGGCCCGAGATCGGCAGCAGACGCGTTGATGGCAGGGCGGATTCCCGATCCGAGACCGGAGCCGCGGCGCGAGCGGAACGGTTGGCACGGCGGTTGCCACTTCGAAGGGCATCGACGCGGCGCCGGCCCTGCGGCGAGGTCGAACGACGCGAGGAGCGCGTCGCGACTCGGGAGTTCCGGCTTGTGAGGCCCTTTCCATGAACGCCATGCAACGCAACCAAGGCAACGGCTATGCGACCTGGGATCCCTTCCGCGATCTCGACGAGTTCTCTCGACGCCTTGGCGGGTTCTTCGGCCGTGTTCCCATGAAGGCAGAGAGCGACCTTGATCGCTTCACCGCAGCGCGGTGGGCGCCGCCGGTCGACATCGTCGAGTCGGACCGCGAGTACCTGATTCGCGCCGAACTCGCCGGCATCGAGCCGGCCGAGGTCAAGGTGCGGGTCGAGGAGGGCAATCTCGTCATCGAGGGCGAGCGTTCCTTCGCCAGCGAGCAGTCCGAGGCTAAGGCGCACCGCATCGAGCGAGCCTACGGGAGTTTTCGCCGCACCTTCCGCCTGCCCGACGACGCCGACGCCGATGGCGTGCACGCCGAGTTCAAGCTCGGGGTTCTCGAGGTCCATCTGCCCAAGAGCGAGGCGGCCAGGCCGCGTCAGATCGAGGTGAAGGTCAGTTGATCGGCCTTGGGCGTGCGCGAATCGACAGTTCGACGTTCGCGGCCGGGCGATCGCAAGGCGCCCGGCCGCGCCGCGCGGGGTCGCGAGTCGTGCATTCAAGCCGTCGGTCGAACCGGCTACGCGGGCCGGGGAGCCGTGGTGGCGCACTGGTGATCTGAGGCGTGGCTAGCGCTCGATCCGCTCGGGATCGTGCTCGTGCGGTAGCTCGGGATCCGGCGGCTCCTCGAGGCGGCCCATCGGAAGGAACCGCTGCGGGTCGATCTCGACCGGCGGCGCGGTCTCGAGCCAGCGGATCACCGTCTCGGGATCCGGGTCGATCGTGAAGAGCTCCTTGACCGCGGGCTTGATGAAGCGCTCCTCGATGCCGTGCTCGATCATCGCGACGAGCGGATTGAAGTAGCCGCGGTCGTTGACGATGCCGATCGGCTTGGCGTGCTCCTTGAGCTGTCGGCCGACGAGCGTCTCGAAGAACTCCTCGTAGGTGCCGAGTCCGCCGGGCAGCACCAAGAAGGCATCGCCGCGCTCGATGAGCAGCCGCTTGCGCTCGCGCATGGTGTCGACGACGAGGAGTTCGTCGCAGCCCTCCCAGCCCTGCTCGGCGTCGAGCAGGTGCCGTGTGATGATGCCGGTGACGTGCCCGCCGCGGGCGTGCATGGCGCGGGCGATCTCGCCCATCAGGCCGATGCCGCCGCCGCCGTAGACGAGGTCGATCCCGCGATCGACGAGCAGGTCGCCGACCCGGCGGGCGGTCTCGGCGAAGTGGGGGGCGAGGTTGGTGGAGCTCGCGCAGTAGACGGTGATCGACTTCATGGGGCCGGACAGTCTGACCGCTCGGCGGGAGGAGACAAGTCGGCCCGTGCCCACGCGACCATCGTGATCCGTCGGCCGAGCACGTCGGTTCGTCACTCGTTCGGCCCTCGAGGTCCGGCGCCGCGAACACCGCAAGCCCCGTTCGCGGCGCCCCCTCTGTCTCGCGGTCCTGCGGACGGCTCGACCTCTCCCCGCCTCGACCGCTTCGCGATCTCGCTGGGGATGGTTCTCAATGCGCGATGCAAGGGGGTGAGCACGGCAAGCGCCGCTCGCGGCGCGAGTCCACCGTGGGATGGGCAGCGCGGCGGCTGGTGAGGTGATCCGTACACTTCGGCGGTGATTCCCGCAGTCCTGCTGTTGCCGGTCCTCACGTTCCTGCTCTCGGCGATGCTGACCGGCGTGCTGGTCGGTCTCGGCAGCCGACTCGGGGCCCTCGACTCGCCCGGCGCCGCGGGGCACGCCAAGGAGCTGAGGCCGGTCCCCAACATCGGCGGCATCGCGATCGTCGCCGCGGTGGTGGTGCCGTTGGTGATCGGATTGCTGACCATCGCGCTCGCACCGGAAGCGCTGGCGGCGCGGATTCCGGCCCTCGAGGATCACCTCGCGCGGCTCGACCACTCGGCGCCGGCGGCCTGGGGGCTCGTCGCGGGCGTGCTGGTGCTGCACGCGATGGGACTCTGGGACGATCGCCGAAGCCTTGCCGCGGCGCCGAAGCTCCTGGTGCAATTGGCGGTGGCGGGGTGCGTGGCGGGGTTCCTCGACACCCGCATGCTCACGATGCTCGATGCCTACGGACCGCTGGGGTTCACCGCGTCGTACATGCTGACGGTGCTGTGGATCGTCGCGGTCACCAATGCGATCAACTTCCTCGACAACATGGACGGGCTCGCCGGCGGAGTGGCGGCGATCGCAGCGGCGGCATTGCTGGTCGCGACGCTGCTCAACCAACAGTGGTTCGTCGCGGCGACCCTCGCCTGCCTGCTCGGCGGGCTGATGGGATTCCTGATCTTCAACTTCCCGCCGGCGCGGATCTTCATGGGTGATGGCGGCTCTCTGCCGACCGGCTTTCTGCTTGCAGTGCTCGCGGTCCGAACCACGTACGTCGATCAGGTCGATCCCGACTTTGCGCTGGGCGGCGGCTGGTACGGGATCTTCCTGCCGCTGCTGGTGCTGGCGATCCCGCTCTACGACCTGGCGGCCGTCTCGATCATTCGAATTCGCCGTGGACAGTCGCCGTGGGTGGGCGACCAGCGGCACCTCAGCCATCGCCTGCTTTTGCGGGGAATGACGAAGTCCCGTGCCGTGCTTTCGATCTGGGCGCTGGCGGCGATCCTCGCGGTCTCGGGCATCGTGCTGGGATCGTTGCGGCCTTGGCAGGCGGCGCTGGTGGGCTTGCAGGCGGTCGCGGCGCTGGGGGTGCTGGCGATGCTCGAGCGCTTCACGGCGCCGGACCACGAGGCTTCGCGGCCGGGCCCTTCATGAGCCGAGTTTCCGCGAGCGGGCTGGCCGCGTGCGGGGTCGCCGGACTCCTTGCGGCGGCGGTGGCGAGGTCGGTGACGAGCCTGGCTGCGTGGCGCTGGTTCGATGTCGATCCGCTGCTGCAGCCGGGAGCCTTCGAGGGACTCGGACCCGCGGCGAGCATGGCTCTCGACGCGATGCTCCTCGCCTCGGCGGCGCTGGTGCTCGTCGCGGCATGGTGTCGAGCGCGGCGGTTGGACGTGGTCTCGCTGCTGCTGATCCTCGCGCCGGTGCCGGTGCTCATCTGGCACGGCGCCGACGATCTCGAGCAGGCCTGGCGCGGCAGTTCGCTGGCGGCGGGGTGGCTCGCGCTGGTGGCGGCGGCGCACTTGCGCGAGTTCCCCAGGCATCGCGTGGTGCTTGCGGCGGGGCTGCTCGCGGCAGCAGCGCCGTGGGTCGCCCGCGGGGCCGAGCAGTGGTTCATCGATCACCCCGCGACGGTGGCGCACTTCCAACAGCATCGCGGGGAGGTGCTCGCTTCGCTGGGATTCCCCGAGGACAGCGTGGCGGCGCGGGGATTCGAGCGGCGACTGATGCGGCGGGCGGCGACGGGGTGGTTCGGCATGGCCAACGTGTGGTCGGCGCTGCTGGCGGCCGCGGCGGTCGCGTGGAGCGGCATCCTGATCGCCACGCGAACCCGAGCGATCGCCGGCGGCACGCGGCTGCTGGCCGCGGCGGCGGCGGTCGCGGCGATCGTCGGCGTCATCGCCAACGGCTCCAAGGGTGCGATCGTGGCCCTGCTTGCCGGCGGCGTGTTCGTCGTGGTCGGGCTGCGGTCGCGCCGGAGCGAAGGTGGAGGGAACGCCGAAGCCGCGGCGAGCCGCGTCTCTTCTTGGATGGTTGCGCCCTCGCGGCTGGCGCTGGCGGCGATTCCCCTGGGAATCCTCGCGATCGTGGCGAGAGGCCTCCTGCCCGAAGGACTGCTTGGCGAGATCAGCCTGCTCTTCCGCTGGCACTACCTCGAAGCCGCGGTGGCCACCTTGTCGAACCATCCCCTCGGGGTGGGGCCCGCGGGCTTCCAGGATGCCTTCGTCCAACTGAAGAGCGTCCGCAATCCCGAAGAGGTGCAGAGCGCCCACGGCCTGTTCGCCGATGCGGCGATCGCGGTGGGATGGCTTGCGGTTCCGTGGATGGTGGCGCTGGTGCGGCTGTTGTGGCGACGGGAGAGCGACGAGGTTCCGGGCGAACTTGATCGGCCACGTGACTTCGCGATCGTCGTCGCCGCGACCGCGGTCGCGGTGGTGACGATGGCGGCGGGTGCGCCGATGGCCCTCGGTGTCGAGGAGATGCCGCGCTGGATCGCGGTGTTCGTCTCGGTGCCGCTGGCGATCGCCGGGATCTCCATGCTGCGAGCCGTCTCGACGAGCGTTCTCGACTGGGTGCTCGCGGCGGCAGCGTTCACGCTGCTTCTGCAGGGGCAGATCGAGATGACGTTCTTCAATCAAGGCTCGATCGCGTGGGCGATGCTGCTGTTGGGGCTCGCGGGGAGCGCGGGAGTTCGCCCCGCGATCACCGGATCGGGCGGCGTTGCCGGGCCTCGGTGCCGAGGCGGGTGGGTGCTGGCGCTGGTGCCGATGGCCCTCGCAGCGGCGGTGCTTGCGGTTCCAACGCGGGCGGCGTGGCGGAACGAGCTTGGACTCGCGGAGGCGGCGGCGCCGCTCGAGTCGCTCGCGAGGCTCGCCGCGTCCGATCCCACCACCCCACCCACGCGTGACGCGGTCTTGGCGGCGCGGAGACTGACCGCCGATCGGCTCGAGGCGTTGATGGCGACGGGGGGGCCTGCCGCGGCGCGGGTCGGGGAGATGGCATTCGAGGCGCGCCTCAATCAGGCGGTGGGCGAGTCGGATCCGGCTGCGATGGGCGCGACGTTCGCGGCGGCACTGGCTCGCGCCGAAGCGAATCTCGAGGACTTCGGCGACTCTCCGCGGAGACTGGCCGACCGCGTGCGGGCGCTGCGGGCGTGGCGAAAGGCCCAACAGACCGCGGTCGGAGCAACCAAGTTCGCCGAGGCGATTCGGGCCGCGTTGGTGGCGCAGCCGTACGCGGTCTCGCTGTGGATCGATCTCGGTGACGCCTGCGCCGAGGCGGGCGACGCAGACGCCGCTCGGGCCGCATGGCGTCGCGGGCTTGAACTGGACGCCGAGTTGGCGCTCGATCCGCTCGCACAACTTCCCGAGCCGGAGCGTCGTGCCATCGAGGCGAAGGTTGCGCCCTAACGAAGGCGGTGCGTCTTGCTCGACGGCTCAGGCTCGCGACGAGCGAGACGGCAGTTCGATCACCGCCTCGCCGATGCTGCGTCGATAGCGAACGCCGCGCTCGGGTGGAAAGAGGGCGAGACCCTCCGCCCGCAGCCGCGGGGCGTGCTCGCGGACGTAGCGGTCGAGGCTCGCGCGGTCGGCGAACCGGTATCGAACCTCGCGCTCGATCGCGTGGCCGTCCTCGTGGTCGATCGCCACCACTTCGGCGTCGATCGCCCCGGCTTCGATCACATCCGCGAGATGCCCCGCCCGCAGCCACGCGGTCCACTCCTCTGCGACCGCGGCCTCGTCGAACTCGGCGACCACGGTGTAGCGAATGGAGTCGGCAATCGTCACGGGATTGAAACCTCGGTGCCGCCTCGCGCTTCGGCGATCGCGTCGAGGACCTGCGGCGGCGTGTAGGCGTCGCTCTTGAAGACTTCGCGGCCGTCCGGTGCCAGCACCACCAGCAGCGGAATGGTGAGTCGGCCGGCTTCGCGCAGCAGGGTGTTGCCGGCTTCGTTGTTGCCGGTGAGGTCGACCTTCATCGCGACCACGCCGTCTGCGTTGAGGGCGTCGGCCACCCGCGCCGTCGAGAGCACCGTGGCTTCGAGGGTCTTGCAGTTGAGGCACCACTCGGCGGTGAAGTCGAGGACGACCACGTCGCCCTGCTCCTGCGCCTCGGCGAGGAGTTCCGGCGTGTAGTAGGTCCAGTCGATCGGTCCCTTGTCGGTCATTCGCACCGCGACGCCGAGCGAGGCGAGCAGCATCAGAAGGCCGAGGCCGCCGAAGACGATCCGCGGTCCGGTTCGCCCGGTGATGCGGAAGGTCCGCACCAGCAGCAGCCCTCCGGCGGCGGCGGCGACGAGTCCGACCACCCACCAGTAGAGGCGGGAGGGCGGCGCGGGAGGATCGACCATGAGTCCGCTGAGCCCGGCGCCGGCGAAGTAGGCGGCCGCCGCGAGCAGCAGAAGGCCCATCACCTGCTTGATGAGATCGCTCGCGGGTCCGCTGCGGGGCATGTTCTTGACGAGCGCCGGGAAGGCCGCGAGCACGAGGTAGGGGAAGGCCATGCCCACGCCGACGGCGCCGAAGACCAGAAGCACCGTGACGATGGTGCCGGTCACCGCCCACACCACCGCCGAGCCCATGAACGGTGCGGTGCACGGCGTCGAGAGCACCGCGGTCATCACGCCGAAGCCGAACGAGCCGATCAGGGTGTCGTGCCGCGGCTCGATCAGGTAGAGCGCCTGCGGCAGCCGCACCGAGAAGAGTCCCATCATGCCGATCGCAAGCACCGCGATCACCACGCCGACGGTGATGGTGAAGACCGGAGACTGGAAGAGCTGATTGGTGGCGGTGAATCCGCTGATCGAGGCGACCGCGACTCCCAGGCCGAGCCAGAAGGCGATGACCCCGAGGCTCATCGCGACGCCGAGCAGCAGGCAGCGGCCGCGATTTCCCGCAGCCTGCGAGAGGGCCATGATCTTGAGCGGGATCACCGGCAACACGCAGGGCGTGAAGTTGAGAAGCAGCCCGCCGACCGCCGCGAGCAGCAGCAGCAGCAGGAACCCTGCCCCGCGGATGTCGACGGAGAGCGAGAGTCCGAAGGCGTCGAACTCGACCACTTCCGGCGCCGCCTCGCCGCCGCGAATCCGTCCGAAGACGGAGGGATCGAAGCCCGTGAAGATCGCGGCGGTGTCGCTGCCGGCATCGGCGGGGCCGTCGCCGATCTCGACGGTGGCGGTGATGGTGGTGGTGGCGGGGGCGAGGCAGCTCTGGTCGTTGCAGGCCTGGAAGGAGAGCTCGAAGGAGAGTTCGCGACTGCCGGGAGCGGCATCGACGGCGACGGTCACTGGCAGATAGACGACCGCCTTGCCTTCGAAGACCGCGTAGGCCTGCATGCCGTCACCGAGGTCGGCGGTGATGAGGTGCGGCTCCGGCCATTCCATGAACCCGGCGTGCGGCTCGAGGCCGGCGGGCAGGGTCGGGACCACCTCGGTGCGGATCGCCCCCTCGAACTCGACCGCCTCCTCAAGCAGGTTGCCGTCGTTGGTCCAGAGGTGCCAGCCGGGCTCGATCGAGAACTCGATCGCCACCGGCAGGTCGCCGCCAGGCCGCACCGCAGCCGCCGCGGGCACCGCTCGAACCGAGACCACATCGCGGGAGTCGCCGAAGTTCGACTCCGGTTCGGCCGCCCGATTGAAGGGATTGCCGAAGCCGGGAATCTGAGCGGCGGCGGGAAGGGCCAGGAGCAGGGAGCAGGCGGCGGCGAGGATTCGCATCGAGGGCATTCCGGGGCCGGGGAGTGCGGCGAAGGAGGGGCAGACTACGCGCTTGGCCGTCCCGATGGTTGGATGGCCGTCTGCGGGCCGGGCCGGCGCGGGCGGCGGCGGCTTCTTCGTTGACCATTCCGGGTGGGCATCGGTACACTCCGCGACCCGTCGGCGCCGTTGCCGACGGTCTGTCGTCACTGTTCCTCCGCGAGCCGCCTCCGGTTGCACGCCATGCAGATCACAACGACCAGCATGACTCTGCGACCGGTGTTCGGGTTCGGGTCCTGGGCATGAGGCCCCGGAGCGGCCATCGCGGATCCGCCGCAGCGGGAATTCCCGCTGCCGGAAGGTGCATGGAGGCCGCGATGGCTTGACCCGCTCGGCGAGGTCAAGGCCGATTCGGACGTCCCCCCGCGGGGGCCGACCGAACCGGAGACGACGGGCCACGGGCGTTCTCGGGACGCCGGTGGCCCGCGGGTTTTTCAGGTGCTCCCGACCGCGTGCCCGTCCCCGCTTCTCCCCTCGACATCCAGACATCCCGACAACCCAGCGACCCCACCCATGAACTCCGAGACGCTTCGCATCCTCGATTCCATCGCCCGTGACCGCAACATCGATCGCGATCTGCTGATTCGCGATCTCGAGCAGGCGATGGTGAGCGCCGCCCGCAAGCACTTCAACAGCCTCGACGCCGAGGAGTTCGGCTGCGAGATCGACCGGCTCTCCGGCGCCATCACCATCTGGCGCAATCGCCTCGACGGTGTTCGCGAGGACATCCCGCTCGAGGCGCTCGGCCGCATTCCCGCCCAGACCGCCAAGCAGGTGATGATCCAGAAGTTCCGCGAGGACGAGCGGAACAGCCTGCTCGAGGAGTTCTCCAAGCGGCAGGGCGAACTGGTCACCGGCACCGCCGCCCGCTACGAGGGCGGAGCGCTGGTGGTGCAGATCGATCGCGCCGAGGGCTTCATGCCGCGTTCGGAGCAGATCCCCGGCGAGCAGTTCTATCCCGGCGACCGGGTCCGTTGCCTGATCCTCGACGTCCGCGACGCCGGCCATCAGGTCAAGATCGTGCTGAGCCGCGGGCACCCCGACTTCATCCGTCGCCTCTTCGAGACCGAGGTTCCCGAGGTCTCCGAGCGCATCATCGAACTGAAGGCGATGTCCCGCGAGCCGGGCTTCCGCACCAAGGTGGCGGTGAGCTCGATCGACTCGAAGGTCGACGCGGTCGGCGCCTGCGTGGGCGTGCGGGGCAGCCGCATCCGCAACATCGTCGACGAGCTCGGCGGCGAGAAGATCGACATCGTTCGCTGGAACGAGTCGAGCCAGATCCTCATCGCCAACGCGCTCAAGCCCGCCGAGGTCGAGGAGGTCAGCCTCTGCTTCGAGCTCGGTCGCGCCACCATCATCGTCCGCGACGACCAGCTGTCGCTCGCGATCGGCCGTCGCGGGCAGAACGTGCGTCTCGCGGCGCGGCTCACCGGATGGGACATCGACATCCTCACCCCGGTCGAGTTCGCCAAGGGGCTCGAGATCCTCGAGCAGACCGTGCGTCCGATCGAAGGCGTGGCGGAGGACATGCTCGACAAGATGGGGGCGTTGGGCATGATCAGCGTCTTCGACATCGAGGAGCTCGGCGAAGACGTGCTGCGGGAGGAGCTCGGCATGTCCGAGGAGACCGCCCGCAACGTCGTCGAGATCTGCTCGGAGAAGGCCCGCGTGGTCGCCGAGCAGCAGGCTCGCGAGAAGGAAGAGGCCGAGGCTCGTCGACTCGAGGAGGAGGCCGCCGCAAGCGCCCTGCTCGGCGATGGCGGCGAGGGCGAGTCGATGCCCGACGAGGCCGCGGAGGCCGCGGCCGACTCGATTCTCGGCGGCGGCTCGGGGGAAGGCGACGCGGAGCGCCGCGAAGGCTGATCGATCGGAGGACCCGCGCTCGCGGGGCAGGAGTCACCCTTGTCCAAGAAGGCCCAGCTTCGAATCCACCAGCTCGCCAAGGAGCTCGGTGTCAACTCCAAGGACATCGTGGCCAAGTGCCAGGCGGAGGAGATCCCCGACATCACCAACCACATGTCGCCGGTCTCGGTCGGCCTGGCGCAGACGATCCGCGAGTGGTTCGGTGCGGCCGAAGGCGGCGTCGCCACCGCGGTCGAGACCGCCGAGCCGGTCGACCTCGAAGCGCTCGCGCCGCCGCCCAAGGCGCCGCGCAAGCGTGCGGCGAGAAAGAAGGTCGACACCGACGAGTCGGTGGACGACGCGCCGGCCGAGTCGTCGACGCCGGTGGCCGAGAAGCCGGCGGCTCCGGTCGCCGAGGTGACCGCTTCGCCCGAGGCGGCGGAACCGGCCGAGAAGTCGCCGGCGAAGCCTGCGCCTGCCAAGGCAGCCAAGCCCAAGGCATCCGAGACTGACGAGCCCTCCGAGATTCCCGACGCCGGGCCGCAGGAGCCGCCCCCGCCGCCGCCCACCATGAACGTGCCCAAGCGGCCCAAGATCGTGGGACCGGTGGGGCCGCAGGTGCAGCCCAAGCGGGTCGAGTTGAGCGGACCGCGGGTCATCCGGATCGAAGAGCCCGAGTCGCTGCCGGCGCCACGCCCGCGGCGAGGTCCGGTGGGGCCGGGTGTCGCAGGGGGTGCAGGAGCAGGCGCCGGACCGGGCGCAGCCGCTCGTGGCGGACGAGGTGGCGAGGGTGATCGAGACAAGTCCGGCAAGACCAGGACTCCGCGACGCCGCGATGCCACCGGTCGCTCGGGACGCGCCTCCGAGGAGGAGGGCGGTCGCTTCGAGCCGTGGCGGGAGCAGGACCTCGCCGAACGCGAGCGCAGACTGCAGGGTGCCGGCGGGTTCTTCCGCAAGCACCGCCGCGACGCCAAGACCCGCACCGACCAGCCTTCGGGCGGCGGTGGCCGCGCTCAGACCGCCAGGGAGATCGGCGGCGTGGTGGTGGTCAACGAGCCGATCACGGTGCGCGAGCTCTCCGAGGCCACCGGCGTCAAGCAGGCCGACATCCTCAAGAAGTTCTTCCTGATGGGCGTGCCGATCACCGTCAACACTTCGCTCGATCCCGAGCAGGCGACGGTGGTGATGCTCGAGTTCGGCATCGAGCTGCAGGTCAACGCGAGCCGATCCGCCGCCGAAGTGATCGAGCAGCGCTTCGCAGACCGCGAGCCCGTCGACGTGCAGGCGCGTGCTCCGGTGGTGACGATCCTCGGCCACGTCGACCACGGCAAGACCTCGCTGCTCGACCGCATCCGCAACACCAACGTCGCTTCGGGCGAGGCTGGCGGCATCACCCAGGCCACCAGCGCCTTCCAGGTTCCGGTCAAGGCCGGCAATCGCGACCGCATGGTGACCTTCATCGACACCCCCGGCCACGAGGCCTTCACGGCCATGCGGGCCCGCGGTGCCAAGGTCACCGACATCGCGGTGCTGGTGGTGGCCGCCGACGACGGCGTGATGCCCCAGACCGTCGAGAGCATCAACCACGCCAAGGCCGCGGGGGTCCCGATCGTGGTGGCGCTCAACAAGATCGACAAGCCCGAGGCCACCGACGGCAACATCCAGCGGATCCTCGGTCAGCTCGCCGAGCACGAACTCAATCCGGTGGAGTGGGGCGGCCAGACCGAGGTGATTCGCACCAGTGCCGTCAAGGGCACCGGCGTCCAGGACCTCCTCGACATGCTCGACTATCAGGCCGAGCTGCGCGACCTCAAGGCGGATCTCGGCGGCCGCGCCGTCGGCACCGTGCTCGAGGCGCAGATGGAGGAGGGCCGCGGGCCGGTCGCACGCATCCTCGTTCAGGAAGGCACGCTCAAGAAGGGCGACTTCGTCGTGGTGGGCCGCGGATTCGGTCGCGTGCGCGACCTCGTCGACGCCCACGGCAAGCGGGTGGCCGAGGCGGGCCCCTCGACACCGGTGGCGATCAGCGGCATCGACCAGCTTCCCGATGCAGGTGACCGCCTCTACTGCGTGGACAGCCTTCGCGACGCGGAGGATGCCGCCGAGGAGCGGCGCCGGCTCGATCGCGAGCGCGAGCTCGCGGTGCCGCGGGTCACCCTCGACAACATCTTCCAGAAGATGCAGGAGGCCCAACGGACCGAACTGCCGCTGGTGGTCAAGGCGGACGTGCAGGGTTCGGTGGAGACGCTGCGGGTGGTGCTTGCGAAGCTCGGCAGCGAAGAGGTCACCGTCTCGGTCAAGCACATCGCCGTCGGCGGCATCAACGAGAGCGATGTCGCTCTCGCCGAGGCCACCGGGGCGATCATCCTCGGCTTCAACGTGACCAGTTCCTCGCGGGCCCGGCAGCTCGCCGAGGCCAAGGGCATCGACATCCGCCTGTACGAGGTGATCTATCAGCTCACCGACGACGTCTCCAAGGCCGCCAAGGGTCTGCTCGCGCCGGAGATCAAGCTCGAGGTGCTCGGCCACGCCGAGGTTCGAGCGGTCTTCAAGATCTCCAAGGTGGGCATGGTCGCGGGGTGCTACGTCACCGACGGCACCATCGAGCGGAACGCCCAGATCCGCGTCACCCGCGACGGCATCGTCGTGGAGAAGGATCGACGCCTCGAGCAGCTCAAGCGCTTCAAGGACGACGCCAAGGAGGTCCGCTCCGGCCAGGAGTGCGGCATGAAGATCGTCGGCTACGACGACATTCGCGCCGGCGATGTGCTCGAGTGCTACAAGAGCGTGGAGGTGGCCCGCTCGGGCTGACGCGACATGGATCGCTCCGGACCTCGGGACGGGGCGGACCGCCCCGCGTCGTTTTCGCTCCCCGCGCCGCGCCGCGGCGGGCCTTCGCGCCCGTTGCAGGTGGGTTCGCTGCTCATGCGGACCCTGCAGGAGCTGCTCGCGCGGGGGCTCAACGATCCTCGCTACCGCGGGCTCGTCTCGATCCTCGAGGTGCGGGTCTCGCCCGACCTCGCCGACGCGACCGTCTTCGTCTCGGTGCTGCCCGACGAGCAGGGCCCGTTGACCCTCGCCGCCCTCGAACACGCCGCGGGTCACCTCGCCTCGAAGCTCCGATCCGCGACGGCGCTGCGGCGGGTGCCGCGGTTGCAGTTCCGACTCGACGATCGCCTGAAGCGGGCCGCGGCGCTCGAAGACGCGATCCGCGCCGGCCTCGCTCCGGCCGCTTCCGAAGACTCCGTTCCCGAACCTGAATCCGACCTCGCCGGAGAAGACACGCCGTGAAGGGCCCCGCAGGAAACGCCTCGAAGCTCAAGAGCCTCATCGACAAGCACGCGCCCGCCGAGGCGCCGCCGCACCCGCGTTGGAGCGACGAGTTCGCCGACGATCCCGTCAACGTCTTCGTGCATTCGATTCTCGCGTGGGAGGCGCCGCTGGCGCAGGCCGATGCCGCCTTCGCCAAGCTCTCGTCCCGGCTCTTCGACTGGAACGACCTGCGGGTCTGTCTCGTCGACGAGACCATGGAGATCGTCGGTCCGCGCTACCCCAACGCCTTCGCGCGGCTGCGAATCCTGCGAAACACCCTGACCACCGTCTACAAGCGCCACCACAAGGTCGATCTGGCGCACCTCGAATCGGCCGGAAAGCGCGAGGCCCGCAGCTATCTCGAAGGCCTGCCCGAACTGCCGACCTTCGTGGCCCACCGGGTGCTCACGCTGCGATTCCGACACACCCTCGTGCCGATCGACGCCCGCATCCTCGCCAAGCTGCAGGACGCCGGAGTGATCCACGCCGACGCCAGCGAGGCCGACGCGGCTTCGTGGATCACCAAGGAGGTCGCCTCCGATCGCGCCGTCGCCGCGTGTCACGCGCTGCACGCATTCGCAGACGCGACCCCGGACAAGCCGGCCCGTTCCGCCGCGAAGGCTCGCGGCGGCGCTGGGGCCGCGAAGGGGGGGCCGGGTCGCGAGAAGAAGACGGCGCCCAAGGCCCTGACCAGAGACGCGGGCGGCACGGGAGCTGCCTCGAGTTCCGCCAAGAAGGCCGGGGGTTCCGGGAAGGTCGCCGCCAAGGCGGCGAAGAAGGCGACCACCACCAAGGCCGCCAAGGCCACCAAGACCGCCAAGACGAAGAAGACCGCCGCCGCCTCCGCGAAGCCCGCGAAGAAGGCCAAGGCGGCGAAGCCGGCCCGTGCCGCCGCGGCCGCGCGATCGCCGAAGAAGAAGAAGTGACCAAGCCCGTCGCCGCCAACGCACCGCATCGGCTCGAACGCCGCGTACGGATCGAGCGATTCGACGTGGCGTCGACTGCCCGCTTCGCGGCCGCGTCGGCGCTGGTCGCGCTCGTGCTCGCCGCGACGCCCGGCGGATGTTCCAGCATGGCTCCGGCCCGCGGCCTCGCTTCGGCCGCTGCCTTGGAGTCGCCGCATCCGCCTGCGATCTCGCCACCGCCTCCGCCGGGGGTGATGCCGTCGACGGTCGCGCCGCGGCCCGATCCCGCGAGCGCCTCGAAGTCGCTCGCGCAGGTTCGCGAGGAGATCTTCGCGGCCCATCCGGCGGTGGTGTCGCCGCCGACGGTCGCCGCGAGCGGGACCGAGGCCGGCCAGGATGAAGAGGCCAGTCGCGAGACCCGCGATGAAGCGATTCGAACCTATCTCCGCGGTCGGCTCGCGGCGCAGGAGGGAAATCTCCCGCAGGCGATCGGCGAATTCGAGCAGGCCCACCGGCTCGATCCCGGTGCCGCCTCGATCCTGCGGCAACTCGCGCGGGCGTACCTGCAGGCCGGCAATGGCCCGCGTTCCGCCGAGGCGTTTCGTCGCCTGCGCGGGCTCGAGCCGAACGATCCCGAGGCACTCTTCTCGATCGGGATGCAGGCGGCCAATCGCCGCGAATGGTCGGAGGCGCTCGCTGCGCTCTTCTGCCTGAAGGCGCTGCACGATGCGAGGCAGGTCGATCCCGGCGCATCCACGATGGCGGCCGTCGACTACGCCATCGCAAGCTGCCTCGCCGAACTCGGATATGACCGCGCCTTCCTCGAGGCGGCGGGGGCTGCCTTGAGCTATCCCATCGGCGAACTTGCGGCCCGTGGCGGCGACGCCGACGGTCGCATGGGCGAGCTCTTTCGCCGCCGCAGCGAGTTGATCCAGTCGATGGGCGATGCCTGGCTGCGGCTTGGAGATCCCGAGGCGGCGATTGCGCAGTATCGATCGGCGGTCGAGACCCCGGTCGCGGACCCGAGGGCGCTGCGGGCCCGACTCGTGCATGCGTTGGTGGTCTCGGGCAGACCCCTCGCAGCGCAGGCGGAGTTCGTTGCGGCCCTCGCAGAACCCGGCGCCGCCGGCGACGGCGAGGTGGCCCTGGCGGGGTACCTGCGCGAGAACGTCGCCGATCTCGGTCCGCTCGTCGAGGCGGTCGAGGCGATGAGCCGCGAGCGGCCCGACGAAGCGGGTCTGGTTCGCGTGCTCGCGAGGCTTGATCCGCAGGCGACGGTGCGGCTGCTCGGCGACCTTGCCACCCGCACCGCGTCCGGCGATGCGGTGGGAGAACTGCTCTCGTGGATCGAAGCGGTCGATGCCGCAGGCGCGGTCGCGATCGCGGCGGATCTGGTCGCACGGAATCCGGAGAGCCTCGATCCAGCGGCGCTTCGGCTCGCGCAGGTGCAGGCCGATCCCGCCACCTTGCGGACGTGGATCGCGGAACTTCCTCCGAGTCCTGCGGCTGCTGCGCTCGAGACCGCGTTGCTGGTGGTGATGCGCGATCCGATCGGGGCCTGGCAGCGATTCGAGTCGGCCCAAGCCGAGTTCGGTCCGAGTCCGCTTCTCGCTCGCGCGGGCATCCTCGCGGCCGGCGGGCTCGCCGACGCTGCGCTGGTCGCAGCGGTGGAGGCGGCAAACCCGCCCCGCGGCCTCGGCGCCATGCCGATCGCGGCGGCGTATCTCGCCGCAGGAGCTGGCGAGGAAGCATGGCGGGTGCTCGAAACCGCAGAGGCCACCGCCGGCGCCGGGTTCCTGGCAAGCTTGCCCGCGCAGACCAGAGCGAACTGGCTGGTGCTCGTCTCCCGTGCGGCGGCCGCGGAATCGGTGGCGTCGGTGGGCGACGTGCAGCGGGCGTGGCGGCAGCTTGCGGTGCGCACCGCCGAGGCGGCGCTGGCCGCGGATGTGCGGACTCCCGGCGCCATCGAGTGGCTGATCATGCTGCGGGATCCGCGCAACGGCGCCGCTCCCGACGCGGCTGCCCACGAGCAGGCGATGCGAAGGATGGTGGCGGCGCTCGAGGGCGAGCCGGTGGTGGAGCGGATGCGGGCCGAAGAGGAACTCGGCCGCGGACGGGTCGATTCGGCGCTGCTTCGCCTCGATGGGTTGCTCGAGCGGAACCCCGGCGACGCGCAGGCGCTGCAGGCAGTGGTGAGCACGCTCGCGCGGGCCGGCCGCACCGCGGAAATCCTCTCGCGGCTCGACGCTTGGCGACTCGCCCATCCCGCCGATGTCACCGGATGGGACCTCTGGGTGGCGGCGATGCTCCGGGCCGGCCGCGCTCGCGACGCCGAGCAGACGCTGCGTTCGTTGCTTGCCGAGGACGAGGACCATCCCTTCGCCGCGGGCCTGTTGGCGGCGCTTCTCAAGACCAGCGGCCGCGGCGAGGAGTCGGATGCGATTCGCCTGCAGCAACTTGCCGAACGACCGCAGACGCCCGCGCTGGTGCTCGATCGTGCCACTTGGAATCTCGAGCGCAGCGCTCGCCTCGCCCAGCCTCGGCCGGGCGGGCCGCCAGTCGATCCGGCGGCGGTGGCGGAGGCCTCGAGCGAGGCGATCGCGGCGCTCGAGACGCTGGTTCCGGCGATTGCCGAACTCACCCGCTCGGAGCGGTGGCGAGCGATCTCGATCGCCATGCAGGCCTCGCCCGACGCGGTCGGACGCAGCGAGGCGCTCGCGGCGCTCGCTGAGGCGTCGCTGGCCGCCGATGACGCGGCGCCGCTGGGAATGCACGGCGCAGCGCTGCTCGCCGCGGCGCTCGAGGGTTCCGATGGCGAGGCCTTCGAGGCGATGGTTCGCCGAGCGGTCCGGAGTCGCGGTGCCGCCGCCAATGACGACGACGCGGCCATTCGCTGGTTGGCGATCGCCGAGCGGCTGCTGCAGGCGGATCGTCCCGCGGCGGCGGCGGAAGTCCTTCGAATCGCATCGCTCGAGATTCCCTGGCCGGCGGGCGAGGCGAGGCGGGTGCTGCGCGCGGCGACGGTGGCGCTCGACGCTCGCTGTGGCGGCCGCGCCGATCGCACCCTCGACTACCTCGTCGCCCTTGCCCAAGGCCCGGGCTACGCGGATGGCGAAGCGCTCATGCGGGTCGATCCCGAGTCGACGTCGCGGATTCCTGCGCCGCTGCTCGATGCCTCGAGCATCTACACGGTGGTGGGGGATCGGGCCGGTTCCCTGGCGCTGCTCGAGGCGGCGCTGGCGAACACTCCCGACGACGCGATGACCCTCAACAATCTCGCTTATGGCCGGCTCGAGGATGGCCTGCTCGACGAGCGCACCGTCGGCATGATGGAACGGGCCTTCGAACTGGCCCCGTCCGATTCGCACATCCTCGACAGCATCGGATGGCTTCGCTATCGCCAAGGCGCGCTCGACGACGGTCCCGAGGATTTCGGCGCAGTCTCCTTGCTCTCCGAGGCGGTCAAGCAGAACGGCGCCAACCCCAGCATCGAGGGACTCGATCACCTCGGCGATGCGCTGTGGCGGGCGGGCCGCCACGACGAGGCGATCCGGACCTGGCAGCGGGCCCTCGAGGTGGGAATGCAGCGATTCGATCGCGAGGGCACCATGCGCGGCATCGAGGCATTCCAGCGGGGCGAGTTCGGGCTGGTGGTGCGCGATCCCGCGGACTTCTTCGACGAGAACTACGGCGAGGTGATCGATCGGGTGCGGGCCAAGCTTCGCGCCGCCAACGAGCACCGCGAGCCGGCGGTGGCCCCGTGGTCGCCTTCAGCGCCGACGGACCCGCCCGACCCGCCCGCCGCGCCGTGATGGCGGGCGACGGCGAACATCCTCGGGACGCGGGAATCTGAATCGGGACGGCGAGCGGGCCGTCCGCGTGGAGCATGCAGCGATGGCCGGACACAGTCACTGGGCGAACATCAAGCACAAGAAGGCGGCGCTCGACAAGAAGCGGGGGAAGGTCTGGTCGAAGTGCAGCCGCGCCATCCTGGTCGCGGCGCGAATGGGCGGAGGCGACCCCAAGTTCAACGCCACGCTTCGCTACGCCCTCGACGAGGCTCGCGCCGCCAACATGCCGCGCGACACCATCGAGAAGCTCATCAAGCGCGGCACCGGAGAACTTGCCGGCGAGAGCTACGAAGCCGTCCGCTACGAGGGCTACGGCCCGGGTGGGGTCGCCTTTCTGCTCGACTGCCTGATCGCCAACGCCAACAAGACCGCGGCGGAGGTCCGCACCATCTTCGACAAGCTCGGCGGCAACCTCGGCGTACCGGGATCGGTGGTCCACTCCTTCGAGCAGAAGGGACAGTTCCTCGTGGACGCGACCACCATCGACGAGGAGCGGCTCATGGAGACGGCGCTTGAATCCGGCGCCGACGACGTGATCGCCTCGGAGGGGATCTTCGAAGTGACCTGCCCGCCGACCGAGTTCGCGTCGTTGCGCGAGCGACTCGAGGCGGCAGGCATCGCCTTCGAGCAGGCAGAGGTCTGCTGGCTTCCGACCGTCGAGGTCGCCTGCGATGCGGAGCTCGGGGCCAAGGTGATGAAGCTGATCGATGCCCTCGAGGACCACGACGACATCCAGAAGGTCTGGACCAACGCCGACCTGCCCGACGAGGTGATGGGCTCGTGAGCGAGCCGGTCCTGGTCCGGGAGGCGGTGGTCTTCCGGGGAAGGGTGCAGGGGGTCGGCTTTCGGGTGACCGCGCAGCGGGTGGCGGAGCCATTGGGGCTCTCGGGGTGGGTCCGCAACGAGCCCGACGGGAGCGTGGCCGCCCAGGTGCAGGGATCGCGGTCGATGGTCGAGGCGTTCTTCGCCGAACTTGGCGAGGCGATGTCCGGGAACATCGACTCGGTCGAGCGCAGAACGCTGCCACCGGACCGGGAACTCGGGCGATTTCGTGTCGAGCGGGGACCGCATCGCCGATGACCTGCCTTCGGAACCGGTCGCGCTCGGAGGCGACCGGCCTCCGACCCGCCTTCGATTCGCACGGACTCACCGATGAAGACCAGTCTTCCAGCCCGCCTCGCCGTTGTCGTCGCCTCCGTCGCCGGACTCGCCGGTTGCGTCTCGGAGAAGGCGACCTACTCCGGTCGGCCGAGGGACCAGGTGTGGACGGCGATGGTGGCGGTGGCCGAACAGCCCCAGTACAGCGACTGGAAGATGGACGACAACATCGTCTACGTCGACGACGAGACCGATCGCATCGTCGTCTACCGGTCGCTGCGCCGCATCAAGGTCCGGGTCGGTGCCGAGGAGGTTCGGCAGGACCGGCAGTACCAGTTCGAGATCCAGCTCGAGCCGATCGCCAAGTCCGATTCCGAAGCCGACCCGCTCACCTCGACCATCGTCTTCTCGACCCTGCAGCCCATCATTCCCGCTCGACTCACCGACGAGGCGACCCGCTACTTCGCGGCGGTCGGTGAACTGCTCGGCGAGGTGAAGGAGCCCGAGGCGCCGCGGCCGATCTCGACCGAGCCGCCGCCGGACGTTCGTCCCTGATCGAGCCGTCGCGGACGATCAGACCGAAGCCGAAGGATCCGACGGCCAAGCGAGGCGCGGGCCCGGATCGAACCCGAGCCGATGGCGTCGGGCATGGGATCGAAGCGCCGGATCGACGGCACGATGGCTCTTCCGCGCCGGTCGGCTCACGCCGGATCGAGTTCGGGCGCGAGCGCTCGCTGCAACGCCTCGGTCCGCCGGATCTCCCGCCGGGGCACGATCGAGTGCACGATGCCCAGCCGCTGCAGCAGCTTCACCTCGAGATGGGTGACATCGAGTTCCCACCAGCGGTGGCTGACCGAGCAGCAGGCCGGGTCGTGGTGATGGTTGTTGTGCCAACCCTCGCCGGCCGCCACCAGCGCGACCAGCCAGTTGTTGCGGCTGTTCTCCTGGGTCTGGTGGTTCCGGTACCCGAAGAGATGGGTGAGGCTGTTGACGCTCCAGGTGATGTGCCAGACCAGGAGCGTTCGCACGAAGACTCCCCAGACCACGAGACTTCCGCCGAACCAGAGTGCCTCGACGGGCCCCCAGAGCGGCCATGCGATCGCAGTCCCCACGGCGAAGAATGCGACCGTGTGCAGAAGCCAAAGCAGGGCCGGTCTCCACGACCGTCGCTCGAGCCAGAAGTAGAACGGGTCGCGCAGGATGTCACGCGCGTACTTCTCGTAGCTCGAGGTGGTGTGCAGGGTCCGATTGCGGATGAAGAGCCAGCCCATGTGGCCCCAGAAGAGATCGACGAGCGGGCTGTGCGGATCCTCTTCCTCGTCGCTGTGGGCATGGTGAATGCGATGGGTCGCGACCCATCTCGCCGGCGTGTCCTCGAAACAGCACATCGCCAGACCCACCAGCAGATGCTCGAACCACTTCGCACACTCGAAGCTGCGGTGCGCGAGGAGCCGGTGGTAGCCCATCGTGATGGCCTGCCCGAAGAGGTGGACGCCGACGAGGCAGACCACCACCCCGGTCCAGGAGAAGAACGCGGGCACCAGGCAGAGCAAGCCCAACAGGTGAATCGCGCCGATGGGCACGGCGTAGCGGCCGAGCACCGCAGTGGGCCGAGTCGAGGCAGGACGCGCGACGGCCTGTCCGAGCAGCGCCGAGTTGGGGTGTGAGGAGATGGGCGGATCCTTGCCGGTGGGATTGGGGGGTTCGATCTGGATGCAGTCTGCGCAAGAGGCTTGCATCGGGCTGCCGCGGTGGAACCGAGGCGTTGCGGAGTCGTTCCGGGTGGAGAGGCGGGTGCGCCGCCCCCGGTCCATAGAACCTGAAGTTCCGCACGATATCGAGCCCGGGGGTCCTTGTGGCGTCGCCGAGCGGGTCCAGGACGGGTTCAGTCTTCTGGCAGTCGCGAGGTCGGATCAACCTGGGAGACCGCCAGGATGATCAGGCTCGTCACCGCCAGAATCGCCAGATCGACGCCGTGCGGAATGGTGCCGGTGCCGCCTCCGAATTGGCCGAGCCAGGAGACGGCCGTCAGCACCGCCAGCCATGGCAGCAGCCAACGGAGCCCGGAAAGGTCGAGCGGCTCGTCGGACCTCGAGATCTTTCGTACGGCAATGAACCCGACGCCGGCAACCGCCAGCAACCCGAAGCACATGCGATTGGTCTCCCATCCGCACCAGTACACGATCACGTTGGAGGCGAAGAAGGCCAGCAGCGAAATCGGGCCGGCCAGCGGCAGCCGGAAGGGCCGCGGACCGTTCGGCGCGACTCGACGCAGCACCAGCAGCGACGCCGGGCCGAACGCCAGCGAGATCATCTGGATCGAACTGATGAAGCCGACGATCGACTGCCAGGTCTGGGAAGGCGCGAAGAAGGCGAGTCCCACCAGGAAGTTGATGGCGAGGGCCCATCTCGGCACCCCGCGGCGGTCGAGTCGCTTGAAGGCCGTCGGCAACTGGTCGTTGCACGCCATCGCGTAGACGAGCCGAGCGCTGGCTCCCGAGAAGACCAGCCCGCAGCCCGCCGGCGAGACCACCGCGTCGATGAAGATGAGCTTGATGAGCCAGGCAACCCCCGCGGCGGCCGCCAGCTCGACGAACGGGCCGCTCTCGACGTGGCTCGAGAGCGCCGACCAGCCCTTGGCGAGGCTCTCCGTCGGAAGCGCTCCGACGAATCCGATCTGGATGAGGAGATAGATGCCGCCGGTGATCAGCACCGATCCGATCAGGGCCAGCGGCACATCTCGCTTGGGGTTGCGAGCCTCGCCCGCCATCTCGATCGCCGCCCTGAATCCAAGCATCGCCGCCATGGCGCCTCCGGTCGAGACGGCCGCGAAGACGCCCGAGATCCCCGATGGCATGAAGCCTCCGTGGTCGGTGAAGTTCGCCCCGTCGAAGGAGTGCAGGATCAGCACCACCGGGATCGTCACCGGCACGATCACCTTCCAGATCGTGATCAGCTTGTTGGTCTCTCCGAACCACGAGACCCCCAGCAGGTTGATCGCGGTCATCGCGAGGAGCAGCAGCGAAGCGAAGATGAAGCCGAGGCCCGAGAGCGAGGTCGATCCCTGCGCCACGAGCAGCCACGGCCAATCGTCGGCGAGGTAGCGGATGATCGCCTGCACCTCGATCGGAGCGAAGGCGACGTAGCCGAGCCAGCAGGAGAAGCCGGCGAGAAACCCCGCGAGGTTTCCGTGCGAGAAGTAGGAGAAGCGGGCGAGGCCGCCGGCGACGGGGAACGCAGCGCCCAGTTCCGCGTAGACCAACGCGAGCAGCATCGCGACGCTGATCGCGATCACCCAGCTGAGAATCCCTGCGGGTCCGGCGAACTGAGCCACGAAGAGCGGCGCGAAGAGCCAGGCGCTGCCGATGATCGCCCCCACCGAGATCGAGAGCATGGGAAGCAGTCCGAGCCGCCGTTGAAGGTTGGTGTCGCTCATGACCCGCGAACTCTAAGGGAACGGCTCTCGGTGCGCTGCCGGGGCGTCGATCGGTCGGTCGTGATCGCGACCGATGCTCTCTCGAGGTGTTCCTGCAACCCGATCTCGCCCCGATCGACGGTCAGGGGCCTCCTCAGCGGCAGGGACCCCAGTTCGAGAGCATCACCGCGAGGTCGAGTCCATCGGTCACGGCATCGTTGTTGAGGTCGCCGATGCTTGGCCCGCCCCAGAACTCCAGCAGCGCCGCAAGATCGGCCGGACCGACCTCGCCGTCGAGGGTGAGGTCGCCCACGCAGGGAGTCATCGAGCTCTCGATCGCATCGAGTTCGGCCAGCAGCGCGTCGTAGGCTGCCTGCTGAAGGGCGGTGAGCGGCCGCCCCGACGCGAGCAGGTCGTACTCGGGATTGTCGATGCCGTGGCCGAAGAGGACATCCGCGGCGTGGCACTCGAAGAGGTCGTAGAACTCGTAGTCGCTCGCTCCGGCATCGACGAGGCATTGCGGCTGATCCGAGTAGACCAGCTTGTAGCGACCGTCGGTGACCGCCGACTGCGCCGCGTAGACCGCTTCGAACTGGCCCCGGTTGCTGCCGTCGGCGTAGCCGAGGCCGTAGTAGGCGTCGCAGCAATCGAGGTAGACGGGCTCCGGATCGGTGTTGGTGGGCCCGTACCACACTCCGCCGTTCTCGGTGCACAGCGTCTCGGTGGTGAGGATCGTGTCGGTGCACGCGTCGATCCCGAACGCGGAAATGATGCACGGATAGCAGGGAGCGATCAGTTCCGCGGCGTAGTACTGCGTGAAGTTCGACGTGCGCGCCGATGGTGCGGCGGGATCGAGGAGGTACTGGATCATCGGCTTGCTGTCGACGACGCGACCCGGCGGCAGGGCCGCATCGACGTCGACACCCGCGAGCGAGGCGAACAGCTCGAAGAGGTCGACGATGTTGACCATGTGGTCGACCGATCGGCCCGGGCTCTCGACGGGGCCGCCGGCGATCACCAGCGGCACCCGCACGCCGGTCTCGTAGGCGGTGGCCTTGGCGCGGGTGGGATTGAACGGCAGCCGCACCGTGGTGAGATACGAGCCGTTGTCGCCGAAGACGATCACCACGGTGTCGGAGGCGGTGAGCACCAGTCCCTGCTTCGACTCTTCGGCGATCCCGGTGGCGAGCAGGACCCGTCGGATCTGGATGTCCATCGACTCGATGGTCCAGTTGGAGAGGATCCGTTGCTGCTCGCTGGGATTCGCGACGTCGTCCTGCACATCGCAGGCCAGTGGAAGGTCCCGCGGCCAGTTCGTGCCCGGCGGCAGGTTCTGCGGGGTCGGCGGCTGCCAGGGGTCGTGGTCGCCGGTGAAGGAGAGCGTGCACATCCAGCGGTTGCCGGCGGCCCGTTGCTCGTTGATGTAGGCGATGGCGAGCTCGGCCTGATCGACGTCGGCGTGCACGCGGGCCTGATGCTGCTCGCCGGTTCCGGCGAGGTTCACCGTCCGCGGCCAGACGTAGTTGCCGTTGTAGTTGGCCCACTCGATGCGGGCGATCGCGTTCGCATCGCAGGTGCGGATCGGCGTTCCGTCGGAGGCGACGAGGGGAACCCCGCCGGCAGCAAGGCACTCCAGGGCGTCGACGCCGTCGACGCAGTCGCCGTTCTCGAACGCGCACGCGCAGATCGCCGGCGCCGTGCCATCCACCGGGAAGCCGCAGGAGTAGAGCCCATCGTTGCAGTCGTCGCCGTCGCAGAGCTGTCCGGCGCAGGTCGGATCGAGATACGGCGGTCCGCCGAGCAGCGTGCCGTCGAAGCGATCGAATCCGACCGAGGTCGGTGCAAGCAGTCCGAAGGGATTGTTGTCCGACTGTGCGAGGTGGAACTTCCCGAAGAGCGCGAACTCGTAGCCGGCCTCCGCGAGGAGCCGGGGCGTGGTCAGCTCGAACGGCGAACACTGCGACTGAGGCAGCGTCGGCGGTGTCATCGGCGTGCCGACTCCGGTGCGGCCGGGATAGCGGCCGGTGAAGAGGCTCACTCGACTCGGCGAGCACTCCGGCATCGCCCAGGCGAAGGTGAAGTCGATCCCTTGCTCGGCCAGCGCGTCGAGCGTCGGCATCCGCGGGAGATCCGCTCCGGTCGGATTGGTGATCCGGGTCTGGTCGGCCCCGACGTCGTCGAGGATGACGAGGAGGATGTTGTGGGTCTCGCCGCCCGCGTGGGCCACCGCCGGCAGCAAGGGAGCGAGCAGGCCCGCGATCGTCGCCGTCGCGGCCTTCCGGGCGATCCGTCGGGAAGAGGTCATGGGCACAGCCTGACCGAGATCGGATCTCGGTCAACCGGGAATCGGCGAGTCGCGGGAAAACGTGGGGACTCGCCGGAGCCGATCGATGCCCGATGCACTCTGGCGCGAGATTGGGCGGGGACGGATCGGTTCGACTCCACGCCGTTGGGGCGCGGGGATCGCTCGACTACACTCGCGCCATGGCATTCCACGCGCCCCTCGCTTGCCGGCGGCCGCATGGCCGATCGACCGTTCGAGTTCATCCGGGTTCGGTGTCGCTGCTCGCAGGCGTCGCGCTTGCGACCGGCTGCGCCGCGCCGCCACCGCCGCCGGTGCCGCGGGTGGTGACGCCGCCGTATCAGGCCGCGGAGACCTGGTCGGAGCCGATCGCCGACTATCTCGCGATCGGTCGCGAGAAGTTTCCCGACGGCTTCACCACGTCGATCACCGCGCTTGAGACCTTCGACCCGGACGGTCCAGGTCGCGAACCGGCGAGGCTCTGGATCGCCTACGGCGACGCCACCCGCAACATGGGCACGCAGACCCCGATCGAGTTCCGCTACTTCGAGGATGCGTCCGATCCGCAGCCCAAGTCCGCGGTGGTGCTTGCCGGCCCGCCCGACCTCGACATGCCCCAAGGCGCACCGCAGCGCACGCAGACCGACACCGGTGAAGAGCAGATCGAGCCCTACCGCGTGATCGACGGCATGCTCTGGCAGGCCGGCGTCGACTCCAACGATCCCGACGAACTCTGGACCCAGGCCAAGCCGGCGCCGCAGCGACTCATCGAGGGCAACGTCTTCATGCTGCTTGCGCAACCCGGCGATCCGACGTGGCGGAAGTTCCGCTCGATCCCCGGCGGCGAGCACGTGCACGACATCTGCGGCCACGACGGTGCGATCTGGGCGGTCGGATCGGGCTCGGCGGATCGCGGCGAGTGGGAGTCGGGCGAGATCTTCCGCTACCTCTGGAAGAGCACCGACGGAGGCGTCACCTTCGAGCCCGCGCTGCGGGTGATGTTTCCCGATGCCGGCAAGGGCGACACCCGGTTCCGGCGGCTGCTTCCCTCCGGCGACGCGCTCTTCGTGTTCGGCTACGTGAATCCCTTCGTCGACGGCGGGCCGGTCGAGGGCCGCCACGTGATGCTTCGGGAGGAATCGTTCACCGAACTCACCGCAGACGAAGCCGGCGATCTCGCCGGGATGATGGTGATGCGGACCTGGCCGCTCGACGGCGACACCGGCCTCGTGCTCGCCCGCAACCCGGACCGCTCGACCCGGATGTTCCTCGTCGAGAGCGGCGCGATCGAGCCTCTCGATTCGTGGTCGGAGTATTCGGTGGTCGACATCGCGCCAGGCGCAGAGCCCGGCGAATTCGTGATGGTGGCCAATCATGCCGCCGACCCCGACCGAGCGAGCGTGCTCTCCTTCTCGCTCGCAGGCCTGCGGGCGGGTCGGACGCCGGTCGAGATGCTCGAACTCTTCGAGGCCGCGCCGACCGCGATCGCGTGGTGGAACGGCGACCTCTTCATCGGCACCGACGATGGCCGCGTGCTGCGTGCCGCCGCGGCGGCGCCGTGGTCGCCGGCGGGCCGCCCGGTTCCCGGCCCGAGCATCAAGGTCGAGCGCTGATTCCCAGTCCGATGCGCGGTCGCGGGTCGGACCTCGCCGAGGCCTAGTCGATCACCGCATCGACGAAGCGGAACGCCCTCGCGTCGAAGAGCCCGCGATCGCCGAGCTTGAGTGCGGGGATCACCAGCAGCGCAAGGAACGAGAGCGTCATGAAGGGGGCTCGCAGCGGCGAACCGAGTTCGCGAGCCTGCCTCGAGAGCGACTGGTAGGCGGCAGCGACCTCTTCTGCAGGTCGGTCGCTCATGAGTCCGGCGATCGGCAGCGGCAGCACTTCGACCCCGCCTTCGCTCGCCACCGCCAGTCCGCCCTTGGCCGCAAACACCGCGTTCACCGCTGCGGCGATCGAGCCGCGATCGGCGCCGGCGGCGACGACGTTGTGGGAGTCATGGGCGACGCTGCTGGCGATGGCGCCGCGACGAAGGCCCATGTTCCGCACGAACGCAAGCGCCGGCGGCGCCGGCTCGTAGCGATTGCAGACCGATAGCAGCAGGGTGTCGCTCGCGGGATCGGGCTCGAGCACGCCATCGCGCGGCCGCAGCGAGGCGATCGCCTCGCCGGTGACGAGTTGGCCGTCCTCGACCGCGATCGCCCGCACCTGCCGCGGCCGCTCGCCCTCGACCCGCAGGGCAAAGTCCTCGTCGGAGAAGCTCGCCTCGCGAAAGCGATTGGGCGTGGGGCAGGCGGAGAACGATTCGAGCGACTTCCCTTCTCGCGCGACGCAGCGGCCGGCGATCCAGGTCTCGCGGACGCGGAAGGAGTCGAGGTCGTCGACCACGATGAAGTCGGCGCGGTCGCCGACGCGGAGCAGACCGGTGGGAAGGCCATAGTGCTCGACCGGCACCACGCACGCGGCCCGCAGCACATCGAAGCGATCGAGGCCGCCCGCGACGCAGGCGGCCACGGTGCGATCGAGATGGCCCACGAGCAGATCGTCGGGGTGGGCATCGTCAGTGCAGAACATGACCGCGTTCGGATGCTCGCCCACCAGCCGCCACAGGGCATCGTGGTTGCGGGCGGCGCTGCCCTCGCGGATCAGCACCATCATGCCTGCGGCCACCTTGTCGCGCGCCTCTTCGAGGGTGTAGCACTCGTGGTCGGTCGAGATTCCCGCGGCCGCGTAGCGGCGAGCGTCCTCGCCGGTGAGGCCAGGAGCATGGCCGTCGATCGGCTTGCCGAGGCGCTTCGCGGCGGCGATCTTCGCGGCGACCTCCGCATCGCCACCAAGCACACCGGGCCAGTTCATCATCTCCGAGAGGTAGCGATGCCGCGGGTCGGCGAGCATGCGGGCGACCGCGGCGGCGTCGAGGGTGGCGCCGGCGCATTCGAAGCTGGTTGCCGGCACGCAGCTCGGCACGCCGAATGCGATGGGAATGCAGGCCCTTTCGCCCTCTGCGAGCATGAACGCCACGCCTTCCTCGCCGAGCACATTCGCGATCTCGTGGGGGTCGCTGATGGTGGCGACGGTGCCGTGCCGCGCCGCGACGCGGGCGAACTCGACCGGCGGCAGCATGCTGCTTTCGACGTGCACGTGGGCGTCGACGAACCCGGGCATGAGGAAACCGTCGTCGACGGCGTCGTCCGGGCCGAGGGCCTCGATGGCGGTGATCCGCTCGCCCTCGACCGTCACCCGCGCCGGCTCGATCAGGCGTCGGTGGAGATCGACGAGTCGCAGGCGAAACACCGGCATGCGGTCAGAGTAGCGGTTCGGGCAGCGGACCGCGCTCGCCAACGCTCCGGCGAACCTGAATCAGTCGGCGCCCTTGAGGGTCACGTAGACGAGCTTCTCCTCGGCGTCGCGAAGGAGCGTGACGCTGAGCACGTCGCCGGGGTTCTTGTCCCGCAGCCGGCTCACGAGATCCTCGCGGGAGTTCACCTCCTGCTTGTCGAGCTGCAGGATGATGTCGCCCGGGGCGATGTCGGCGCCGTCGGCGGAACTGCCCGCCGAGACGCTCACCACCTCGAGACCGGTGCCGCCCTCGGCCGGTCGGCTGCGAACGCCGAAGCGCACGTTGAGCCGCGGCCCGCGGGCGCGATCGCCCGAGGACGCCCCGGCGGGCTGGGTGAACTTCTCCGGTCGCTGCGAGGCGGCGAGGGCGAGTTCGTGCCAGAGCTGGATCGTCCGCACCGCGTCCTCGCGGTTGAGCTTCTCGGGGGTGTCGTCAGGGGTGTGGTAGTCGGCGTGGAAGTCGGCGCAGATCGCAAAGAGCACCGGCACGCCCGCGGAGTTGAAGGCGGCGTGGTCGCTGCCGCCGCCACCGCCATCGCCCTGCACCACCTCGAGACCGGAAGCCTCGAAGAATGGCTGGGCCCACTCCTTGAGTCCCTCGCCCGAGCCGAGGCCGGAGACGCTCAGCCGCTTGTTCTCGACGCGGCCGATCATGTCGAAGTTCATCATCAGCGAGTGGTCGGAGATCGGCGCGAGCGGATTGCGCACATAGTGGCGGGCTCCGTTCAGGCCGCTCTCCTCGGCGTCGAAGCCGATGAAGAGGATGGAACGCAGCGGCGTCTCCGGCGGCAGTTCGTCGTAGGCCCGCTTGAGGCTCTTGCCGAGCATCATCACCCCGGCGGCGCCCGAGGCGTTGTCGTCGGCGCCCGGATGCAGGTTGCCTGCGCCGCGTCGCGAACCGAAGTCGCCGAAGCCGAGGTGGTCGAGGTGGCCGCCGATCACGATGAACTCGTTCTCGAGTCCGCCGCGCCCGGGCAGCAGGCCGATCACGTTCTCGGCGGTGACTGGAATCGACTCGACGAGGCCCGCGAGCGACACCGAGGCGTCGTCGGAAAGCTGGAAGGCCTTCTCACCGGAGTCGGCGAGGCGACGAAGGTCCATGAGGCTTCGCTCCTCGTCGTCGATCAGCCGCACCATGCGATCGGCGGCCTCCGGGGTCATCATGACCACCGGCACCTCCGCGGTCTTGGTGCCGCGCTTGATGAGTTCGCTGGCGCGAGGATCGTTGGCGCCGGGAGGATTGACGAGGATCACCGCCGCGGGGTTGCGACGGGCCAGCGCCGCGAACTTGCGCTGGAAGGAGGCATTGCTCGACCAGCCCCGCTCGCTCCAGAGGCTTCCGCCCTCGTCGTTCATGGGCTCGAAGCGAAGCATGAGGGCGATCTTGCCGGAGAGGTCCTCCTCCTCGGCGAAGCTCGCGTAGCCGTTCTCGCCTTCCTCGATCGAGTAGCCGACGAAGACCACCGGCCCCTCGACCTCGCCGGGGGTGCCCATGGCGGTGAATTCGAAGTCGCTGCCGAGGGCGAACTCCATCACCTGGTCGTCGATGGCCGCCTCGAGGTGCTGGCCGGAGACGACATCGTTGCTGCCGAGCGAGAAGGGCTGGCGGAAGGTGCTTCCGCTCGAGCCCTCGACCGGCACCGCCGGCTCGAGGCCGATCTTCCGCAGCTGCCACTCCATGTACTCGCGAGCGAGTTCCATGCCGCGGGTGCCGGGCAGGCGGCCCTGCATCCACGGGCTGGCAAGCACCGTGACATGCTCGTTGAACTCGAGCACCTCCGGGTCGGCCGACTTGAAGGCATCGCTGAGCGGCGTGCGCGACATGCTGGCGGTCGCGGCGGCTGCCGCCTCGGTCGCGGCGAGCGCCTCGGCTTCCGCCAAGAGCATCTCCGCGGTGACGCGGCTGCCGGTGAAGGCGATGGTCGCGCCTTCCATGCCCTCGGCTTCGCCCCGCAGCGAGTTGCCCTCGATCACGAACTCTGCCGGGATCGCCATCTCGACGTCGGCGGATCCGAAGCGAAGCGTCAACTTGAGGCCGCCGCTCGCGGGATCGAACGATCCGTCGATCGAGCCGTCCATCCCCAGCCGCGGCACCTTGACCGAGCCCGACACCGCGTTGTCCGCTCCGAGGTCGAGCATCAACTCGCTGACGTACTCGCCGCCTTCGGGGGTGGTGCCGGTGATGCGCCATGTTCCGGCCGGCCCAGTCGCCTCGGCGGAACCGGACTCCTGCGCCCACGCCGGCGCGGCTGCGAAACCAGCGAACGAAACGAACGCGGCGACGAGCGCGAGCCGAGCCAAGGGTCGCGCGGGGCGAAGGATGGAGTGCATGGAGAGGTTCCTGAGCCAGATGGCGAGGGCGACGGACGGACGTCGATCGCGAGGCGGCGATGATAAAGTCGCCGGACTCCTTACCGGGAGCGAAGCTCGCGGTTTCCGCCCCCGATCGAAGCAACACCGCATGACCCCGCCTTCCGCCATGCCGACCGGGACGATCCGCCGGGTGGTGACGAAGCTGCGGTTTTCTGAATGCGGTGGCCGCGGCAGGCTCGGAGGTGGAATCGACCCGAGTTCCGCCGAGGGAGCAGCGGTGCCGGCGCTGGATCGGGCCGCGTCGCCGCCGGTCGCTGGGCTTTCGGGTGCTCGCGCTTGCGGAAGCAGCCACGGGTCTCGGGGGTCCGGGTCGTTGCCATCAGGATCGCCCTTCGCCGCGGTTCCAGTGACGGCCGCACGCCGACCCCGGCAAGGGCTTCCGGTCGGCCTGGTCCTTGGCGGCGTTGGGCTCGGGCTGATCGCGGCGACCGCGGCCGCCGAGGCCGACCTGCACCCGCAGGATGGGCCGCACTGCGAGGTGGTGGTTCGCATCCGCGAGCAGGGGGTCGAGGTCAAGTTGAGCCCGAACCTCGTCTTCCTCGACACCCTCTTCGAGTTTCCGCGCGAGGATCCCGGCGCCATCGCGCCGACTGAAGTCTGGGCGCTTCGCGACCTGCTTGCAGCGCACTTCGCGACGCCTTCGATCTTCCCGATCGTCTCGATCGACGGACTCGCCGCGACGCCAAAACTCGGCGAGGTTCTCGTCAACGCGCCCGATCCAGACCTTCTGCCGCTCTTCGTCAACACCGGCATGCGCGGCTTGCGCAAGATCGCCTTCACCCTCGACTATCCCACCGAGTCGCTGCCCAGCGAAGTGGCGATTCGATGGCGCGACTTCCCGCCCGATCCCCTCAGCACCCTCGACGAACCGCTTCCCATGATCATCACGGTCGAGCTGCTCTCGCCGGGCAAGCGCGACCTGATCGAGTTGACGGAGAAGGAGCCCGAGTTCATCTGGCACGCTCCGACCCTGGAGGAAGCGGCCGCCGCATCGATGGCGGTGCCGGCAGCCCCGCCGCCGCCGGTGGTGCGGACCCTCGCGATGCTGCCGGTCGCGGTGTGCACGGCGGGCGCGATCCTCGCGGCGATCTCGCTGCAACGAGGGTGGCGCCGCGGCGGGGGCTTGGCGGCGGTGATCCTGCTCGCCACCGCCACCGTGGCGACGGTGGGTAGGAAGGCCTGGCCGATCGTGCTGTCGCGCGAAGAGTCGCCGCTGCCGAGTGTCGAGGAGGCCGCGGCGATCTTCACGCCGTTGCAGCGGGGGATCTACGCCTCGTTCGATCTCGACGAGGAGGGCGAGGTCTACGACGCCCTTGCGACCTGCGTCGACGGGCCGCTGCTGCCGCGGGTCTATCGCACGGTGCGGCGAAGCCTGGTGATGGAAGAGGAAGGCGGCGCGGTCGGCCGCGTGATCGAGTTGCGTCCGCTCGAGATCGAGATCGAGTCGATCGGGCTGGTCGAGCCGCCGGTCGATCCGGCGCCGCTGGTCGCGAACGGGAACCTGAACGCGGAGGCCGCGGCGGGCGCGGGTGCTGGACCCGGCGGCGAATCTTCGCCGACTCGCGCTGACTCGGGCGGAACCGAATCGATCGTGTCCGGCTCGCGCGACTCGCAGCGGGTGGGGTTCACGGTGCGGTGCAAGTGGCAGGTCGACGGCGCGGTCTACCACTGGGGCCATGGGCACTTCCGAACCAACGAGTACGAGGGACGCTTTCTCGTGGTCGCCACCGACGAGGGCTGGCGCATCGCGGGAGACGAACTGATCTCGCAGCGGCGCGTCGACGAGCCGGAGGACGACGGCACCGGCGACCCGCCCGAAGCAGCCGGCGACGACGAGGAGTTCGAGGTGTGACGCCCCTCGCCACGATCCGCGACCTTCGCTTCCGCCACCGAGGTGGTCCGTTTGCGATGTCGATCGAGCGCTTCGAACTCGCCCGCGGCGAGACCGTCGCCTGCGTCGGTCCGAGCGGCTGCGGCAAGACCACGTTGCTCGAGATGCTCGTCGGGATTCGCCGTCCCGACGCCGGTTCGATCGAGATCGACGGCGTGCCGTTGCACGCACTCGGCGATGCGCCGCTGCGGGCCTGGCGACGCCGCCGCGTGGGGCTCGTCTTCCAGGACCTGAGGCTGCTCGAGTCGCTCTCGGCGCTCGAGAACATCCTGCTGCCCTATCACCTCGACCGCACCCTCGGCGATCTCGACTCCGCCACCGCACGGGCCTGCGAACTCGCTCGCTCGATGGCGATCGAGGCGATGCTCGCCCGCAAGCCGCGGCGCCTGAGTCATGGCGAGCGGCAGCGGGTCGCGGTCTGCCGGGCCCTCGTCGCCGACCCGGTGCTCATCGCAGCCGACGAACCGACGGGAAGCCTCGATCCCGACACCGCCCGCATCGCGGTCGATCTGCTGATCGACGCGGCGCGGCAGGGACACCGCACCCTCTTCATGGTCACCCACGACCACTCGCTGCTCGAGCGCTTCGATCGGGTGATCGAGCTGCGTTCGCTCATGAGCGTGACCCGAGGAGCGGAGACATGAGGGGCACGCCGCTTCTGGTGGTGCGCCGGCTCGCGCACGAGTGGCCGCAGACCGCGATTCTGGTCGCGTGCCTGGCGGTCTCGGTGCTGCTGCCGGTGGCGGGGCGATTGCTCCTCGATCGCTACGCCGAGTCGTTGCGAAGCCGCGCCGCGGCGACGCCGCTCGTGGTGGGCAGCGCCGGCAGTCCCATCGATCTCGTGCTCGCGTCGCTCTACTTTCAGAAGGCCGAACTCGAGCCGCTGCCCTTTGCCGAGGTGACGGCGCTCGACCAGAACCGCGACCTCCTCGCGGTGCCGCTCTGCCTCGGCTTCACCGCTCGCGGCCATCCCGTCGTGGGCACCCGCCTCGACTACTTCGAGGTCCGCGGTCTGATGGCTGCCTCGGGCCATCTCTTGCAGCGGCTTGGCGACTGCGTGCTTGGCGCCGCCGTGGCGCAGGAGCTCGGGATCGCGGCGGGAGACGAACTCTTCTCCGATCCCCGCGAGGCGTACGACCTCGCCACGGCGCCGCCGCTCAAGATGCGGGTGCGCGGCGTGCTGGCGCCTCGCGGCACGCCCGACGACGAGGCGGTCTTCGTCGAGGTCCGCACCGCGTGGATCCTCTCGGGGCTGCTGCACGGCCACGCCGATGCGATCTCGATGCCGGCGACCACCATCATCGGCCGCGACGGCGGCGAGATCGTGCTCGACGAGGGAATCCGCGAGTACTACGAGGTGCGCGAGGACAACCTCGCCGGCTTCCACCTGCACGGCGAAGAAGGCTCGATGCCGGTCTCTGCGATCCTCGTCTTCCCGCGGAGCGAGCGGGCCGGCACGATCGCCGAGGCGCGGCTCGACGAACCGGAGTCGCGGCAGGCGGTGCGGCCGGCGCTGGTGATCGACGACCTGCTTGCCACGGTGGTCAGGGTGAAGCGGCTCTTCGACGGCGTGGTGGCGGTGCTCGTCGTGGTGACGGCGTTGCTGGCGGCGCTCGTCATCGCCCTCTCGATCCGGGCTCGTCGCGGCGAGATCCTGGTGATGGGCGCGATCGGCGCGAGCCCGTGGACGATTCGTCGGGTGCTTGCCGGCGAGATCCTTGCGGTGCTCGTCGCGGCGATCGTGCTCGGCGCCGCCGGCGCGCTGGTGATCGCCGAACTCGGGGCGGGACTCATCCGCATCGCCGCGGGCTGAGTCGCGCGGCTCGTGGGCGAAGCGCCGGCGACTCAGTCCTTGGCGTCGATCACCCAACCCTGCGGCCAGAGCACCCGCGCGGGCGACTTGGGATCGACCAGAACCCAGGTGCGGCCGCCGGAGTCGCGGAGGCGCCGCGCCGCCCTCGCCGCAGCCGAACCCATCTTCGCGATCCTCGCTTCCGACTCGCCGTCGAGCGTGAAGGTGATGCGGTGGATGCGGTCGTTGTTGATGCTGGTGTCGGTGGCCTCGACCGTCTCGACGGACCCCGACGCCACCGTGCCCCAGCGCACCATTCGCTTGCGGATCGATCGATGTCGGATGATGAACCCGGTCGCCACCAGCGCGAGGGTGCCGACGATGCTGAAGACGATGCCGCCGATGAGGTTGTCGGTGCCGGGCCTCGCGGTGAGGATGCCGATGGTGCCCATGGTGACGAACCCGAGTCCGAGCCCTCCGACCACGAGCAGGGGAAAGTGGGTGCCGCGCCAGGCCCGCCGCGCGATCGGAGCAGGAATGTCGCGCCGAGGTGGCGGCTGCTCGCGAAGCGACTCGACCATCGCTGCGGTGACAAGCATGCCGCGCACCGCGCGGCCGATGAAGCCGCCCGAGCGCTCGTAGGTCGCCTTGGCCTCTGCGCCGTAGGAGCCGGGCACCGCCGCGACGGCGCGGCGGCTCGCCTCGGGGTCGTCGACGATCGCGGAAGCGACCAGGCGCGCGTCGGCGACGAACTGCCGACGCGCCGGGCCGTCGAGCCGCTCGTCGCGAACCCGACGCGTGAGCCCGACATCGCCTCGGACCCGATGGACGATGGCGCCGCGGCCGAAGAACTTCGTCCGCAGGTCGTGGCAAGCGAGAAAGGCGTCGATGGTGTCGCGGCCGAGCAGCACCCGCGCCGACTCTGGATTGGCGGTGATCACCAGGAATCGCTTGGAGAACTCCGGCTCGCCGTCGAGGTCGAGCGTGGGCACGCCCGCGAAGCGAAACATCGCCAGTGCCATGCGGTCGGCGAGGGACTGCCGCGGAATCAGCTCGAACTCGGGCAAGCGCGCCTGCGGACGATGGAAGAACAGCAGCGTGCGCCGGATCTCGGTGTGGTGTTCGTCGTTGGACTCGGTCCAACTCGCATCGACGAGCACGTCGCATCCCTGCGGGTGGGTGCAGATCGCGGTGGGCCCGAGCTCGATGCCCGACTGGTCGAGGGCGGATTCCAAGGCCTCGCGAGCCGCCGGGGGCATCTCGGCGAGGACGAATCCAGGCGGGAGTTCAGGGCCAGCCTCGGGCGACGGCATCGAGGCGAGTGTAGAGGGTGGATCGGGCTCGCTGCGAGGTCGTTCGCACGGTGAACTTCGGGCCTGGCCGCGGAGCGCAGTCGATCACGGTCGCCAGTTGCGCGAGCGGGACTGGATCGACCCGACGTCGGAGACGAGCTTGCGGGTGTCGGTGAGCAGCTGCTTCATGTCCTTGTCGAGACTTTCGGCGATGAATCCGACCCGGTGCACCGCTTGGCCGATCGTGGCCGGGGTGGCGACGAGCCGCGAGTCGAGCTTCTGATCGATCGACCGCAGCAAGAGCACGACCTCGTCGGGGCTGGCCGCGCTGGTGGTCGTCACCGGCGGAGTCTGCGGTGCGCGAGCGAGGCCGAGCAGCACGACGAGCGAGGCGCCGGCGAGTCCGGAGATGGCGTGCGAAATCGATGCGTGGTTCATGGGGTGGCTCCTGGGAAGGCACGGAAGGCGCGGCGGTCGAGCGGCAGTCTTGACAACCGAAGGGTAGGGTCGCCTCGTCGAGATCCCGGAGGATCCTCCCGCTACGCTTCCGCCCCATGCTTGGCGAGCGGCTTGCGAATCGGATGAAGCATCTGGCGAAGTGGGGGCGGCGGCAGGGGATCTCCTGCTTCCGCCTCTACGAGCGCGATGTGCCGGAGTATCCGGCGATCGTCGACTGGTACGCCGACGTCGATCCCGCGACGGGCGCGCCGGTCGATCTCGCCCGCGCAGGCGACGCGGTCGCGTGGCTCTTCCGGCGCAAGAAGGACGAGACGCCGCAGCAGGAGCTCGACCATCGCCGCGACAGCGAGGCGGAGATCCTCGCCGGGCTCGACATCCCGCGGGAGCGACTCTTCGTCAAGCATCGAGGGCGGCAGGTCGGCGACGAGGGCGGCCGCGAGCAGTACGAACGCGTGGGCGATGCCGGTCGCACCAAGGTGGTCGCAGAGCACGGGCTGCGGTTCGAGGTGAACCTCTCCGACTACCTCGACGTGGGGCTCTTTCTCGACCACCGGCCGACGCGGCTCTCGGTGCAGCAGCGAGCGTCGGGCAAGCGGGTGCTGAACCTCTTCGCCTACACGGGTGCCTTCAGCGTGCACGCGCGGGCGGGCGGCGCGGTCGCGACGACCACCGTCGACATGTCGAAGACCTACCTCGAGTGGTACGGTCGCAACCTCGCCCTGAACGGCTTCGCCCTCGACCCCGAACATCGCGCGATCCACACCGACTGCCTGCAGTGGCTCGAGGCGGGGCCGGCGTCGGCGGAAGAACGCTACGACCTCGTCGTCTGCGATCCGCCGACCTTCTCGAACTCGAAGCGGATGAAGGCGGAGTCGTTCTCGATCGATCGCGACCATCCGCAACTGCTCAGGTGGATCGCGCGGTTCGTGGCGCCCAAGGGCGAGGTCTTCTTCTCGACCAATTCGCGCGGCTTCGACCTCGCGCCGGACGCGGTGCCGCCGGGCTTCGGGTGCCAGGAGATCAGCCACCGTTCGGTGCCGGAGGACTTCCGAAACCGCAAGATCCACCGCTGCTGGAGACTCGCCGAGGGCTGGGTCGAGCGGAAGCGGGGCGGCGCGGGATCCGCCGGCTGAGGGTCGGGGCGGCGGGGTCGTCGCCGGGCCGAAACTTGCGGCGAGATCCTGGCCTTTCCCCTGAAGCCGAGCGGAGCCGCATGCGAAGATGCGACCATGACCACGATCTCGTCACCTACTGCCCTCGGCAGCTCGCGTCGGCCCTCCCCGATTCGCACCCTCGCGGAGTTGCAAGCCTCGGGGTGGCGGTCGCGATCGGTCAAGGACGAACTGCGCGAGAACTTCACCCAGGCGCTGGTGGCGGCGACGCGATCGGGCGCTGCGGGGGCTTCGACGCTCTTCCCCGGCATCGTCGGCTACGACGACACCGTGCTGCCGGAGGTGGCCAACGGCCTGCTCGCGGGACACGACCTGCTCTTCCTCGGCGAGAAGGGTCAGGGCAAGAGTCGGCTGATGCGGCTCTTGCCGCGGTTCCTCGACGAGTGGCTGCCGTATCTCGACCTGCCCGGATCGCCGGTGCATGAAGATCCCGAGCGGCCGATCACCCGCGCCGGCCGCGAGCTGCTGGCATCGCGGCCGCCGGAAGAGGTTCCGATCGCCTGGTGGCATCGCGACGATCGCTACGCCGAGCGGCTCGCCCCCGGCACCAAGTTCGCGGATGTGATCGGCGAGATCGATCCCGCGAAGCTCATCTCGGGCACCTCGATGTCCGCCGAGGAGGCGCTGCACTTCGGGCTCATCCCGCGGCAGCATCGCGGCATCTTCGCCATGAACGAGCTGCCCGACCTCGACGAGCTGGTGCAGGTGGGGCTCTTCAACATCCTTGAAGAGCGCGACGTGCAGATCCGCGGCTATCCGGTGCGCTTCGACCTGGACATCCTGGTGCTCTTCAGCGCGAATCCCTCCACCTACAACCGTTCCGGCAAGGTGATTCCGCAGCTCAAGGATCGCATCGGCTCGACCATCGCGACCCACTACCCCCGCGAGCGCTCGACCGGCATGGCCATCACCCGGCAGGAAGCGGGCATCGAACTCGACGGCGACTTCCCGGTGGTGGTGCCGCCGTTCATGGAAGAGATCGTCGAGGAGATCGCCCGCAGCGCCCGCAGCTCGCGGCTCGTCGACCAGGCCAGCGGCGTCAGCGCCCGCTTCGCCATCGCCAACTACCGCACCATGATCGCCAACGCGCGGCGGCGGGCGATCTCGCTCGGCGAGCGTCCGGCGGTGCCGCGGATCAGCGACCTCGCCCATCTCAAGTCGAGCGCCATCGGCAAGCTCGAGCTCGATCTCATGGGTTCGCACCAGATGACCGAGGCCCAGGCGATCGACGCGATCGTGGCCGGGGCGATCTCCACCGTCTTCGAGGAGTACGTCGATGCCCACGGCCTCGCGCCGATCGTCGAGGTCTTCGCGGAAGGGGTGCGGGTGGAAGTGGGAGACATGCTTCCCTCGACCGCCTACGAGGCGGCCCTGCGGGTGGCGCCGGCGGCGTGGAGCAAGGCCTTCGAGGTGAACGCCGCGAACGATGCCGCGGTGCGGGCCAGCTGCTGCGAGTTCGTGCTCGCGGGAATGTGGGCGACCGATCGGCTCTCGCGCAGCGAGAAGCACGGGCGAATCTCCTACGAGGCGCCGGGCACGTGAGCGAGGCGCCACGAGACGAGGTCGCGGCGGATTCCGGCCGCGAGCCGAGGCCGCATCCGCCGCTTGGCGGCGTGGTGCACACCTACCTGCGCTACGACCCGCTCGAGTTCCCGCCGCCATCGAACCCGCAGCGCGGCGGCGACGCCGCGGATGCGATGCTCGACCATCTGCTGACCTACGGCTCGCGGCGCCGCTTCACCGAGGCTGAACTCGCGGAGGCGATCCGCATCGATCCCTCGCAGATCGCCGGCTTCGGGCCGAGCCTCGAGGCGATCAAGGCGATGCTCGAGGCGCGGAAGCGGAAGATCCTCGAGCGCTACGACCCCGCACCCGCCGAAGACGCGGCGGACGACGCCTATCGCGCCGCGGCCAAGGCGGTCTCGGTGCCGGATGAACTCGCGCCGCAGATCCTGCCTTGGCTCGATCGCGGCCAGCTGAGCCAGCTCGAGCGAATCCATCGTCGGCTCGCCGACGGGAGCGATCTCGCACGCGAACTCATGCGGGCGATCGCGCGGCTTCGAGACCGCTTCGCCGTCGAGTCCCTCGCCGCCAACTATCCCTTCACCGGCCGCGAAGCCCTCGATGTGCCGACGGCGCTCGAGGTGAAGGAGGAACTCGCCCGCATCGATCGCCTGCTCGAACAGATCGAGGAGGCGCTCGAGAACGCCAAGCCGGCGGTGGTCGACCTCGACGCGTTGAGCGAGTTCGTCGGCGAAGAGGAACTCGAGAACCTCGAGGGACTGCAGCGTCGGGTGAACGAGCTGCTGCGGCAGATGGCCGAGGAGGCCGGACTCGAGCGAACCGCCGAGGGATACCAGGCCTCGCCCAAGGCGCTGCGGACCTACCAGAAGCGGCTGCTGTCGGCGATCTTCAACGACCTCTCCGATGCTCGCCGGGGTCGGCACGAAGGCGTGGTGAGCCGCGACGGCGCGATCGAACTGCCTTCGACCCGTCCCTACGAGTTCGGCGACTCGCCGGCTTCGCTCGATGTGCCGCAGTCGATTCTCAACGCGGTGGCTCGCACCGGACGCGGTCGACCGGCCCCGGAGGATCTGGTGGTGCATCGCACCCGCCGGACTCCCAAGTGCGCGACGGCGCTGGTGCTCGACATGTCCGGCTCGATGCGCTACGGCGGGCAGTACATCGCCTGCAAGAAGATGGCCCTGGCCCTCGATGGGCTCATCCGCAGCGAGTACCCCGGCGACTTCCTGCAGGTCGTCGAGATGGACACCCTCGCCCGGCTGCGGCGGCCCGGCGAGATCGTGGAACTCATGCCCAAGATCGTCTCGATCCACGATCCGGTGGTGCGGCTGCGGGCGGACATGAGCGATCCCGAGATCACCGAACTCGACCTGCCGCTCCACTTCACCAACATCCAGCGGGCCCTGGCGCTCTCGCGGCAAGTGCTGGCTACTCAGGACACCACCAACCGTCAGGTCTTCCTGCTCACCGACGGCCTGCCCACCGCGCACTTCGAGGACAGCATGCTCTACATGCTGTACCCGCCCGATCCCCGCACCGAGCGCGAGACGATGCGAGAAGCGCTTCGCTGCAAGGCGGAGGGCATCGTCATCAACATCTTCCTGCTGCCGAGCTGGTCGCAGAGCGAGGACGATGTCCGCTTTGCGCATCGGCTCGCGGAGTCGACCGGAGGGCGGGTGCTCTTCGTGGGGGGCGAGGAGCTCGATCGCTTCGTGGTCTGGGACTATCTCCGCGGCCGCCGCATCGTGCTGTAGGCGCCGCACTTCCTCGAGACCGCGGTCCGAGCGGCAACCGCATATCCTCGGCGGCGGCTACGCCTGTTCCCGATCAACCATGCGGATGAACTCAGGATCGCCCCGCGTCCGACGGCTGGTTCGAACACTCGTGAGTGTTCTGGCGGTCGCAGCGCCGGTGGTGGCAGGGTGCGCGATGCTTCAGGATCAACTGCTCTACTTCCCAAGTCGTGCGCCCCTCGAATCGGTCGAAGCCGAGGCCCGTGCGATCGGCATCACGCCGTGGCCTGAAGCGGGGGCGGCCCATCGCGGATTTCTGTTTGAACCTCGTGGTGCGGCGCCGGCGGGCACGGTGGTGGTGTTTCATGGCAACGCCGGACAGGCGACCGATCGCGTCTACTGGGCGCTGGCGCTCGCGGAACTCGGCTGGCGCACGATCCTCGCGGAGTACCCCGGCTACGGCGCCCGCGATGGCTCGCTCGGCGAAGTCTCGATGGTGGCCGACGCCAGCGAGACCATTCGCCTTGCGCGGCAGGCCTTCGGCGATCCGCTGGTGCTCGCCGGGGAATCGCTTGGTGCGGGCGTCGCCGCGGCTGCTGCCGCGGGCTTGGACGCTCCGCCGGCTGGTCTGCTGCTGGTGACGCCGTGGGCGGATCTGACCAGCCTTGCCCAGGAGAAGTTCCCGCTGCTGCCGGTTCGCTGGATCCTGCGCGATCGCTACGACACCGTGGCGAACCTCGCGTCGATCGCGTGCCCGGTCGCGATCTGCATCGCAGAGCAGGACGAGATCATCCCGCCTCGCCACGCCGAACGGCTGTTCGCGTCGCTCGCCGAACCCAAGCGCTGCTGGCGCTTCGCAGGCTGCGGCCACAACGACTGGCCCGGCGGTGCCGCGGAGCCCTGGTGGGCGGAGGCGATGACGTTCCTGAGCGAATCGAAGCCGAGGGAGTGAAGGGCGGGGCGGCGATCCAACTTCGCCGAGCGGTTCGCGAGTACTCTCCCGCACCATGCTGCAAGCGCTTCGTCGACTGCTGCTCGGGATCGTGCTGATCGCGGCGGCGTCGGCGACGCTGGTGCTGACCGACCGCTCCGGGCCGTCCTCCGCGGCGTTCGGCGCACCGGCCCCCAAGCGAATCGCGGTCGTGCAGATCTCATCGATCAAGGTGATCGTGCAGTGCCGAGACGGTCTGCTCGAGCATCTCGGAGGGCGCGGGTACGACGAGGGATCCGGGACCACCATCGACCTCTTCAACGCCGAGGGCGACATGGGGACCTTGGCGCAGATCTGCGCGCAGGTGGCCACTGCCGCACGGCCCTACGACCTCGTGGTGACGCTCTCGACGGTGGCAACGCAGTCGTTCATGCGCTCGAACAAGGCCGACGTGCCGCAGGTGTTCGGGATGGTCACCTCCCCGGAATCGATCGACATTCCGATGGGCGCGTGGTCCGAAGGATCCGCTCGCCCGCCCACGCTCGCCGGAATCGGCAGCTTCCAGCCGATCGAAGCGCTCTTCGCCGCCACGCTTGCGTGCGATCCCACGCTGCGCCGCCTCGGCACGGTGTGGAATCCAGCCGAACCCAACGCCGAGGCCTCGATCCACCTCGCCCGTTCCGTCTGCGCGAAGCTGGGGCTCGAGATGATCGACGCCAACGCCGCAAGCGTGACCGAGGTCATGACGGCGACCGACGGCGTCCTCGCCCGTGGGATCGATTGCTTCTGGATCATGCCCGACACCAACGCCATCGCCGCGGCCAAGCCCATCGTCGAGCGCTGCCGGCGGATGGGGGTTCCGGTGGTGAGCAACTTCCCGGATCTCGCCGAGTTCGGCTCGGCCGTCAACTACGGAGCCGACTATCGCGGGATCGGGTTCGCGACCGCGACCATCGCCGATCTCGTGCTCGCAGGCACCCCGCCGCGGGAGATCCCCATCGAGAACTTCGTTCCGAGCACCCTGTGGCTCAACCTCGGAGGGCTCGGCGAATCGTGGTCGGTGCCGCCTTCGCTCGCCGAGCAGGCCGAGCGGATCATCGCCGCGGATGGGAAGGTCGAGATCCGCGAGATTGCGCAGTCCTTCACGCCTCCGGCCGTCGAGGCGATCCTGGCCGCCCGCGCGAATTCGCCGAGGATCGCCGCGGGGCGGGCCGCCGAGGTGGCGATCTTCACCTTCGGCAACACCACGAACGTCGAGGAGGCCTACGCGGGGTTCCTCGCCGAACTGGGCCGGCTCGGCTACGAGGACGGCCGCAACATCAAGTTGACCTTCCGTGACGCCCAGCTTGATTCGGCGACCCTCAACACCATCGCCGCTGCGATCGAGTCGGAGCGGCCCGACGTGGTGATGCCCTTCACGACACCCGCGCTGCAGGCGACGCTTCGTCGCATGGGCGACCTGCCCATCGTCTTCTCGGTGGTCTCCTCGGGGGTGGCGGCGGGGGCGGGCCGGTCCGCGAGCGACCATCTGCCGAACGTCACCGGTGCGGAGACCCGACTCGACGCCAAGCGGATGCGGGAGCTGCTCGCCGCAGTCGCGCCGAGAGTCCGCACCGTGGGCACGGTGTTCGCGCCGAGCGAAGCCAACAGCCTCTTTCACCGCGATCTGCTCGTCGGAGAGCTCGAGGCGGCCGGGATCACCGTGATCACCGCACCCGCCGATCGGCCCACCGAGATCCCCGAGGCCGCGGACAGTCTCGTCGCGCAGGGCGCGGAGATTGTGGTGCAGATCTCCGACAACGCCTCCGGCTCGGGCTTCAACTCGATCGTCCGCAGCGCCGACCGGGCGGGAGTGCCGGTCTTCGGGTTCACCACCGGCGCGATGCACGCGGGGGCGACCCTCTCGGTCTCGATCGACTACGAGCAGGTCGGTGCCCTGAGCGCCGAGATGCTCGATCGGGTGCTTCGCGGCGAGAGTCCGGCGGCGATTCCGTTCTCGCCGCCGCAATCGTCACGGCTTCTCGTCAACCCGGCGCGGCTCGAGGAGTTCGGCATGACGCTGCCTCCGGAGGTCGCCGCGGACGCGACCTTTACCGATGAGGCCGGACGCCTGCCCGACGAAGCGAAGGCCGCGCCGTGAAGGTCGATCGCACGACGCGGGCGGAGTCGGTGCATCTGGCCTTCGAGGGCCGGATCGACTCCGCGTGGGCCGAGTCGGCCTCCCAGGAACTCGAAGCCGCGATCCGGTCGGGACGTTCGCGGATCGAGCTCGACTTCGATCGCGTCACCTTCATCTCGTCGGTGGGCATCGGAATCCTCGTGCAGGCGTTCACGCGCTTTCGGGCGGTGGGCGGGACGCTTGCGATCGTCTCGGCGAGCGCTGCGGTGCGAGGCATGCTGCGGGTCGCCAAGCTCGAATCGATGCTCGCCCCGACTCTTGCCGAGCAGCCGTCGACGTCGTCCGCGCAAGGCTTCGGCGAAGGCTGGTCTGGAACCCTGCGGACGGTGGGTTCGACGCAGGCCACGGTGCGCCTGCTCCCGGTCGGCGCCGTCGAAGCCACCGCGCGAACGGTGGCGATCGGCCACTTCGCGCTCGCGGGAAGCGAGGCCGAGGCCGCGGGGCACTTCGGGGAAGGGCTTGCGGCGGGGGGGACGGTGGTGGTGCAGCCGGCGTCCGCACCGAGGCCCGATTGCCTGGCCTCGAGCGAGCAGGACGCGGTCTCGTTCATCGCCCGCGATGCGCTCGTCGTCGAGGGCCTTCCGATGTGGCAGGGTCGGTTTGAAGCCGACGGCACCGGCGTGGTTTCGGTCTCTTCGCTCGCGGAGGCGCTGGTGAAACGGGCGGAGGGTCCGATCGCGTTCGTCGCGCTCGGCGAGTGCGCCGGGGCCTTCGGAGCCTGGGCGCGGATCTCGCCGGACGAGTGGGCCGGTTCACCGGATTCGATGAGCGATGATGCGATGCGAAACGCGCTGCGGTTTGCCGGCGAGCCGATGCACGGTGGCGAGTCGCTGGTGGTTGCCGGGGTCGCCTGCGGCGACCACCGACGGCTTTCCGCAGAGGTCGAGGCGACGCTCGTCGATGTCGGCGCGGTGAGGCTGCACGCCCACGCCGCAGTCGCGAGCTATCGCCCGGTGCCCGCGGCCACCGCCGAGGTGAGGGCCGCCGGAACGCTGCTTGCCGAGCAGCCGCTCCGCGTCGTCATGCACGCCATGCGGAGTCGCGAGGGCCTCGAGACCGCGTTCGTTCGTGGGGTTTGCTTCGCGTGGGGGCTGGGCACGGAGCCGCACGCATGAGCCTGCTTCTGGCCACCATCTCGATCGGGCTCGTGTTCGCGGTGCTCGCGCTCGGGGTCTTCCTCTCGTTCCGGGTCTACCGCATCCCCGACATCACCGCCGACGGGTCGTTTCCTCTCGGGGCGGCGATCGCGGCACGACTGCTCAAGGACGGCGCCGATCCGATCACCGCGACCCTCGCGGGCATGGCCGGCGGTGCGATCGCGGGCATGGTCACCGGATTCGTGCATGTCCGGTTCAAGGTGAATCCCATCCTCGCGGGGATTCTCACCATGACGGCGCTCTACTCGGTGAATCTGCGGGTGATGGGGTCGAGCAACCTGCCGATCACCTCGGGCACCCTGTTCACGCCCTTCGAGCGGGCGGCGGAGCGGGTCTTCGGTGAAGAGTTCCTGCTCGCCGGGCGCGAAGTCGCCTCCGCCGACCTCGGCCTCTTCGTCGCCAGCGGACTGATGACGGCGGTGGCGGCGGTGCTGCTGGTGCTCTTCCTGAAGACCGAACTTGGTGCGGCGATGCGGGCCACCGGCGACAACGAGCGCATGCTGCGGGCCCTCGGCACCAGCACCGACCGCATGATCGTGCTGGGGCTTGCCATCTCGAACGCGCTCATCGCGCTCTCGGGGGCACTGTTCGCGCAGATGCAGGCCTTCGCCGATGCCCAGATGGGAATCGGGGTGATCGTGCTGGGACTGGCGAGCGTGATCCTCGGCCAGACCCTGGTGGGGCCGGTGCGCTCCATTCCGCTGGCGGTGATCGGCGCGGTGATGGGTGCGGTGCTCTTCCGCCTGCTGGTGGCGATCGCCATCCGCATGGGTCTCGACGCCAACGATCTCAAGCTGGTCACCGCGGTGGTGGTGCTGGTCGCGATCGTGGGCCCCGATTGGATCAAGGACTTCGGTCGACGTCGCCTTCGACGCGGTCGGCGGTTCGCTTCCGCAGCGGGAGGCGCCGATGCTGCGGCTTGAGTCGGTGCGCAAGACCTTCAACCCCGGCACCGCCAACGAGGTGCGGGCGCTCGCGGGAGTCAATCTCACCCTCGAGCCGGGTTCGTTCACGGTCGTGATCGGCACCAACGGCTCGGGCAAGAGCACCCTGCAGGGCGCGATCTGCGGGGCCTTCGAACTCGATCAGGGTCGGGTGTTCGTCGATGGGATCGATGTGACGGGCTGGCGCGAGCACCGCCGAGCGCACCTGGTCGGCCGGGTGTTCCAGGATCCCTTCGCCGGTACCGCGCCCGACCTGACGGTGGCGGAGAATCTCGCGCTCGCCTCCAAGCGCGGCGGCACCCGCACGCTCGCGCCGCTCTTGCGTGGGGCCCGACGCGCCGAGTGGCGCGGCCTGCTCGCGCGAATCGGGCTGGGACTCGAGGATCGCCTCGACGACCCCATCGGTCTGCTCTCGGGAGGGCAGCGGCAGTCGATCACCTTGCTGATGGCGACCCTCACCAATCCCAAGGTCCTGCTGCTCGACGAGCACACCGCGGCGCTCGATCCCCGCAGCGCCGAGCTGGTGATCGGGCTGACGGTGCAGCTGGTCGAGCAGTCGAGTTCGACCACCCTCATGGTCACCCACTCGATGCGGCAGGCCGCGACTCTTGGCGATCGCCTGGTGGCGATGCACCGCGGGCGCGTCTACCTCGACGTCTCGGGTCCGGAGAAGCGGCGGCTCACCGAACCCGAGCTGCTGGCGCTCTTCAGCCAGATGCGCCGCGACGATCGCTTCGACGAGGCGGCCTGCGAACTGGTGCGGACGCAGTATCGCTAGAGGTGCGAGATCCGCCGCACCTCCGGGTCGGCGGCGTTGGCTCGCGCCGAATCCGTTCAGCGGCGCTGCGAGACCGCGGCCCCGGCAGCTCGCGAGACGAACCACGTGCAGGGCGCACCAAAGCGGGACGCGAAGTCGTCCGCGACCAACGCCGCGACGGCCGCTGCCTCGCCCTGCGGGCATGCCGCGATCACGCAGCCACCGAAGCCAGCGCCGGTGAGGCGGGCGCCGAATGCTCCGTGAGCGACCGCGAACTCGACGATCGCATCGAGCTCGGGGGTCGAGACTTCGAAGTCCTCGCGCAACGAGTGGTGGCCCGCTTGGAGGATGCGGCCGAACTCCGGGCCGAGCGTGGCGGCAGTGGTGGGGTCGGTGGCGGCAGCTTCAAGGAGCGCTGCCGCGGCGCGAACGCGGGCGACTTCGGTCAGGACGTGCCTGGCGCGACGAACGTCGGGCCCGTCCAGCCCCGCTGCGGCCAGCCGGTTCAGCGCCTTTTCGGGCGATCCCTCGCAGTCGTCGAGCAACTGCCGCAGCGACGGTGCAGCGATCGACGATGCCGCCGCCTGCACCGATCGGAGCCGCGACGCGTAGCCGCCTGAATCGAGGCGGTGCCGGACTCCCGAGTCGAAGACGACCAGCGCGAGTGCGTTCGGCATGGGCAGGTGCAGCCACGACTTGTCGCGGCAGTCGAAACGCATGGCGTGATCCTCGCGGGCGAGAGCCACGATCGCCGGGTCCATCGGTCCGCAGGGCACGCCAGCGAAGCGGTGTTCGACCTCGCGACAGAGTCGCGCGGCTCGGGCCCGTCCGAACTCGTCGAGATCGCTGCCGACGACGGCAAGCGCTGCAGCCGCCACGGAGACGGTGAGCGAGGCACTCGAAGAGAGCCCGCCGCCAATGGGCAGGGAACTGGTCAGCGCGAGGTCGAGCGGCGGCACCGCGACGCCGGCTTCGCGAAGGAGCGCGATCACGCCGAGGGGATAGTTCTGCCACCCGCCGGTCGGGCCAATCTGAGGCGAGGCGGCAAGCGAGGCTTCGAGGTCGACGGCGACTTCCCCATGTCCTTCGGAGCAAAACCGAGAGGAAGTGCCGCTTGGGGTCGGGGCCGCCGCGGCCATCGTGCCGCGCCCGATCGCGATCGGCAGCACGATGCCATCGGCGTAGTCGACATGCTCGCCGATCAGGTTGACGCGACCCGGCGCTTGCGCGACTGCGGCCGGCTCGTGGCCGAAGGCGTTGCTGAACTGGCGGCAAACGGCGTCGAGGCGCGTTGCGTCGGTGTGTTCAGCGTGGTGGTCCATCTCAGGGGGCCGCGACGCTGCTGCGAGACGAGGCGTCCTCACGCTCGACTGCCGAAGGGGGAGGCTCGGGTGCGGCGCGAAGTTCCGATGGCGCGATGCAGCGAAAGCGGATCGACTCGTAGGGGTGGTTCTCGCCAGCTTCGTAAAGGCACCCGATGAGCGGCGCGCGATCAGCATCGCCTGGCGCGGTGGCCGAGCTGGCCGGAGAGATGGTCGCGAGCGAGGAGTAGGCGGAGGGTCCTTCGAAGAGCAGCAGCCCGTCGCTCCAGGAATTGCCGCCATCGTCGCTGCGGCGGACGGTCATGCGGGTGCGGCTCGTCGCACTGGCTGGATTCGAGAAGACCAGGGTGCGACCGTCGTCGAGCGCGATCATCGAGGCCTGGCAGATCGGCTCGGGCAAGGCGGCATCGCGGATCACCTCCGACCAGGTCTCGCCGCCGTCGGCCGATCGCGAGAGCGCTCGCGATCGTTGCGAGCGGTCGTAGTTCCGCATGTTGAGCAGAAGCGAGCCGTCGGCGAGCTCGGCCACCGCGCACTCGTTGACCTGGTGGGTGGGGGTGCGGCCGAGCATCCACCAGGTCTCGCCGCCGTCGTCGCTTGCGATGACATGCGAGTAGTAGTGCCGGGTGTCGCGCTCGATGTGGTCACAGGGGACGATGAGGCGACCGGCATGGGGGCCGCCTCGCAGTTGGATGCCGTTGCCGGGACCGGTCGCGTACCAGGTCCAGTCGGCCTGCTTGACGGTGGTCGTGATCTCGCGGGGCGCAGTCCAGGTTGCGCCGTGATCGCGGCTTGAGAGCAGCCACACCGTGCGGGTGCCCCGTGAAGTTCCATCGATGATGCGGGGCTCGTGATCGACGCCGAGGTTGCGGGTCGAGAGGAGATGGATGGCGCCGGTCCGTCGGTCGAGCACCGGACAGGGATTGCCGCAGGTGTTGCCGGCGTCGCTCCAGACGACTTCGAGTTCGCTCCAGGTCCGGCCGCTGTCGCGGCTGCGACGCAGGACCAGGTCGATGTCGCCACTGTCGCCGCTGCCGCCGACGCGGCCCTCGGCGAAGGCGAGCAGGGTGCCGTCGGCGGCTTCGATCAGAGCCGGAATGCGGAAGGTGTGGTAGCCGTCGCGGCCCGAGACGAAGACCGCCGGATCGGCGGCGGGAGCACCTTCGACCGGACCGGATGCGGCCGCGGCGGCAAGCGCGAGCGACGCGAACGCGGCGGCGAGGCGGGACGAAACAGCGGTCATGGGTCGAGGCTCCCGAGGTGGTTCGGCGGCGGGAACCCGAGCCTACCCGCGGCGGCGGTGGCTGGCTCGCGGGCCGCTCGGGCGATCCGTAGACTCCGCGGATGACACGATTCGCCTCGACTGCTGCGTCTGCCCTCGCCGCAACGATTCTCCTCAGTGCCGCTCCGACGGCGGCCCACCCGGATCAGCCGGAAAACAAGGGAATCGTTCGGGTCTACCTGCTCGCCGGGCAGTCGAACATGGAAGGGCACGGCGTCGTCGATCTCGACGACGAGCGCGACTACAACGGCGGCCGCGGCAATCTCGTCGCGTTCCTGGCGACCGACGACGGCGCTCCCTGGCGCGGCCTTCGCGCCGCCGACGGAAGCTGGGTCGTCCGCGACGATGCGTTCGTCTCGTATCGAACTGGTCACGGAGAACTCAAGGCCGGTCCGCTCTCGGTGGGATTCGGAGTGCACTCGGGCGGGCATCACATCGGGCCGGAACTCGGGATCGGCATGGTGCTGGCCGAGGCCTACGACGAGCCGGTGCTGCTGGTCAAGACCTGCTGGGGCGGCAAGAGCCTCGCCAAGGACTTTCGTCCGCCGAGTGGCGGGGGCACCGTCGGGCCCTACTACCTGCAGATGCTTGCCGAGTACCGCGAGGCGATCGAGTCGATGGAGTCGCGCTTCCCTGCGCTCGCAGGCCGAACCCCTCGGCTCGAGGGAGTGATCTGGTTCCAAGGTTGGAACGACGCCTGCGATCGCGATGCGACGGTCGAGTATCCGGCCAACCTCAAGCACCTCGTGTCGGATCTTCGTCGCGAGTTCGGTCAACCGAAGCTCCCGATCGTGGTGGGCGAGACCGGCAATTGGGACGGCGATCCCTTCCGCAGCGCCCAGCGGGCCGGATGCGAGGGCCTCGATGTGGTGGCGTTCGTGCCCACCCGTCAGTTCCTGAAGCCGGCGGAGGAGTGCCCCAACCGCACCCATGGCCATCACTGGTACGGGAGCGGAGGCTCCTATCTGCAGGCGGGGGACGCGATGGGCAAGGCGATGGTGACGCTGCAGACCTCGGGAGGCTGGAACACCACGCCGTCGGAAAGCAACTAGTCCGCCGCGGCCCCATGCGGCATCGCGAGACCTGTCAAGAGCAAGGAGCGCTCGATGTACGACGTGGTGGTGGTCGGTGCAGGTCACAACGGACTGGTTGCGGCGGTGCTGCTCGCGCAGGCGGGATTGCGCACGGTGGTGGTCGAGGCCGCGGCAGTGGTCGGCGGTGCAGCCCGGACCGAGCGCCCGTTTGCGAAGGCGCCGAATCTCTCCACTTCGACCGGTGCCTATCTGCTTGGGGTCATGCCGCCGGAACTGCTCGAGCAGCTCGGGATCGACCTACCGCTGCGAAGGCGTGATCCTCACTACTTCCTTCCCACCACCGACGGTCGCTCGCTGCTGCTCGGCGCCGACCGCGAGTCCACTCAGGCGCAGTTGCGGCGGTTCTTCTCCGAGGCCGATGTTCGCGCCAACGATGCGCTGCTCGCCGAGATCTCCGCGATCCGCGACGACATCGCCCCGACCTGGCTTGAGGAGCCGCTCTCGATCGAGGAGACCGCGGAGCGCTGGGTTCGTCCGCAACTGCGACGGGCGTTCGTGGACCTCTGCCGGGGATCGGTCGGCGAGTACCTCGATCGCTTCGGGTTCGAGAGCGATCTGCTGAAGGCGATGTACGCCGTCACCGACGGGTTCTCGGGGTTGCACGGAACCTGGGACACCCCGGGCACGGGCATGAACTTCCTGGTGCACAACATGTGCCGGCTTCCGGGAAGCGATGGCACCTGGATGATCGTCGAAGGGGGCATGGGCACGATCTCGGCCCGGCTCGCCGACCGCGCCCGCCAACTTGGCGCCGAGATCCGCACGGCGCAGCCGGTCGAGGAGATTCTCGTCGAGCAGGGTGTCGCGACCGGGGTGCGACTCGCGAGCGGCGCGGAGCTTCGGGCGGCTGCGGTGATGGTGAACGCAGATCCCTTTCGCATGCTCGACCTCGTCGGCACCGCGAATCTGCCCGAGTCCTACCGGCGTCGGCTTGAGGAGATGCGCCGTCCCGGGACGACCTTCAAGGTGAATCTTGCGCTCTCGGGGCTGCCTCGCTTCACCTGCCTGCCCGAGGCTCTCGATCGCCGCGGAGCCGCGTTCGGGCCCACCATTCACCTGCTGCCCGACGAGGACGACGTCCTCGCATCGCTGCAGCGGAGCTTCGAGGAGATGCGGGCGGGACGGCTGCCGGAGTTCCCCACCATCGAGTGGTACATCCACACCACCATCGATCCATCCATGCGCGACGAGGAGGGCAGGCACAACAGTGCGCTCTTCGTGCAGTGGGTTCCGCACACGCTCGCCGAAGGCACCTGGGATGAAAGGCGCGACGGCTACGCACGGCATCTGCTCTCGATCTGCGACCGCTTCGCGCCGGGCACCTCGGACCTCGTGGTCGACATGTTCGCCCTCGATCCGCGCTCGATCGAGCGGCACTTCGGGATCTCCGGCGGGCACATCCATCATGTCGACAACACCTACGGCTTCGCCGATCGAGTTCCCTATCGCCAGCCGATCGCGGGGCTCTACTCGTGTTCGGCGGGCACCCACCCCGCGGGAAGCGTGATCGGTGCCGCCGGACACAACGCCGCGCGATGCCTGCTGAGCGATCGAGGCCGCTGACTCCGTCGACGATGAGCGTTACGTCGTGCGACCGGAGGTGAGTCGGGCGGCCCACGCCCGGGGGCGGCGGCCACCGACCGGCGGGCGACCCGACGATTGCGATCGAGGTTGAACTCCCCGCGAACGATTTCCGGAACGCCGCAGTAGCATGCGTCTCCGTCTCGGTCACAGACTCAACTGGAGCCAGCCATGACCATCCCCGTCCACCGGCGCACCATTCTTCGCACCGCCGCGACCGCCGCCGGAAGCCTCGCGGCCGCGTCGCTTCTCGGATCGGCGACCGCTGCGCTTGGTGCAGTCTCTGCGTTGCCGCGAGCTCGCCGGCGCTCCCGACTCGAGAAGCTGCAGATTCTGCAGATCGGCGTCGGCGGCAGCATCGCACCGTATGACCGGCAGCAGCTCGAATCGCACCCGGATGTCGTCTTCACCGGCTTGTGCGATGTCGACGCCAACGCTCTCGAGGCAGCGGCGAAGGATCGGCCTCAAGCCTTCACCTGCAAGGACCACCGCGAGGCCTTCGCCGCCCGCGGCGACACCTTCGACGCGGTGATCGTCTGCACCCCCGACCACAACCACGCCCTGCCGATGATCACGGCGCTTGAGAACGGCAAGCACTGCTATGGGCAGAAGCCATTGGTGCAGCAGCTTGCGGAAGTGACGGCGATCGAAGCGGCCGCCGCGGCTCACCCGGAGCTGGTGACGCAGGTAGGCAACCAGCGCATGGGCAAGACCGGGCGCCAGTACGCGGTCGAGATCCTCGAGAAGAACCTGCTGGGCAAGCCGGTCGAGAGCTACGTGTGGGTGGGCGGCCCGCCGGACGAAGGCAACGGCTACTTCTACTACGGACCGCTCCCCGAGCCTTCGACGCCGCCGTCGAACATCGACTGGCCGCTCTGGCTCGGATGCGCCGAGGACGCGCCCTACCGCGACGGCCTGGTCGGGCTGCGGTGGCGATCGAGTTGGGACTACGGCACCGGGCAGCTCGGCGACTGGTGCACCCATCTGCTCGACGTGCCCGTCTTCGCCTACAACCTCAAGAGTCCGATCTCGGTGCTGGCGCAGACGCGGGAGCCGTCGGGCTTCTATCACGCCCAACATGTCGCGACCACCCTCGCCTATCCCGATCCGGGCGGCCGCTTCGCCAACGATGTGCTGCCGTTGCACTACTCCGACAAGGGACAGCGTCCCTCGCGGGCTGCGTTGCGAATTCCTCCCGGCAACTTCGCGAGCACCGGAACCCTGGTGGTCTGCGAGGACGGTGTGCTCTACGTCGAGCCCGAGGGCAAGCTCGAGGTGTGGCGCGACGGCAAGGCCTTCGACTGGAAGTCGCTTCAGGGACTCGAGGAACGAGCCGAGCGGAACCACTGGCACTGCTGGGTCGATCGGATCATGGGCAAGGACGCATTCGTGCAGACTCCGTTTGCAGCAGGTGCGTCGATGGCGGAAGCCGGCCTGCTCTGCGCGAAGGCGGCGCGGTACCCCGGGCAGGAACTGCTCTGGGACAAGCCCTCGCTCACCTTCACCAACAGTCCCGAAGCGACTGCGACCATCGTGCGGCGGACCTATCGGCCCGGCTTCGAAGTGCCGGGGGTGGCGGCGGTCTCGTAAGGAAACGGCGCAGGTCGGAGCCCCGATGCGAGGCGTCGCGCGAGCTTGGCGCCGCTCGTGCTGGCGTGGCGTCTTCGCGGGCCGGCCGTTCTCGCGATCGGTCAGGCGAGACGCGGACTCCGTTCCCCTGCCGCGGCGACCGACGTGTTCGTCGAACTCGAGAATCGCCGCTCGACCTCGGCGGCGAAGACCTTGCCCCGCTCGCGGTAGTCGTTGAACTGATCCCAACTCGCGCAGCCGGGACTGAGCAGCAGCGTGTCTCCGGGCCGCATCCTCGCCGCGGCGTCCGCAACCGCCTGGGGCAGGGTGCCGCTCAGGGTCGATCGGCCTTCGATTCCGCCGACGAGGTTCGTCGAGACCACGCCGATCGCGTAGAGGCCCGCGACCGAATTCGACTGCGACTTCACCGCAGCGAGATCGACTCCCTTGTCGGCGCCGCCGACGATCAGGTGCACCGTCGAGCGGTCGTCCATCGACTCGAGGGCGAGAAGAGTCGCCTCAGGCGTGGTGGCCTTGGAGTCGTCGATGAAGCGCATGCCCGCGAGATTGGCACGCGAGCGCAGGGGCTGCAGGCGATGGGGGAGCCCTTCGAAGTTCTTCAGCGAGCGATGCAGGCGCTCGAAGTCCGCCTCGATCGCCTCCTCCTCGAGGATGGCGGAGACCGCCGCGAGAGCGAGGCGTGCGTTGCGCCGCTGATGGGGGCCGAGAAGGTCGAGGTCGATCGCGGACGCGTCGATCGTCGCGAGGTGTCGCTGCATCGCGGCAGACGGACCGCTCCACCAGTCGCCCGCAGAGTCGGCCGCCGCCCGCGCGGCGGCGGGGTTCTCGCGGGAGAAGTCGGTCAGCAGCCGCGGGGACTCGCGATGCCGCACGATCGCCGACTTCGCGGTGGAGTACTCGTCGAAGTTCCCGTGCCAGTCGAGGTGGTTGGGGCTGAGATTCGTGAGCACCGCGAGATCGGGCGACCACGGGCGGCGATCCTCGCCGAGCCAGTGCAACATGAAGCTCGAGAGCTCCAGCACCACCCACGCCCGCTCGGGAACCTGGGCGATCGACTCGAGCAGCGAACCGCCGATGTTGCCGCCCAGCGCCGTCGGGATCCCGAGTTCGCCGAGTGCGTGGTGGATCATCGAGGCGGTCGAACTCTTGCCGGCGCTGCCGGTGACGCCCACGAAGCGGCGGCCGGGCAGGGCGTCGACCGCCACGCGGACCTCGGTGGTGATGGGCACGCCCGCCGCGCGGGCCGCCTTGAGGTACGGCGAGTCCCACGGTTTCGGCACCGCGGGGTTGACCACCACCAGATCGGTGTCGGTGAAGTCCGCCACTTCGTGACGGCCGAGGCGAAGCGTCAACGCGTTGCGGCGGGGATGACGATTCAACACTTCGATCGTCGCCGCGAGCGCATGTTCGTCGAGCAGATCGGTCGCGACGACCTCGGCGCCGGCGTCGAGCAGGTGACGAATGATGCCCGCGCCGCCGCCGAAACGCCCGATGCCCATCACCGTCACTCGGCTGGTGGCGAGCCAGGATGGGACGGTCGCGGTCGGGGCGTCGGACATGCGGCGAGTGTAGGAACCGGAGGTCGCGGTAGATTGCCGTTCATGGAGTCGGGCGATCGATCGACCGCAGCGGAGGCGAACGGGTCCGGAACCCCCGCCGCGATGAGCCAGTGCGCCATCGCGGGATTCGCCACCGGACTGCTGGGGCTGGTGGTTCCCTGCTGCCCGGTCATCCCGGTGGTGGCGATGGTGCTGGGCTGGGTCGCACGGGGACGGATTCGCCGTGATCCGAATCTTGGTGGCGGTCGACTCGCATTGGCGGCGATGCTGCTCGGCGGTGCCGGCATGCTGCTGCAAGGCCTGGTGATCGACTGGTTCACGAACCGCTTTCGCGAGACGGTCGAGCTGCGGAGCGAAGCTGCCATCGATGCCCTGATGCGGTCGGCGACCGAAGCAGATGCCGAAGGCGTGCAGGCCAACTGGGGCGAGTCGAGTTCGGTGGCCGAGGTGCTCGAACTCGGTGGCATCGCCCGCGACCGCTACGGCTGGTTCCGAGGCATCTCGGTGGTGGGCTGGACCTACGGCGGCGGTTTCGCCGAGCCGGACGTCGAGGCCGCGGTGATCTGGAACTTCGAGGGTCGCGACCTGACCGGGAGTTTCCGCATGCGGCTCGTGCCCGGCACCACCATCTCCGATCCCTTCCCGACACCGATGCCGATCGAATTGCTGATCGCCGACGATCGCGAGGGGCCGTTGCAGGTTCCAGGCGCGTCGACGGTCCCTGCGGCCCCCAACGCCGAGGGAGCGAGCGAGGGCGGCTGAACCGGCGAATCGAGCCTCGGCGCGGGATCGGTACCATCTCCGCCGGAACTCCGTGGCGTGCGGAGGCTCGCGATCTCGGAGTGCGATGGGATGGATCAAGAGAACCCATATTCGATGGGGCCGGGCGAGGCGGACCTCGCGGTGGAGTTGCCGCCCCAGACCGGGAAGCTTGCGGTTGCCTCGCTGGTCTGCGGACTCGTCTTCTGCTGCCCGCTCACCACGCTGCTGGCTCCCATCCTCGGGCTCGCCCACTTCATCACCGCCAGGGGCAAGCCATGGGTGCGAGGTGCCGGGCTCGCGGTGGGTGGCATGCTGCTCGGCCTCGTCTTCAGCGCGGGCTGGATCTTCATCGCCTGGGGGACCGCCCAGGTGATCACCCAGATGACCAACGTGCCCCGCGAGGCGCTGATGGCGCTCTCCGCCGGAGACCTCGGTGCGTTCAAGACCCAGTGGATCGGTCTCGACGAGGGGCCCGAGGCCGCGGCGGAGATCGCGGCGTTCGGCCGTGCGGTCCGAGCGCGATACGGGATGTTCGTTGACCTTCGCCTCGATGACGAGACCGAGCGGGCGCCGGAGGCGACCGGCCTTGCGTACCTGCCGTTCCTGGTGGTGTTCAGGCCCGAGTCCGGTCCCGACGTCGAGGTGTCGGCGTTGGCCGGATACGCCCCGACCGGCAATGGGCTCGAGATGAAGTTGGCGGAGTTGACCTTCTTCGATGCCGAACTTGGTGATCTCGTGTTTCCCGATTCAGACTTCGGGGCTGCGGAGGGGGCATGGATCGAGGGAATCGACAACGGGCCTGACGCCGACGGCGGCGCTGCCGACGACGCTGACGCCGACGAACTCGAACCCGAGCAGGAATCTCAGGACTCGCCCGCGGCCGATCGGGGCTGAATCGAACGGCCGGTTCGCCCGCCGCGACCGGCCTGAGGAGTGACGACGATGAGCGACGAGAACGCTGCCGATGCGGGGGAGCCGCCGGTCATCGTCGTCGAGAACCTGATCAAGCGCTTTGGCGAGCAGACCGTGCTCTCTGGAGTCAATCTCGAGGTTCGGCCGGGCGAGACCCTGGTCATCATGGGCGGATCCGGTTGCGGCAAGAGCACCATGCTGCGGATGCTGATCGGATCGATCCAACCCACCTCCGGCAACATCGCGCTCTTCGGGCAGGCACTGTCATCGCTCGACGAGGATGGGCTCGACGCCATTCGCCGCAAGTTCGGGATCCTCTTCCAGTCGGGGGCGCTCTTCCAGTCGATGACCCTCGCGGAGAATGTGGCGCTTCCGCTTCGCGAGCACACCACCCTCGACCCGAACATCATCGACATTCAGGTCAAGATCAAGCTCGAACTCGTGGGGCTCCGCGAACACGCCGAGAAGTTGCCGAGCGAGATCTCCGGCGGAATGAAGAAGCGGGCGGGACTGGCTCGAGCCCTGGCGCTCGATCCGCGAATCCTCTTCTACGACGAACCGTCGGCGGGGCTCGACCCCGTCACCAGCGCCGAGATCGACCAGTTGATTCTCGATCTCACCCGCAAACTCGGCGTCACCAGCGTGGTGGTGACCCACGAGATGGACTCCGCCTTCACCATCGCCGATCGCATGGTGATGCTCGACAAGGGCAAGGTGCTGAAGATCGGCACCCGTGAGGAGTTCGATCACCTCCGCAAGCTCTCCGACGAGCAGGCGGCAGGGCTCGACGAAGAGGGGCGGATCATTCGGCAGTTCCTGCGTGGCGACCCCATCGGGCCGATCACCGAACGCCGCGCCGTCACCGGCTTCGCCGAGGATCTCCTCGGGTCGGTTTGAGCGCTGGTCCCGCCCAGCGCGCTTCGACACCGGTCCGCCGGATGCAAGCCGGCCGCGGCACCGCTGCAAGTCTCGGGCGACTCGCTCTGGTGGGCGCGAACCTCGTGGCCCCGCGGCGCACGGTGCCCATGGAGATCGCCGCGACCGCTTGAAGTGAACGACGCCCCCGCGGGGGCGGGGGCGTCGGGTGAAGGAACAGTTCGCTGCCTGGGTTCTCAGGGGCAGGCGCCCCAACCTCCGAGCAGACCCGCGAGGTCGGCGCCGTCGACGATGCCGTTGTGGTCGAGATCGGCGGCGCAGTCTGCGCACGTGCCCCAGCTACCGAGCATCGAGGCGAGGTCTGCACCATCGGTGAGGCCGTCGCCATTGAGATCGGTCGGGCAGTTTGGTCCTTCTCCGGTGCAGAGAATGGTCAAGGTGCCGAGTCCGGTCTCATCGACGATCGCGCTTCCGATGCGAAGCACATACCCCTGGCCGAACTCGGACTGCAAGTAGACCTTGGAGCCGGTTCCGCACAGCGGGAAGTTCTGGCTGCAGGCGACCGGAACAGCGGAGTCGGCGGGGCACTCCGAGCCTGCGTAGACCGCCAGATAGGTATCGAACTCGGAGCCGCAGGTCTCGATCTCGAGCAGGCCGGTGCAAGTCGCGGTGTAGGTGAACCACACATCGCTCTCCATGTCCCAGGAGCCACCCTCTCCGCACACCGCCGGCATGATCGGCGAGGCGGTGGCGGTGGCACCGACGGTGGTGAACTCGGTGACTCCGTCGGAGACGCCGACGGCTCCGATGCACTCGTCGTTCTCGGGAGCGGGCTCGGGGTTCACCACTTCCACCCGGACGTCGTCGACGAACCAGTCGTCGTTGGTCTCGTTCACATCGGCGCGGAACCGGATCTGGAACTCGTCGTGCTTGGCGTTCTGCGGCAGGATGTGCTCGTGAAGCGTGAACTCCTCCTGCATGGTGCCATCCGAGACCACATCGTTGAGGCTCACCCAGTCGTTGCCGAAGGTGCGATACTCGACGATCAGCTTCTCGCCCTGCTCGGGACCGCGGTGTTGGGTCCAGTAGGAGAACTTCACGATCTCGTTGATGTAGCCGTCGAGCGGAATGAAGTTGCTTCGAACCTCGTCGTCCTGCCATTCGCCGGCGCCGAGGCAATCGAGCAGCATGGCGCGGGTTGGCGAGGGCGGGTTGATGCTGGTGGTGCTGCTCGCGACGTTCTTGCGGAAGATCCAATTGCTCGGACTGATGGTCGCAGAGGGGAAGGGCTCGAAGAAGGGGAGCTCGAGCGACGGCGGCAGCGCCACGTCGCAGGTCATCGCGTTGCGATAGCTGACGATGGTGTTGATTGAGCTGGTGCCGAACTTGAGATTCGATCCGGTGACGCCGCCGCAGCCGTTGTTGCTGGCGCACATGATGTGGCAGGTGCTGCCGGTGCAGTGCGAGCAGTTCCAGTTGTGGCCCTGTTCGTGGGCGGAGAGCGAGACCCTCAGGTTGTAGCTGGTCGTATAGCGACTCTCGACCACCGAGTAGGCGACGTTGCCGCTGGTGCCGCAGCAGCCGTTGCAGTTCTGGTTGCACACCACGCCGAGCCACGCCAGTCCGATCACGCTTCCCGCGAATGACTTGCCGGAGAAGAGCTGGGCGAGATCGCGGGGAATCTGGTTCTCGGGAGCGCTGTTCCACACCGAACCCATCTCGCAAAGCGCGCCTTCGATGTCGGAGCTGGTGTAGGGATCGTTGCTCGACGAGCGCACGATGATCTGGGAGATCTGATAGAGGATGTCGACATCGCGGCTGTAGACCGTGTTGACGCCGTTCATGACGTTCTCGATGTCGCCGACGGTGTTCGACACGCTCGAGCCGTTCTTTTGATAGAACTCGTAGTCGCTGTCGCAGCCGATCTCGACGAGGTAGAGCTGCGTGCCGGCAACGCCACCGTCGCCTCCACCGAGCGGGAGGGTTTCGCCGTCATCGAACCCGTGGGGGTCGAGGTCGAACAGGTCGTTGCCGCAGCCCCGACCGTCGGGCCGAACCGCGTCGGCATCGAAGACCAGATGGCCGAGCGGGGCACCGTCGAACTCCGCCAGCGGATCGACCGGCTCAACCACGAGATCGACGCGGTCGGGTCGGGCGATCACCGTCCAGAACCGCCCGTTGTCGATGCTGGCGAAGACGGAACTTCCCGGCTCGCCGGCCACGGTTCCTCTGTAAGTCCTGACGGGAGGAGCCGGGATCGGGTGCAGTTCACCGTCGCCGCGGTCTTCGTAGACCACGAAGTCCGCGGTGCGAAGGCTGTAGCGCGAGAGTTCAAGGGTGATGGGGCCATCGCCCGTGGGAACCACGACTTCCGCGAAGAGCGGATTGCCCTCCGGCAGCGAGATCGGGGCGATCGAGTAGCGTTCGAGATCGAGCCGGATCTCGGGCTGGCGAGCCGTCGATCTCGGCGGCTTCGCGGTGACGGCCTTGCCGCCCCCGCCCGCCGACGCGACCGAGGCACCGAATTCAAGCGCTCCAGCGATGAGGAGCGAGGTGGAGAGGACTCCGAGGGTCCAGAGTCGAGCAGTCGCGGGAATCATGAATCAGGTCTCCAAGGTCGGGCTGCCCGGGTTCTCGGGCGATCGGACTCGCTACGCCGGTCGATCCGCCTAGGTTTCAGAGTATCGCGCGAAGGACGCCTTCCAAACGGAGATCGTGGAACGACCGGAGTTTCGCGAGTGGGGTGCTTACCGGATCCGATCGAGAACGCCGGGCCCCGAGGGGCCCGGCGAAGGGTGGTTCGAGCAATGAATTGGCCCGCTGGGTGGATCTCGGCGGATGCCGACGGAAGACGTGGGGACCCACCTCCGTGGACAAACGCGGGGTTCAGCCGCCGGTCCAATCCGAGAGAAGCGTCGCGAGGTCGGCGCCGTTGACCAGTCCGTCCTGATTGAGATCGCTCGGGACGCAGGTCGAATCGGTCACCTCTCCCCAGCAGCCGAGGAGAATGGCGAGGTCGGCACCGTTCACGAAGCCATCGCCGTTGAGATCGCCGGGAACCGGCGGCGGGCCGCCGGGAACGATGGTCGAATAGGTGACGGCGCCATCGTTCTTGAACGTAGCCAGTGTGACTTCACCCTGCGCCGGGGCTGCGTCGCTGGTGAACCAGAAGTTGTACATGGTGCCCCAGCGAAGGGCGTTGGCGTTCGGGTCCTCGGCGTAGGTGCTGCCGACGTACCAGGTGACGTCGCTCGAGCCGACGGTGATCTCCCACGGAGCGGACGAATAGGGCTCGCCGGAGTGGTAGGCGACGGCGTAGAAGCCCTCATTCGAGATCGTTCCGGACGCCGGAACCGAGAAGCCCGCACCGGAGAAGTCGGAGTTCAGGTTGAAGACCGCGTAGTAGTAGGTCCAGGTGCCGTCGGCGTTTTCGATCGCCCGAGCACCGGCATGGAACAGGCCGCCCTCGGCGTCCGCGACCACGTCGATCTCGACATCGTTGAACTCGGCCGCCCAGGCGTTGATCGCCGGCTTCTGCTGATAGGTCGGCCCAGTGGTGGACAGCGTGTAGCCGGTGCTGGTCAACGATCCAACGTTGAACTTACGGTAGGAGGCGTTGTTCCA
>JAPOKA010000070.1 GCA_029977865.1 bacterium
ATGTTGTAGGCAAAATCATCGGTCGCACCATGCTCGGTGCCGCGGCGGATGCCTGCTCCCGCCAGCCAGATCGTGAACGAGCGACCATGGTGGTCGCGACCTGAGTTCGGGTCCTGGTATCCGCCTTGGCTGTAGGCGGTCCGACCGAACTCGGTCATGAAGACGACCAGGGTGTCGTCGAGCATGCCCCGGTCCCTGAGATCGGCGACGACCGCTGCGGTGGGCTGGTCGACATCGCGGCACTGCAGCGGCAACTGTCGGTCGAGGGCGATGTGCTGATCCCACCCTCGATGAAAGAGCTGCACGAACCGGACCCCCCGCTCGAGCAGCCGCCTCGCGAGCAGGCAGTTGGCCGCGTAGCTGCCGGGCCGTTGGGCGTCGGGACCATAGAGTGCGAGCGTCTCCTTCGACTCGCCCGAGAGGTCGACCAGTTCTGGCACCGACGCCTGCATGCGGAAGGCCATCTCGTAGGCCTCGATCCTCGCCAGCGTCTCGGGGTCGTTCGTCGCCGCGGCATGCATCGCGTTGAGTTCGGCGAGGTCGTCGAGCATCGCGCGACGCTGCTCGCGTTCGACGCCTTCGGGATTCGCGAGGTACAGGACCGGATTCGCGCCCGGCCGCAGTCCGACGCCCTGATGGCTCGAGGGGAGATAGCCGCTGCCCCAGAGCCGAGAGAAGATCGGCTGGCCCGGATTCTTGCCCGCTCCCTGCGAGACCATGGTCACGAAGGCCGGCAGGTTGGCGTTCTCGCTGCCGAGACCGTAGCTCGCCCACGCGCCCATGCTGGCATGACCAGGCTGCTGGTTGCCGGTGTTCATGAGGGTGATGGCAGGATCGTGGTTGATGGCCTCGGTGTGCATGCTCTTGACGAGGCACAATTCGTCGGCGACCCCTTGCAGGTGCGGCATGAGGTCGCTGATCCAGAGCCCGCTCTCGCCGCAGGCCTTGCCCCCCGCGACCGGCGGCACCACGAGGTACTGCGACTGGCCGGAGGTCATGCCGGTCACCCGCTGGGAGCCCTTGACGCTCGGCGGAATCTCCTTTCCCGCGTACTCGTACATCGCGGGCTTCTGATCGAAGAGGTCGATGTGCGAGAGACCGCCCGACTGGAAGAGGCACAGCACCCGCTTGGCCTTGGGCGTGAAGTGCGGAACGCCCGCGAGACCGCCCGTCGACGCGGGAAGTCCCTGTGCGTCGAGCACCGATTTCGCGGACCCGCTCGTCGCACAACCGCCGAGCGCCTCGAGCAGAAGCGAGCCAAGCGCGAGACTTCCGATGCCGTGCGCGCCGCGGCCGATGAAGCTGCGTCGAGTGAGTCGCGCCAGGCCGTCTTCGATGATTGGCTGGTGTTGGGGCATCTCGAGGCGTCCGCTACGGGCGGGTGATGGTCTCGCTGAGGTTGAGGACGAGGGCGGCGACCTGAGTCCACGCCGCATGCTCGCGGGCATCGAGGGCGGCATCACGCAGCGACTCGCCGGCTGCAAGCAGCGCCTCCGCCCGTCCGGGATCTGCTCGGAAGTTCCCCCGCTCGCGAGCCAGCGCTCGAACCAACACCGCCTGCTCGCGAACGGTCGGCGTTCGGCCGGTCGCCTCTGCGAATGCCCAGGCGAGCCGGGCGTCGTCGCCACTCGCCCGCGCCATGATCCGCTCGGCGAAGGCCCGCGCCGCCTCGACGAACTGGACGTCGTTCAGGAGCACCAGCGCCTGCAAAGGCGTGTTGGTCGAGGCGCGATCGACCACGCAGGTTTCGCGGTTGGGGGCGTCGAGGGTCGCCATCGACGGCGGAGGCAGGGTCCGCTTCCAATACGTGTAGAGACTGCGACGGTAGAGCTTGTCGCCGTGGTCCTGATGGAAGCTCTGGGCGGTCGCCGGACTTGATCCGTAGTGGCTGATCTCCCGCCATGGATCGCCCGGCGTGTACGGATTGACGCTCGGCCCGCCGATCTGGTCGACGAGGAGCCCGCTCGCCTGAAGTGCCGAATCGCGAATCAGCTCGGCAGGTAGTCGGAATCGGGGGCCCCGCGCCAAGAGCTGGTTGTCGGGATCGCGCTCGAGGAGTTCCGCCGAAGGCTCCGAACTCTGGCAGTAGGTGCGACTGGTGACGATTGCCTTGACCAGCCGCTTCACATCCCATCCGTGCTCGACGAAGTCGAGGGCCAAGTGGTCGAGCAGTTCGCGGTGCGTCGGCAACGCGCCCTGAGTGCCGAAGTCGGCGGCGGTCGCCACGAGGCCGCGCCCGAAGAAGATCTGCCAGAAGCGGTTGACCGCCACGCGTGCGGTGAGCGGGTTCGCGGGCGAAACGGTCCACTCCGCGAGGGCGAGGCGGGTCGGCGCGGCATCCTCGGGAAGCGGCGGCAGGAACGCCGGAGTTCCCGCCGTGACCACCTCGCGCGGATCGGCGTAGTTGCCTCGATGCAGCACGCGGGTCTCGCGAGGCGTGGCGGCAGTGTCCATCACGAGGGTCGAGTGCGATTCGGTCCGTGCCGCAAGGCGCTCGCGAGCGTTCGCGAGATCGACCCGAAGGGACTCGAGGGCCGGCGCTTCGCGAAGGAAGACCGCCTCGAGCGTGGCTCGATCCTCGCGCAGCAGATCTGCCTCGGGCCTCTCGAGCAGCGCCACGACCTCGGGCGGGTGCGCCGCGCCGTCGTCGGTGCCGGTCGTCGCAAGAAACTCCATGCGCCTTGCAGCGATGTTCCCCGGGCGACCGAAGTTGAGCTGTGCGGTCAGATGGGTCGCAATCTCGGGATCGAGCGGCTCGGAAAACCGCACCGTGATGTGGACGGGTCCCTCGGCGGCAAGGTCGGGCATCCAGGCGTGCTCGCGCTTGGTGTCGAGAACACCCTCAGGCCGCGCACCTTCGGCGAAGCCCGACGCCGTCGCGCCTGCCAAGGGAACCATGCGGTGGAGATTGACCTGCGGACTCGGCACCATGTCGGCGCTGACCGAGATGTTGGTGAGCGCGAAGGTCTTCTTTCCTTCGGCTCCCTCGCCCCATCCCCAGCCGGCTTCGGGAGCCTCGGGGTCGGGATGCATCACGATCCGCAGACCGGTGATCGGCTCGCCGATCGACTCGTCGCCGCTCGGCAACTCGAGCGCCATGTCGAAGGCGAGAAACGACATCGGCCGCTCGACGACGGCAAAGCGATCGTCTTCGACACGGAAGCCGCTTCCGGTGTTCGGGGTGGTCATCGAGAGCACCCGCGTCGGATGCAGGGCGAAGCCTTCGCCCCTCGCCGCGAGCGCTTCACGTTCGGCGGCGCGCCAAGCGGCAAACGCATTCGAATCGGGCGTTGCGAGTGCGGACTCGAGCGCGGCGATCCTTGCGCGGAGGGCCTCTTCCTCGCCGGTTGCGAGCACGCTGCGAAGGGTGGCGGTCGGTCCCGCGTTCACGCCAGCGTCGCCGCCGGAAGCGTTCTCACTGGTCTGATTGAAGTAGGCAAAGACGCGGTAGTAGTCGCGCTGGGTGATGGGGTCGTACTTGTGGTCGTGGCACTGGGCGCAACCGAGGGTGAGTCCAAGTACCGCCTCGCCGTAGGTGCGCACGCGATCGGCACCGTAGGTGACCAGATTCTCCTCCGGGATGGTGCCGCCCTCGTGGGTGACCATGGCGTTGCGCTGGAACCCGGTGGCGACGAGGGTCTCATCCGAACGGTCGGGCAAGAGATCGCCCGCCAACTGCTCGACCAGAAAGCGGTCGTAGGGCTTGTTCACGTTGAAGCTGTGGATCACCCAGTCACGCCACAGCCAGGCGTGCCGACCTCCGTCGATCGAGAAGCCGTTGGTGTCGGCGTAGCGAGCGGCGTCGAGCCACGGCAGCGCCATGCGCTCGCCGAAGTGCGGACTCGCGAGCAACCGATCGACGAGTTCGGCGTGAACGACGTCGTCGGGACGAGGGTCGGCGACGACGGCGGCAACCTCGTCGGCCGAGGGTGGCAATCCGGTCAGGTCGAGGGTCAGACGGCGAGCGAGGGTCTGTCGCGAAGCCCGAGGTGAGAAGTCGAGACCCTCCTCGCGAAGCCTCGCGCCGATGAAGCCATCGATTGCCGCGACGCCGACCCCGCCGCGCGCGGGCGGCGGTGCGATGGCGGTGGGAGGCCCGAACGCCCAATGCGCTTCGTACGGTGCGCCCGACTCGATCCACGCCCGAAGCGTCTCGATCTCCTCCGGCTCGAGGCCGCGGTGGGAGGACGGCGGCATGCGCTCGAGGGGATCCTCGTTGGTGATTCGCCCCCACAACAGGCTGCGATCGAGGTCACCCGGCACGATCGCGGCGAATCCATCCACTTCGAGAAAGGCACCCTCGGGAGTGTCGAGACGGAGGTCGGCCTTGCGGGCACCGGCGTCGAAGCCGTGACAGGCGAAGCAGCGGGCCGCGAGGATCGGGCGGACATCGCGGCTGAAGTCGATGGTCGACTCGAGGCGAACTGCCGCACCCGCCGCCGACGAAAACGCGGCGATCCCGACGATGCCGGCGAGGGTCCGAGGCAGTCTGGACTCGGGAGCGGTCGGCATGGCAGCAGGATAGGTGTCGCGATGCGGGCTCCGGATGGTTTGGGAGGGGCGGGAATCGCGGGGAATCGCCGAGGTCGGTGGGTGTCCGAGACTTCCCCTCCCCTTCGCGAGGTCGGTGGGTGTCCGAGACTTCCTCCCGCGGTCGGTGGGTGTCCGAGACTTCCCCCCGGGTCGGTGGGTGTCCGAGACTTCCCCCCGAGACTTCCGAGACTTCCCGGTCGGTGGGTGTCCGAGACTTCCGAGACTTCCTCCCGCGGTCGGTGGGTGTCCGAGACTTCTTGAGACTTCCCCTCCGAGACTCCCCGAGACTTCCCGCGATCAGGTCCGCTCCGCCGCGTCGTCCGATCGCCTCAACACGATCAGGTCGTGGTGGCCGGCCAGTCCGCGGTCGAGGTGCTCAACAAGGTCGAATCCGCAGGTGAAGCGGGCCGCGACGTACTCGCGAGTGTGGAAGGCGTTTCCATACCACTCGGGAAACCAGCGATTCCATGCCGCGACGGGGCGAAACGCGAATCCGTGCTCGGAGATCTCGCGGGCAACTCCACCCTCATCGAGGTGCCTCCACGTCGATGGGCCATGCAGCGAGAGCAGCACGATCCCATCCGGGCGCACCACCCGCCGCAGTTCCTCGAGCCAGGCCAGACCACGCGCCTCATCCAGATGGGTCAGGACCGAAACCGCGTAGATCAGGTCGAATCGGTTCGCTTCGAACGGCAGCGGCGGCAGCGGCCCGTTGACGCGATGCCGATCGCCATCGACGTGGGTCCGGCACCAGGCGATCGCGTCGGCGTCGATGTCGCAGCCCCAGAGCGTCCAGGTGGGCCGAAGCGAACGCAGCCACAGAAGCGTCCGTCCTGATCCGCATCCGAAGTCGAGCACCTCGAGATTGGCGTCGCAGCGCTTGCCGGCCACAAGGCCGACCTTGTCGACCGCCTGCAGAAGATCGAGCCCGCACCGCTTTCCCGCCGACAGAAACGACGACACGGACGGGCTTCCGTGCACACGCTCGCGAAGATCGCGCCCGGGCAGAGACCGCACCCCGAGTTCACGACAGCCACGGCGTGCGTCACGCCAGGCCCGAAGCGGTCGCTTCAGACGGGCGGGGATCAGACGCTTGAGCATGGCGAGTCCGGCGTGCGATGACGCGGTTGAATCGGCCCGGGACGTCTGTCCAAGCCGCCGCTCCTTCCGACGATCGAGTTGATCCGACCGTCGGCCGTCCAAGGCCGCGGCTCAGTAGCCCACCGCGTTGCGTGTGCCCTGCTTGGTCACGTCGACGACCTTCGTCCACGCCTCCTGCCCAGTGTTCGCGTTGGTGAGGGTGAGCCGGAAGGTGTAGGTGGTCTGCTTGGTGTTTCCTGCGGAGCGCTTCAACTGGGTGATCTTCCCGGTCAGGAAGAAGTCGGGCTCAAGCGTGTCGACGGAGGTGCGACCCTCGAGGAAGGCCTGTTGCCTGAGCCGCTCCTGCGCCTCGGGGCTCTCGGCGTCGGCACCGTAGGCCGTCAGCACCGTGGCCTGCCCGGAGTTCACCAACTGCTCGCGCATGCGGTAGGTGAGCTCGCCGACATCGAAGGCGCTCGAGGTGTCGTTCACGACCCGCTCGATCCGCAGCTGCGCGGGCTGATGCGGCGCCGACTTGAGGGTGCCCTGGGCAATCAGCGACTCCAGCATGCCCGAGGCGGCGACCTGAAGGTCCTGGATGTCGACCTCGCCGACGCTCACGATCGAGTCGGTGCCGCCGGTCTCGATGTACTTGCCCGGCGAGCCGCAGGCGACCAGCGACGGGAGCAGGACCACGGAAGCGATGATTCGTGCGATGGACATGATTGAACTCCGTGCGGAAGCGCCGTCAGCTGGCGCGGCGAACCTGGATCGAGAAGTCGGTGGCCTCGGGACCCGGCGCCACCGAGGTGATGGTGATGCTGCCGCCCGCGGCGACTCGCGAAGTCTTCCACGTCGAGCTCGGACCGGGGAGCGTGTTCCCCGAGGCGTCGAGCCAGGTGACGAGGTAGGAGAAACCGCGGGTCTGGAATCCGTCGTTGGCCACATCGATCTGCGCCTGCAGCACGCCGCTCTTTGCCGGGAACATGCGGACGTCCCGCACGTGCAGGAAGATCTGATTGAAGAGATCGTTGATCTGGGTCCGGGTGGCGATCGAGTCGGTGGCCGGCTCGGTACGGGTGCTGGTGGTGTTGACGGTTCCGCACCCCGCAGCCGCGAGCACCGCCGCAAGGCACACCATCGAGACAAGGCGAGTCGGATTCATGGAACGGTCTCCTCCGGCACGACCGCAACCCGCGCCGGCACTGGTCTCAGCCGGGCCTGCACGATCGAGGCGGTCGGCGTCCGAGATGAGGGTAGCGTGGCAACCACGATGTTCGTCGATCCGGGGTCGAGTCGAATCACCCCAATGTCTCGTCCTTCGACCCGGAGAGAGAGAGTTCCGTCCGGTGGTGTCGCCAGTCGTGCGACGCCGATGCGTTTGGGTGCGGAGCGCCAACTGCGGGTGTCCGCCGAGGTCGAGGTGGCCTGATAGAGAATGCCGGCAAACTGGCCCCACTCCCCCAGCCCAACCTGCAGGCCGTAGGTCGCCGCGGCCTTGAGACTCGCCGAGAGGATCTCCTGGGCCACGATCGCGGGCAGCCGGCCTCGGAACTCGGTGCCGAAGATGCGATCGAGGTTGGCGACCGTCACGGTGTCGGCGAGCCTTCCATCGCCGCGAATCTCGAGCGGCTCCGCGAAGTCGCCGTCGAACTTCATCACCGGAAACGCAGCCGCCACGTAGTTCACCTCGCCGACCGGGATCGGTACATCGATGCGAAACTGCTCGAGCCGAGGAGCCAGACCGGTGAAGAAGTAGACCCAGGTGGTGGCGGGTATCCCACCCCGCCCCGCCTGCTTCACGAGCTCGAGATCGCGTTCGATCAAGCCAGCGGCGTCGGGCACCATCGCGGCCACGCGGCGAAAGGAGAACCGGGCCCGGTCGAGGTCGCTCTGATCGGTGGCCTCGACAAGGTAGTAGACCCCCCGAAGGTGCTCGACGAAAGGATTGGCGAAGTCGGCATAGGGCTCGAGCGCCTCGAGATTCTCGAAGACCGGCGCAACCGCTTCGCGCACCGCGGCGGAGTCGACTCGAACCCCCTCCGCTTCAGCCTGCTTCTTCGCCTCCGCCACGTCTCGATCGATGCGGTCGGACTCGCGTTCGAGCGCATCCTGCTGCCAGTCCGCGGCGCGGTTCAGTTCGACCCGAGCCGAATCGAGATCGCCGAGCGCCATGGCGTTGAAGGCGTTGAGCCCGCTCGCCAGCACGCGATCGGCCGAGGTTCCCCGGTACTCGCGGACGGTCTGATTGACCGCGGTGGTGGCGATCGCCTCGGAGATGGTGGCTTCGGCCTCGACATCGAGATAGGGACGGACGCGGGATTCGAACTCGTCGAGGTGACGCCGACTCGCCGCGAGATCTCCCGCGATCTGAGCACTGCGCGCCGCTTCGAGCAGGTAGATGGCCCGATCTCCGTCGTCCTCATCGACCTCCTGCAGCGCCGTGGCGGCGAGCGAGGAAGCCTCGTCGTACCGGCCCGACTCGAGACTCGAAGCCAGTTGCCGTTCGAACTGCCGATACTCGCGCTGGCATCCGGGAGCGGCGAGTGCCATCAGGCACGCCAGGCCGATCGTGGCGGACGTGGCCAGGCGCGCCCGGGCAAACACGAACTCGCGGGTCAACGTGATCGGCGACGAACGCATCGGCCTCCCTCGGACTCGGCGCGTGGCCCGTTCACGGCAGCAGCAGTTGCTCCCACACGCTGGTGCCGCCGAGGTTGAGGTTCTGCAGACCGCTGGTGTCGAGGATGAGTCCGCTGCGGCGGAGGAAGTCCGCGTAGCCCTCGATCAGGATCCGCTGGTTCTCGCGGAGTGCCGCATCGTCCTTGAGCGACTCGAAGAACGCCGCCTGCTCCTGCCACTGGCGTCGGGCCGCGTCGGTGGGCTGCACCGGAATGGTGAACTCGAGTCCCTCCTTCGCCACGAAGAACTGGTCGACCGGCTCGACTCCGGGCCGCTCGATCCGGAGGCGGTGCGGCCCCATCGGAACGCGCAGTTCGCCCGGCGCGGTGGCGACGAGCAGACCGTCGACGAGGATGTTGCATTCCCGCGGCACCAAGGGCAGTCGTTCGGCGGTGAGGAACCACTCGCCATTGCGATCGACCACGCTGGGCACGGTCATGTCGAGGATCTCGACCCCGATCCGCACGGGAACCTCTGCCGCGGCGCTTCCGGAGGGAAGTTCCACCGCGTTGGCGATGGCGGCCTGCACCTGGGGGCCGATTCGCACTGCCGCGTTGCGAAGCAAGCGGTCGATCGTGGTCTCGGAGCGCTGCAGTTCCTCGGTCTCCCGGGTCTGCGCCCGCAACACCGAGCCGCCCGCTTCAAGGCTGGCACCATCCTCGCCGTCGTAGAGCGACCACGCGACGGTGAGGTTGGTCATCACGACGTTGGTCTCGACCCCGAGTTTCGGATCGCGGAAGCGACGGACATCGTTGTTGTAGCTCTCGATCACCGCGAGCAGCACGCCGTCGGCGCCGAGCGTTCGGGCGAGTGCGAGGGCCGAAGCCTGATCGGAGAGCAGTCGCTCGACCTGGGTGTTGCGCGAGTCGAGGGTACCGCGGTCGGCCCCGAACGTGGCGAGACCGCTCACGGCGTTCAGCGCGATCTGCCGCGGAATCACCGAGATCATGTCCGAGGTGATCGTCGAGACCAGGGCCGACTGCAGCACCTCGATCTTCTGCTCGGGCACATCGACCGCGACGTCCTGCACGAACAGGGCCAGTTTGACCGGCCGACGCAGCGGCGGAACGGGAGGCGAATTCGATTCGAGATTCTCGGCGGTGACCGGCACCGACTGCGGCACCGGCGCGGGACCGGCCGGCGCGGTGCGTGGGCTCCTCACCCGAGCATCCGGATCGACTCCGGGCGGCAAGCCCGCCGGGACGAGGCGTGCGATGTCCCCGCGGGCGATGCCGAAGTCCTGAATCACCACGCCGCGACTCATCCGCGGCGCGATCTGCTCGATGCGCAGCCATCCGATGGGAATCTCCTCGGCGCCGAGATCCTCACCGGTGTCGGGGTCGGTCATGCCGGCGCCGGGATGGAACACCTGCCAGATCTGACCGGGGGCGACCCCGGCGCCAAGGCCACGGTTCAGCGTGGCCAAGCCCTCCGAACATCCCGCCACCCGTGCAGGCGCCAGCCAGTCCATCATCTCGTTGGCGAGGCGACTCGTGAGCAGTGCGACGGTCTCGCCGACGAGCGTTTCGGTGGGGTTGCCCCGCTCTGCGACGCCGGGGAGCCGCTCGTTCAACGACTGGGTGTCGATGGGGACCGACACGCTCGCGAGCAGGACGCCACTGGTCGAGTTGTAGACCCGCATGGTCGCCCGCAACTCGATCGCCCGCTTCTCCGATTCGGACTCGCCGAACTGGCCGGAGAAGGTTGCCCGCTGCGTCACCTGCTGGAAGTTCTCGATCACCACCGTCGCGAGGTATGCGCTGCCCGCAAGTTGGCCGGGTCGAGCAGCCTGCGGGTCGTTCGGGTCGACGTTCCCCGACTCGGCGAGATCCTGTTCGCGGATCACGTCGGCGAGGTCCTGGCGGGCGACGATGTCGAAGCGACCGGTCTGGGAGAGCGAGGTGGTCAGCAGACTGTCCACCCCTTCGATCACCTGCTCGAGCACCGCGATCTGACCGTCGGCGCGGGCCTGCGCCAACACCGCAGGAGTCGCCTCGATCGAGCGAATGGCGAGCCGCGGCTTCGCGGGGAGCGACTGCGTCGGCGCGGTCGTGGCGACGACGGCGAAGCCAAGCACGCACGCGATCGCGACGAGTAGGCCCGCCCGTCCGGGGAGCGTGTTCGGGATGGATCTCGACATGAATGGACCTCCAGAATCGACCGGCGATGGTAGGTGTTCAGCGATGCCGCGGCGAGATCGGATCACCGAAGCCGTCCGCGATTCTCTCAAGCTCGGTGCCTTCCTCGCCGCTCGCAAGCGAATCGACCACACCCTGAGGAATCGCACCCCCGACCCATCGGCCATCGACTCCTCGACCGCCCAACCGGCCCGCTACATCGGTCGATCGTCAGTGGAATCCAGCGGTGACTTCGTGCACGAGAATCCGGCTTGCATGGGTGCGTCGACGCCCCCCGCCCATCCTGCCGATCGCGCGGTCGCCGCCGCGACTCGGGTCAGTGGCCGCTGCGGTTCCCCTCGGCGAGGTCGAGGAAGAAGGCCTGCTCGCGCGCGATCCGTTCGAGCCGCTCGAAGCGGCCGCTGCGGCCGCCGTGGCCTGCATCCATCTCGACCCAGAAGATCAACGGCTCCCCGTCGGTCTTCAGGCGCCGCAGCCTCGCGACGTACTTCGCCGGTTCGAAGTACTGCACCTGCGAGTCCCACAGGCCGGTGGTCACGAGCATCGCCGGATAGTCCTTCGCCTCGAGGTTGTCGTAGGGCGAATAGCTCAGGATGTACTCGTAGGCCTCTTCGCTCTCGAGCGGATTGCCCCATTGCGTCCACTCGTTGGGAGTCAGGGGAATCGAGGCATCGAGCATCGTGGTCAAGGTGTCGACGAAGGGCACATGCACGCCCATGCCGCGGTAGCGGTCGCCGGCCATGTTGGCGACCGCGCCCATCAGCAGGCCGCCTGCGGAACCGCCGGTCGCGAAGACCCGCTCGGGATCGGCCCAGCCCTCGCGCACGAGGTAGTCGGTGGCATCGATGAAGTCGTTGAAGGAGTTCTTCTTGCGCAGCAGCCGTCCGTCCTCGTACCAGCCCTGACCGAGGTCGGATCCGCCGCGGACGTGGGCGACCGCCACCGCGAATCCGCGATCCATCAGCGAGACTGCGGCGGGATCGAATCCGACCGAATTGGCAAGGCCGTAGGCACCGTAGCCCTCGAGCAGGAGCGGATGCGTGCCGTTCGCTTCGTACGCATCCTCGCGCCAGGCGACGGAGATCGGGATTCGCTTGCCGTCTCGGCTCGGCGCCCACAGCCGCGCGGTCCGGTAGCGCGACGGGTCGTAGCCGATCACCGGCTGCACCTTGCGAAGATGCTTGGCACGAGTGTCGAACTCGACATCGAGCACCGTTCGCGGCGTGACCATGGTGCTCACCGCGACCCGCACCGAACGATTGGCCGGGTCTGGGTTGGTCCCGAGGCTCATGGTGAACGCACCAGCCTCGACCGGCACCACCCAGTGCTCGTCGCCATCCCACGAGACAACCCGCACCTGTCCATTGGCCTCGGCCCGCTCGGCGACCGCAATCGCCTCATCGAAGAGCACGAAGTCGTCGATCGAGACGCCCGGCCGCTCCGGGAGGATCTCGCGCCACCGCGTGCGATCGGAAGGGTCGTCCTCGGCTGCCTCGACGAGTCGGAAGTCCTCGGCCTCGTCGTTGGTGCGAACGATCCACCGCCCATCGAGATGATCCGCGTAGGAACGCACTCCGGGACGCATCGGCATGAGCACGCGAGGCTCGTCCTGCGGGTCATCGAGCGGCACCACCCGCAACTCGGTCTCGTCGAAGCTCTCGGTCGCGATCAGCAGCCAGCGGTGATCGCGGCTCGCCGCGAAGCTCGTGAAGAGTTCGTCGTTGGGCTCGTCGAAGACCACGCGATCGTGGCCGGGCGGCGTGCCGAGCACATGCAGCATGATCGGCCCGCTCTGCAGCAGCACCGGGTCCTGCAACTGATAGAAGACGCTGCGGCCGTCGTCGGCCCAGACCACCGATTCCAGCACTCCATCGACCCGATCGGGCAGCATGGCGCCGGTGGCAAGGTCCTTGAATCGAAGCTCGTGTCCGCGGCGGCCCTGCAGGTCCTGGGTCCACGCGAGCAGGGTGCCGTCCGGACTCACCTCCTGGCTGCCGAGTCGGAAGTAGGCTTGGTCTCTCGCCAACTCGTTCCCGTCGAGGATGACTTCGGCCATCGCCGCGGGGTCGGGACCTTCGAGTCCGCCCCGCTGCCGAATCCACCGCGAGTGCTCGTCGCCCGGTTCGAAGTCGGTCCAGTACCACCAACCGCGGTCGTGCTGCGGCGCGGTGCCGTCGTCCTCCTTGATGCGACCGCGAATCTCCGCGTAGAGGGTCTCCTGCAACGGAGCGAGCCGGGCGAGGGCACTCTCGGCGTAGGCCTGCTCCCCCTCGAGGTAGGAGATCACCTCGGCCCGCTTCTGCTGCGGATCGTCGTCGCGCAGCCAGTAGTACTCGTCGATGCGATCGCCGAAGGGGCTCTCGATGACATGCGGCTCCCGCCGCGCCTCCGGCGGGGCGAGATCGGGTCGAGGCTCCCGGTGCATGCGGACCATGGGGGTCACGCACGCGACGGGAAGCATCACCAGACCGATCAGGAATCGAAGCGGCTTCACGAGGGAAGACTAACCCGCAAATCGCGACGCGGCCTGAACTTCCAACAAGGACCATCCGGGTCCGCCCGCCCCCACTCCTTCCACATCCGACCTGCTTCGCCCCGAGACCCTCGCCGCGTCGATTCCCGCGCCCTTGGATTCCCGTTCCCGACCGCCCCCCTTTCCCAGTTTGACTGCCCGCGGGGCGAGTTTCGCTCGCGGCCGCCGGCGAAACCGAGCATGCGGGCGTCGGCGTCGCGACGCCTCTTCCGGTCCGGCCTCGGCGACCGAAGCGGGACCCCATTGGCATTCATCCAGGTCGCGGTCAGGCGGCATACCGCGAAAGCAGACTCTTGCGGTGCGATCTGGTCGATGCCCCCTTCCCGCCTGATCGAGAGGCCCCCCGCATGAACTTCGCGATGGACAGTCTGGTGATCGGATTCGCCGCTGGCGTTCTCGGCGCGGCGTACTTCATCTACGGGAAGAAGGCCCAGCGGCCGGTACCTCTGGTCTCGGGCGCACTGCTGTGCGTGCTGCCATTCTTCATCGACAACCTGTGGATCTTGGCGGGCGTGTGTCTGGTGCTGCTGATCGCGCCGTTTGTGATCAAGATCGAAATGTGAGCACGCCGCGGTCGGCGCCCACCCCCTCAGCCGCCCGGCGGCGTGGTGTGGTCGCCGAAGTACTTCTCGCTGCGATAGCGAAGCCAGACCCGAAGCTGCTGGGGGACCTTTTCGCGCTCCTCCGGCGAGAGCGCCTCGTAGAGCACGATGGCCTTCGCCCGCTCGCCGCGGCACGCCGCGTTGCGGTGGGCATCCCACAAGACCCGTGCACGGCGGATGCAGGCACAGGCCGCCTTCACCCGCTCGGCACTCGTCGGAGGCTTGCTGTTGGGCTTCTTCTTCGCGGGCATGAGGTCAACCCGTTCTAGCGGACCAAGTCCCAATCGTCGATTCGCTTGAGATGCCGCGTGGCGGCCTGCGCCTGCGCACTCGCCGTCGTCCGGTCGCATCGCCATCCGCTCGGCGGTCGCACTCCGAGGTCCCAATCTTCCGCCCGGCCGAGTCAGGCGCAGCTGGCGAGCACAGTCAGGGCGGCCTCGAGCATCCCGCCAACCGACTGATTGGGTGGCCTCAGGAGAGATTGATCTTCAGTGCCAATTCGACCCTGAGCGAACGGCCGGTGAACAAGTCTTCGGCGGCGATCGACTTCACGCACTCCC
>JAPOKA010000071.1 GCA_029977865.1 bacterium
GCACTCGAGGCGTTGCCGGTGGGAGTGAGCTGGCCGGACGTGGCGACCGCGTAGCCGAAGACGCGATAGCCCGTCGAGTCCTGGGCATAGAGGAATCGACCGCCAGCGTCGAAGTCGAGCGCGGTCGAGAACGAGCCCGCAGCTTCGACGTCGACGAAGGTCAGCGACGGCGTCGCCGGATTGAAGCGATAGGTCGCGACCTGGCTTCCACCCGAGAGGTTGGTGCGAGTCACGGCAATGTGGGTCTCGGAGACCCAGAGGATGTCGAGCGGCGAACCGAGGTTGTAGAGCGGATAGAGCAGCGAGAGCGCGATCGAGCCGTCGACTGCGACCTCGAAGATCGAGATGCCGTCAGGCAGGGGGGCGTCGCCGGCGGCGTGGCTCGCGGCGATGAATCGACCGTCGGGCGAAACCGCCACCGAATACGCGTTGCAGCCGGCGCAGGGAAGCGACGTCGAGGTGCGGGTGCCGGTGATCACTCGATTGACCAGATCGAGGCTGCCGTCGGGTTCGATCCGGAAGGCCGTCACCGACCCCTCAAGGTTTCCGTTGTTGGAGACGAAGACCATCGGGGTGCTTGACTGAGCCGAGACCACCGAGGCGGCAAGGAAGAGAACGCTTAAATGCACTCCGAAGCCGAGACGGGTCGGGTGTTTCTTCATGCATGGAGCATGGCGCCGGGCGTCCCCTGCGGCAAGACTCGGTCCGCCATTCGCGAAGAAGTCGCTCGTCAGGGCGGGGTTTCCTGCATAGGCTCTCTCCGTTGGACAGGCGACCGCGTCCGGGTTCACCCGGCCGAGGAAAGTCCGAACACGACAGGACACGGTGGTGGGCAACACCCACCGGCCTCGCGCAGGCCAGGGACAGTGCCACAGAAAACAGACCGCCTCCGCCTCCGGGCGGCGGCAAGGGTGAAAAGGTGCGGTAAGAGCGCACCGCCCGACCGGTGACGGTCGGGGCACGGCAAACCCCACCGCGTGCAAGCGCAAGCAGCCTCGCCCGTCCGGCCTCGCCGGCGGGCCCCCGCGGTCCGCGGGGCAAGGGCGGGTCGCGTGCTGGAGGCCGTCGGCGACGGCGGCCCGAGAGAAATGGTCGCCACGGCCCTCAAGGGCCGAACAGGATTCGGCTTACGTCCAACCGCGTGGCGCCGCCCCGCCTCGGCGAGGCGGCGTCGCGCCATCGTGCCCCAAGGTATCGGGGTGTTCACCCCACCCACCCCAACCACTGGTGGTGACAAAGTTGCCACTTTGTGCTTGTGTTCCCAATGTCGATCGCAAGAATGCCTCGTTCGTGCCGGGTCAGGACGGTCCACCCCGGCCATGCCCTTGGAAGTCATTTCGAAGGAGTCGAGATGTCCCTCGGATCCAAGATGACCAGTCTGCAGACCTACAACATGCTCCTCTACAAGAGGGCGCTCCATCCGGAGTTCTTCGCCATCGAGGGTCGCCGTCGCCTCACCCACGGCGACTACGAGTTCGAGGCGTGGATCTTCAAGGGTGGACACGCCCTGCGAATGCAGCAGGGCGGCAACTGTCTCTGCGAGCTCGTCACCGACCAGCTCGATCACCTTCCCGAGAAGGGACTCGCGACCACGCTGCCCTGCGCCGGCGAACGCGATCACGAGGAGCGAGTCGCCGAGGGCGTGATGTTCATGACCTCGATTCAGACCGAGACGCTCTCCGACCATCTCTATGTCGGCACGTATCGCGAACTGCTCGACCATGCTCGCACCTCGAACTCGCTGCTCGTGCAGTGGAACGATGATCGCGGCAAGGGCAACCTCTCGATCCTCGACATGCAGCGCTTCCGCGACGAGATCCACATGCAGGGCTACCACATGAGGAGCGACTGCGGCCTGGTGCTGAGGACGCAGTCGATGTTCCAACTCGCAGCCGATCCGGTCGCGGGCGGCTGATCCGGACACGCGGCGAGGCCGGATCTTCGGCTTGGCGCAGTGATCGGCCGGTCTGAACCTCGAGCGGTGCCAACTTCGCGGCATTCGAGTCCGCGCAACACCCGATGACGCACGCCGGCTTCACCGAGGTCACCGGATGGTGGTTCGGTCCCGGCGAGGCCGCGGGGCTCGGCACCGCGCTCTGCTGGGTCTTCACGAGCTACTGCTTCGCCACCGCGGGCCGCCAACTCGGCGCCGGCACCGTCAACCTGATTCGAAGCGGCTTGGCGTTGCCGCCGCTGCTGCTGCTCGCTGGTCTGCTCACCGGCAGCCCTTGGCCGCAAGCCTCGAGCGAGACCATTCTCTGGCTCGCGCTGAGCGGCGTGGTCGGACTCGCGATCGGCGACCAGTTCCTCTTTGCGGCGCTGGTCGAGATCGGGCCGCGGCTCACGGTGCTGTTGATGACCCTTGCTCCGGTCTTCGCGGCGATCCTCGGGCTTGCGATGCTCGGCGAGGTGATCACGCCGATGGGCCTCGTCGGCATGGCGATCACCTTGACCGGCATCGCGTGGGTGGTGGCGGAGCGGCCGACGCTGCGAGTTCCCGCCGACGGAGCGCCGAGCCCTCACCTCCGCGGTGTCGTCTTCGCCTTGCTCGCCGCGGCAAGCCAAGGCTTCGGCGTGGTGCTTGCGAAGCAGGGCATGATCGGCGGCGCCGAGGAGGTCGCACCGATCTCCGCCCAAGTGGTGCGAATGCTCGCAGGGCTCTTGGCGCTGCTGCTGGCCTGGAGCCTCTTTGGACCGCGACGCTGGATGGTCGGCGCGCGAAGATCCGGACCGTTGAGGCTGGATCGACGTGGGTGGACCGGCATGCTCGGCGGAACGCTGCTCGGACCGGTGGTCGGAGTCTGGCTCAGCCTCATCTCGGTGCGCCTGCTCGAGGCCGGCGTCGCGAGTACGCTCATGGCGATGACTCCCGTGTTGGTGCTTCCCTTTTCCCGATGGATCGATCGCGAGCGGATCGGGCTGCGGGCGGGGCTCGGCGCCGCAATCGCGGTGGCGGGAGTGGCGGTGCTTGCCCTCTCCGATTCCGCGACCGCACCGGAGGCTGCGACCACCGCGGTGTTGGAGACGCCATGACCGAAGTCGACGCAGGGGATCCGCTGCTCGAAGCGGCCAGAGGGCTGGTGCGTGGAGATCGGGCCTTCGGCTTGACCTCGATTTGCCTGCCGATCGAAACGGAGTCCGCAGTCACGGCGTCGCCCGGCGCCTCGCGAGCGCCGGAGTCGGGGGAACACTCCTCCGATCAATCGCGACGGCTCGAGGCTTTGCGTGAGCGGCACGATCGCGAGTGCCCGCACTGCACCACCGCCACCGCGCATACCCGCACCGTCTTCGGGGAGGGCTCGGCAACCGCGGCGGTGATGTTCGTGGGTGAAGCGCCCGGCGAGCAGGAAGACCGCACCGGACGGCCCTTCGTCGGCCGGGCCGGGCAGAAGCTCGACGACATGATCCGCGCCATGGGCCTCTCCCGCGAGTCGGTCTACATCGCCAACGTGCTCAAGAGCCGCCCGCCGGACAATCGCACTCCGCTCCGACACGAGGTCGAGCAGTGCGGGCCCTATCTCGCCGAGCAGGTCCGCATCATTCGACCAACGGTGATCGTCGCGCTCGGAGGGCCGGCCACCAAGCTCCTGCTGGCCACCGAGGAGGGCATCACGCGGCTGCGCGGCATCTGGTCGGAGTACGACGCCGGCGACTGCCGCATCCCGGTGATGCCGACTTTTCATCCGGCGTACCTGCTGCGCAACTACACCCCGGAGGTTCGCAAGATGGTGTGGTCGGACCTGCAGCAGGTCCTCGAGCGAGTCGGCCTCAAGTCGAGATGAATCCTGCGCCGAAGCTTGCCGCCGATGGCGACCCGCGCAGCGCCAGGCTCGAGTCCGGCTCCGTGGGGATGGATCGCGAATGCGTTGTCTCGCAGTCGGGTGGGGACGCGCCAAACGATGCGATCAGCGCGCCGCCACGCACGACCTTGACGATCAGGACCCATCCGCCGGCGTGAGGCACTCGATTCGGCGTGCTCTCGGCTCGATCGACCCGCCGCCGACGCGGAGGGCGGCCCTGGTCCGAGGGATCGCTTGTTGATTTCGGATCGCATCGCGCGCAGATCAGTCGACCTGTGCAACTGCTCCGATCGCAGGGCGGGCTTGGTTTGCCACGGGTGACGGTCTCGTGTTCGCACGCCGCCGAGCTCCGGCCGACATTCCAAGAAGTGCCGACCGACTCCTTGAGAGGGTGAATCGCCACCGGCGCTGAATACGAAGAAAAAGAGCCCGCCACGCCCGAAGGCAGTGGCAGGCTCCTCGTGGGGGCAGCCGTTGCGGAGCGGGGCTGCCAAGTCGCAGTCCCGCTCCCGCGGTGGTGAGTACGCCAAGGCAGCCGGGAATGTTGCATCCCGGACGGGGCGCGAAGCGACGATGCTTCCGACTGTGAAGTCCGTGCCGGCGCGGCAAGCCGATTGCCCAATCCCAACGCCGGCTGTCCTCATTCCAAGGTGCGATCGGGGCTCTCGATGACAATGGTCACCGGACCGTCATTGATCAGTTCCACCCGCATCTCGGTTCGGAATCGACCGGTCGCCACCGGCACCCCGTGGTCGCCGCGAAGCCGCCTGACCACAGACTCCACGAGGGGTTCGGCCTGCTCGGGCGGTGCTGCCCGAACGAAGCTCGGTCGGTTTCCGCGGCGGCAGTCGCCAAGCAGGGTGAACTGACTGACCAGCAGAACTCCGCCACCAACCTCGAGCACCGCGCGATTGAGCCGACCCTCCTCGTCGGGAAAGACCCGGAGTTGGGCAAGCTTGCGGGCGATCCAAGCCGCTTCGTCCTCGCCGTCGGAAACCGAAACCCCAAGCAAGACCAAGAGCCCGCGTTCAACCGACCCGACCTCGTCCCAGGTTCCGGCCGCGGTCTCGACCCGCACGCAGGCGCGCAAGACTCGTTGGGCCACCACGATCATCGTCGGAGGCTCACTTCAGAAGGGCGAGGGCGGCACAGGAGACCAAGGCCACCCCTTGCTCGTCGACGGCCTGCCGATAGTCGAGCAGTTCGACGCTTCCGGGATTCGCCAAGCGCTTCGTCGCCGCCATGTTGCCCACCGAGCACCATCGGGTCGGGTTGCGATTCCACTCGACGGTCTCGAGGAACTCCGAGGGGGTCGCATCGATGAAGCGGCGAAGCATCTCGCGGTCGTGCTTCTCGACTTGTCCGCGACGCTCCTCGTCGACGGCCCGGGGCTCGCCAAACTGCGGACCGGCGTGGCTGAGGTCGCTGGACGCGATGAAGAACGTCCGGCCGCCAGCCTCCTCCAGCGCAGATCCCAACGCCGCGAGGAACTCCTCGGTGCCGACCCGCTTGCCGTCGTCCTCGATCAATCCCGTCAGCGGGTCCGGCACCAGCGCCGCGACGACCGGCACCTCCGGAAACAGGTGCTGGATCCAGGGCAGGTGCAGTTGAATCGAGTGCTCGCCGACATGGTCGAGTTGGTCGGCCAAGGCCCGCTCACCAAGCGCCTCGGCCAACTTCGCCTGGATCTCGCGATCGGGCTCGACCGCACCGAGGGGGCTCTCGAATCCCCAACGGGTCATCACCACGCCATCGCCGATTCCGAAGTGGTTGGTGCCCAGCACCACGATCCGATCGGGCCGGGGCAGGGCGGCGGCGGCGCGATACGCCGCTGCGTAGACCGGCCAGCCCCGACCGTAGTCCAAATGTGGTGCGACGATGCCGACGACACCGTCGCCGACTTCGGGATCCTCGGTCTCTTCGAGCCACCCCGCGAGCTGCTTTCGGCACTCGGCGGCATCGGTGCCGAGGCTGAAGGCAGCCCCCTTGGGAAGCCGCCCCTCACCGTCGATCCTGGCGCAGAGGTCCTGCTCCATGGCGGAAGAGGTCGGACCCCAGAGCAGGCCGATCTCGTCGAGGGCCTTCACCAGCGGGATCAATTGATCAGACTTCGCGCCGACGCTCTCTGCGATCTCTTCGAGGGTCTTCTCTCCCTGAAATCGCTGCAGCAAGGCCAGGGCTTCGGGCGAGATGTTGATGGTCCGGTCGGAGAGCCTCAAGGGGTCCTGGAGCAGCACCACCGGCCGCTCGGCGTCCTTGGGCTTGATCCCGATGGGGATGAACCGTCGGATGTGCGGGCGAGCGAGGTGGTCGGGAAGTTCGTTCGTCTCCATGGGTCGGAGTGTAGGGACCGCCTGCGATTGCCGATCGAGAGGTGGGGTAGGTTCCTCGGCCGAATCGAGCCGTCGGGTATTGGCGGCGAGCATCGGCAGGGGTACGCTTTCGGGTTCGCCTTGGCGAGCCCGAGAGGGAGCCGCGGGGCGGAAGGTCGGTGAAGCGCCGCTTCACCGCGTGATGGCTGCGGTGCGTCGTTCGCACCGTTTTTCCGTTCAGGAGCTTCCGTGATGGCGTCCCACCTTCGAACTTCTCGCGTTTCAGTCCTCGCCGCGCTCGCGGCCACTCTCTTGGTGCTTCCGTTCGGTTGCGATCAGGGCAAGCCGAGTGGCACCGCGTCCACCTCGTCGACGGCGACTCCTGCCGCCACCACCGAAGTCGCCGCGAGCGACACGGCGGCGGCGACCTCTGCCATCGACACCTCGGGCCTCATGACCGCCGAGGAGGCGGCCAAGGCGAAGATGGAGAGCGTCCGCGATCTGCGCACCGATTCGACTCAGCCTCTCGAAGGCAAGGCTCCTTCGGCAAGCCAGCTCACCTCCGCCTCCGCGGGTGAGCGACCGAAGCCGCCCACGCCCGAGACTCCCGTCGACCGCAAGTCCGGGCCCGCGGTTCGATTCGAACCGGCGGTGCTCTCGATGGGCGAGATGATGTCGGACGTTCCCAAGACCATGTCGATCCGGCTCTTCAACGTGACCGACGAGGCGGTGACGGTGACCCGCGCCGTGCCGAGTTGCGGATGCACCACCGCCGGCGCCCCCAAGGATCCCATCGCGCCCGGTTCCTTCGCCGACGTCGAGATCACCCTCAAGCCTGGAATCGCCACCGGCGTCAAGCTCTCCAAGAAGGTCACCTTCGAGATCGAGGGTTACGCGCCGCAGGTTCTCAACGTCGAGGGCAACGTCGCCGAGTACGTCGCCATCACCCCGAAGATCCTCAACGCTCCGGCAACGCCGGAGGACCCCTCGGCCGCCGAAAGCGGCGCAGTCACCCTCGCCGCCACCGATGGCATCGCCTTCGCGGTGACCGGCGTGAACCCGCCGGTGATTGACGGCCTTCCCACCACTGCCGGCACCGAGCATCAACTCGTGGTCGACTGGGCCAAGTGGGAGGAGGCCAAGCGTCCGGTTCGGATCACCTTCACCACCGACCACCCCAAGGCTCCGACCGTCGGCGTGAGCGTCAAGCGATCGGCCCGCGATCCCCGCACGCCGACGCCTCCGACCCCGGACCGGGTCGCCGCCGCACCGACCGGCTCGGCAGCGCTCGGCGCAGCGGCCCGCAGCGGTGATGTGAGCAGGATCAAGATGGAGATCGCGAACGGCACCGATGTGAATCGAGTCGATCCCGCCACCAGCCGGACGGCACTGCACTGGGCAGCGCAGGAAGGTCAGGTCGAGGCGATCAACGCTCTGCTCGACGCCAATGCAGACCTCGCGGCCATCGACCGCGTCGGCATGGCGGCCCTCGCCATCGCCGCCAAGGGCGGACACACCGAGGCGACCGCGGTGCTGCTTGAGCGCGGCGCAGACGCCAACCTCCGCGACGCCGCCGGCGGCAGCCCGCTGCTCTGGGCCGCGGGGCTTGGGAACTCGGGCACCGTCGAACTGCTCATCGCGAAGGGCGCCGAGGTCAACATCGCGGACGTGAATGGTCTGACCCCGCTGCTGTGGGCGACGAGCATCGGCCGCGATCCCCGGTCGGTGTCGCTGTTGCTCGACGCCGGTGCGAACCCGGACCAGGCAGATCGCCTCAGCGGCGACAGCCCCCTGATTCGCGCCGCGAAGAATGCAAATCCCGAGGTGCTGCAACTGCTGCTCGCCCGGAACATCGATCTCACCAAGGCGAACCTGCGGGGCATGACCGCGCTCATGACCGCCGCCTCGGCGGGCAGCCCGGATCAGGTCCGCATGCTGCTCGACGCCGGTGCCGACTCTGCCGCCAAGGACGCTCGCGGCTGGACCGCCCTCGACCACGCTCTCAATCGCAGCGATGCGAATCGGGAGACCGTGGTCGCCATGCTGCAGCCCGCAGCCCCGGCGAATCCCTGACTCTTGAAATTGGCGGCTTCGCCGCTATTCTTCGCTTCCCGCCACCGCGGACAGCCCGCCGTTCCCTAGGGATCGGCGGGCTGCACTTTTGGCCGAGGCAGTCGCCGCGGGGAATAGGGCCGATCGCGGTACCCTGCCCGATTCCCATACGAACTGACCGGAGCCCAGCCATGACCACCGTCGCCGCATCCGCCTACGACACCCTGCACGAGCACTTCCGGCAGATCCATCTGCTCGAGGGCACGGCGGCGATCCTCTCGTGGGATCAGGAGACCATGATGCCGGCGGGCGGCGTGGCGTTTCGCGGTGAGCAACTCGCCCAACTTGCCGGGCTCGGTCACCGCCGCCGCACCGATCCGAAGCTTGGCGAACTGCTCGCGGCCGCAGCGGATTCGTTGGAGGGCGACGAGCAGGCGCCGGCGCGGGTCAACCTGCGAGAGTGGAACCGCGATCGCGAACGGGCCATGAAGCTCCCGGCCGAACTTGTCGAGGAGTTCGCACGGGTCTCGAGCACGGCGCAGCACGAGTGGGCGGAGGCTCGTCGCGACAGCGACTTCGCCCGATTCAAGCCCTGGCTCGAGAAGTTGCTTGAGCTCAATCGTCGCAAGGCGGAGTGCCTCGGATGGGATCGCGCCGGCGGGGAGCCGTGGGACGCCCTCGGCGACCTCTACGAGCCGGGGCTCTCGGCGAAGGACATCGAGTCGGTGTTCACGCCGCTCGCGTCCCGCCTGCGGGCGCTCATCGCCGAGATCGCCTCGGCGCCGAAGCGACCGGACGACCGCTTCGATCGGCTGGAACTTCCCGAAGCGCAGCAGGAGGCGTTCGTCCGCTTCGTGGCCGACGCGATCGGCTTCGACTTCTCGCGCGGGCGGCTCGATCGCTCGACCCATCCCTTCTGCGGAGGCTCGCACCGCAACGATGTCCGACTGACCACGCGCTTCCGCAGCAACCTGACCCTCGACGCGCTCGGCTCCACCATGCACGAGTGCGGCCACGGCATCTACGAGCAGGGGCTCTCCGCGGAACATCTCGGCACGCCGATGGGCGAGGCGGCCTCGCTCTCGGTGCACGAGAGTCAGAGTCGCCTTTGGGAGAATCAGGTCGGACGCAGTCAGCCGTTCTGGCGGTGGCTCACCCCGAAGCTCGACGGGTTCTTCGGCTCGGCGGTGGCAGGCCTCGATGCGGCGGCGATGTACGGCGCCGCCAATCGGGTCGAGCCCGGCTTCATCCGCGTGGAGGCCGACGAGGCCACCTACAACCTGCACATCATGATCCGCTTCGATCTCGAGCGACGAATGCTCCGCGGAGATCTGGCGGTCGACGATCTGCCGGCGGCGTGGAACGAGCACTACCGCAACTACCTCGGTCTCGAGGTTCCCGACGATCGCCGCGGCTGCCTGCAGGATGTGCACTGGTCGATGGGGGCGATGGGCTACTTCCCGACCTACACCCTCGGAACCATGATGTCCGCGGGTCTCTTCGAGGCGGCCGAGCGGGCGATGCCGGGGCTCGCGGAAGGCCTCGCGCGAGGCGAGTTCGGGCCGCTGCGGGAGTGGCTCGTCGCCAACGTCCACGCCCACGGCCGGCGGCATCGCTTCCGCGAGCTCTATCAGTTGGTGGTGGGGGAGGCGTTCTCCGCCGATCCGCTGCTTCGCTACCTCGAGGGCAAGTTGCGACCTTTGCACGGAATCTGAACGAAGCCTCGCCGAGTCCGACGAGGTCGCTAGACTTCCGCCCCCTTCGCCGCGGGCCCGCGGCCTTCCGCACCGCCGCGATCCCTCCATGCCGCTCCCGCTGCGCAACGTCGCCATCATCGCCCACGTCGACCACGGCAAGACCACGCTCGTGGACACGCTGCTCTCCTACTCCGGCACGGTGGAGGATCTCGATCGCGGCGAGTGCCTGCTCGACTCGAACCCGCTCGAGCGCGAGCGGGGGATCACCATCCTCTCGAAGAACTGCGGCATCGAGCTGGTCGCCCGAAGCGGACCCTTCGCGGGCGAGCGGATCCGCGTGAACATCATCGACACTCCGGGCCACGCAGACTTCGGCGGCGAAGTCGAGCGGGTGCTGCGAATGGCAGACGGCGCCCTGCTGCTGGTCGACGCGGCGGAGGGGCCGATGCCGCAGACCCGCCACGTGCTCGCCAAGGCCCTTGAACTCGGGCTCAAGCCGATCGTGGTGGTGAACAAGTGCGATCGTCCCGATGCTCGCGCCGAGAGCGTGGTGAACGAGGTCTTCGACCTCCTCGTCGATCTCGGCGCCGACGAGACCGCCCTCGACTTTCCGGTGATCTACGCCTCGGGCCGCCAAGGGTGGGCGGGCCGTCGTCTCGACCCGCGGCCGGAGTCGATCGACGAACTGGTCGAGGAGATCCTCGAGCGGGTGCCACCGCCGAAGGACGATCCGACCGGGCCGCTGCAGGCACTCGTCACCACCCTCGACTCCTCGGACTACACCGGACGCATCGCGATCGGGCGGGTCTTCTCGGGGGTGCTGCGTGCCGGGCAGACGCTTGCGATCTGCCGAGCCGACGGCAGCGTCGCCCGAGGCCGACCCGTGAAGCTGCTTCGCTTCCAGGGTCTCGGTCGCGTGCCGGTCGAGGCGGTGGAAGCAGGGGACCTCTGCGCGGTCGAGGGACTCGCGGGGGTGGAGATCGGCGACACCCTTTGCGAGCCCGATCGGCCCGCACCGCTACCGAGGGTCTCGATCGACGAACCGACCCTCGACATGATCTTCCGCATCAACGACTCGCCATTCGCCGGCCGCGAAGGCAAGTACGTCACCAGCCGCCAAGTCGGCGACCGCCTGCGCAAGGAACTCGAGACCAACGTCGCGCTTCGGGTCGCTCCCGGAGACTCCACCGAGGAGTTTCGGGTCTCCGGCCGTGGCCTGCTGCATCTCGGCGTGCTGCTCGAGACCATGCGCCGCGAGGGCTACGAGCTCGCGGTGGGCAAGCCGGAGGTCATCGAGCGGATCGTCGACGGCGAGCGCTGCGAGCCCTTCGAGCGGCTGAGCCTCGACACCTCGAACGAAGCCACCGGTCCGGCGATGGAATTGCTCGGCAGCCGCGGTGCCGAGGTGACCCGCATGGACCTCCGCGGCGAGCGGATGCACATCGAGGCGGAGATCCCGGCCCGGGGCCTCATCGGACTGCGGACGCGGCTGCTCAACGCGACCGGCGGCGAGGCGATCCTGCACCACAGCTTCAGCGCCTGGAAGCCGGTCCGCTCAGCGGTGCGACGCCGCTCCAACGGCGTGATGGTGGCGATCGAGCCCGGTTCGGCCACCACCTACACACTGCTGCAGCTCTCCGAGCGGGGGGTGATGTTCGTGAGCCCCGGCGATCCCATCTATCCCGGGCAGATCGTCGGCGAGAACAGCCGCGACCACGACATGCCCGTCAACGTGACCAAGGCCAAGGCCTTTTCGAACGTGCGCGAGACCTCCAAGGACGCGACGGTGGTGCTCAAGCAGCCCCGGATCATCACCCTCGAAGGCGCGCTCGAGTACGTGGAGAGCGACGAACTCGTCGAGGTCACGCCGACGGCGATTCGATTGCGGAAGCGACTGCTCTCGGAAAACGATCGCAAGCGGGCCGACCGGGCCGAAAAGTCTCGAGCCAGCGCGGTAGGCTGAAGCAAACGCGCCGAGCCGAGTCGGCGGCGGCCACAGGCACACGCGAAGCACGGAGGCTTCGACGGATGGCAACGAGAGTCCTCAAGTTCGGCGGCACCTCGCTGGCCACACCGGCCAGAGTGCAGGCGGCGGCGCGGCAGGTTGCGGCGGCCCACGCCGCCGGAGACGAGATCGCGGTGGTGGTCTCGGCGATGGGGCACACCACCGACCGACTGCTCGACCTCGCGGAGCGAGTCGTGCGCGGATCGAAGTCGCCGCGGGAACTCGACGCCTTGCTCGCCACCGGCGAGATGGTCTCGGCAGCGCTCTTCGCGATGGCGCTGCGATCGATGGGCGTGGCCGCAGAGAGCCGCGCCGCCGCCCGCACCGGTCTGCGCACCGACTGCCGGCATGGCAATGCCACCATCCTCGCCGTCGAGGCAGGGGGTCTCGATCGCGCCCTCCGCGAGGGTCGAGTGCCGGTGGTCACCGGATTCCAGGGAGTCGACGACCACGGCGACCTCACCACCCTCGGCCGCGGCGGTTCCGACACCACCGCGGTCGCGCTTGCCGCCGCCCTCGCGGCGCTGCGGCACGAGCCGGTCGCATGCGAGATCCTCACCGACGTCCGCGGCGTGTGCACCGCCGATCCCCGCATCGTCACGCGGGCTCGGCTCATCCGCCGAATCGACGCTGCCGCCATGCTGCAACTGGCTCGCGCCGGCGCTGCAGTCATGCACGCAGAGGCGATTCGACTCGCACTCCGACATGGACAGGTCCTCACCGTGCGTGAAGCCCATCCTCGTCGCGGCCGACCCCTCAGCGGGACCATCATCGAACCAGATCCGCTCCCGCGCGATCGCCCGATCGCGGTGGCCACCTCGACCGCCTGGCATCGGCTGCGGCTCGACGGCGACGACTCGGCGGTCGGCGGTCTCATCTCGGCGCTCGCCGCCCGCATCGACGGCTCGCTGGCGGCCGCCGACGGGATCCTGATTCCCGAGTCGAGCATCTCCGCCGCCCTCGAAATGACCAGAGCCGCCGCGGGTGAACTCGTCGGGCCGCTTCACATCACCCACGAGCCCGAGGTCGCGGTGGTCTCCCTCGTCGGTGGCGGAGAACTCGACAGCGGTGAGATCGAGGCTCCCATGGGCTGGTGGGATGGCGATCCGGCCACGGCGTGGTGGTCCATGCCGGCGAGTGCAGCGGTCGGATTCGCGACGAGACTGCACCAGGCAGCGGGACTGACCGGTTCCCACGCAGCCACGGCAACAGTGGCCCGCTCAACGTAACGGGGATTATGAGACCTTGAGGCGATCGGAAGGGGCCCGGCGGCAAGTCCGCGGACACAATGACTCCATGACCGCGACGCCCTCCGAGACCTCCGCCCAAGTTCCCGAGCGCTCCTTCGGCCTGCCGCTCTGCTCGGTCTTCCGCCGCTTCCTCAAGACCCGCGGGCTCAAGTACACCGCGGAGCGAGCGGAGATCCTCGATCGCGTACTCGCCTTCGACGGCCACTTCGAGGCCGAAGCCCTGATCGAGTCGATGCGGACCGCGCGGCGGCATGTCTCCAAGGCCACCATCTACCGCACCCTCAAGCTGCTTCAGGAGGCCGGGATCATCGCGCCGGCGCTCTTCGACGCCAAGCAGTCCCACTATCAGCTCGTCTACGGTCGCGAGCCGCGAGACTGGATGGTCTGCGTGCGGACCGGACGGACCCTGGACTTCTCGGCCCCCGAACTGGTGGCGTTGCGCGATCGACTCTGTCGCGAGCACGGTTGGGATCCGGTCGGCCACCGGTTCCAGATCCACGCGGTGAGCCCCGAAGGCCGAACCACCGGCGAGTGATCTTCGCCTTCAGCCGAGCGGTTCCTCTTCGGGATCGAGCGGACGCGAGACCATGTAGCGGCCGGCCATCCAGCGCGAGAGATCCGCGAGCCG
>JAPOKA010000072.1 GCA_029977865.1 bacterium
GCGGTCTGCGGGTCGAACGGGACCCCGAGCTGACTCTCTTCCAATCGCACCACGCTCCAGCCGTTGCCTTCCGGGTCGAACTGCACCTGGCGGTAACCCTGCCCGGCAAGGGCGTCGGACTGGGCAAAGGTCACGTCTGCCACCAGCCGACGCAGCGCCGCCTCCACGGTGTAGGTGTCGCGACCGACGAGACTCGGTGCGAGCAGCGTGGCCGCGATGGCGAGCACCGCGACCACCAGAAGGATCTCGATCAGGGTGTAGCCGCCGCGGCCACGCATTTCAGCGGTCCTCGTCCTCTTCGATCACCTCGACCCGCAGGGCACCCTCGCGCATGTGCTGTTCGATCGAAGCCAATCGCTCTTCGATGGCGACGATTCCCTCGAGCATGCTCTTGCGCTGTCGGGGCCCCACGTTCGAGACGCCTTCGTTGGCGAACTCCTGCGCCGCTCGCGCCGACTGCGCGGAAGCCTCGGAGGGTCCGGTGAAGCCGCCGCGGGACATCCACACCAGCACCGCAAGCAGCACCGCATTGGTGGCAAGCAGCGCCTGAAGCGTGCGGATGCCGCGTGCGGGACGGGAGGGCGCGGTTCCGATGAAGTCGGTCTGGTTCGGGTTCATGACGGGTTCCTTGCGGACAGCGACTTCTCCCCCGGAAGTGCATCGGTCCTTCCTCGGCTCGGGATGACTGCGGTGGCCGACTCGGCGCCGCGCCGCTTGGCCCAGGTGGAGAGCGCCGTGTCGAGAATCGCCTCGTTTCCGCGACGAACCGCGATCGCCTGCACCCTCCGCGAGCTTCGCCAGCGGGCGCAGGCGGCGGGATCCTCGGCGGCGCGAGCCTCGAAGGGCACGCTGAACGGCTCGGCGGGCAGATATAGGACCCAGAGATCGAGCCGCTGCCAGTGCACGAGCATGGCGCACTCCTCGAGCTTCTCCCGGCCGGTCGAGGCGGAGCGCCGCATGACCAGACAACGATCGCCCTCGGAGGTCGCGAATCCGCGGAGGGCCTCGACCGCGAAGCCCGCCTCGCTGAATCGCCGCAGCGAATCTCCCGCATCCTCGATCGCGATCGCCTCGACCTCCGGCGCCGCGCCGGTCTGACCGACGCTCCAGCCGCTCAGCACCGCCACCGCGAGCATCGCGGCGAGGCCGCCGGCGATCAGACGGCGAGGTCCATCGGAGAGTCGTGCTGCCACAGAGTTGGTGCGGAGATCCATGGTTCGTTCTCCCGGCCCTCCGCGTGCCAGCGTCGGGCCACTCGATGCGACAAGACCGCGACTGCTTGTCGCGGCCTCTTGGTGAGGACGCTCATGGCGAGCGTCCTTGCGTTTTCGATTCCGAGCCGGCCTGGCCGGCTCAACACACCCGCGTCACGTCACCAACCGGCGACGGTCGCTTCATCGATGAGATCGCCGCCCACCGCGGGGTCGTAGGAGAGCCGCAGCAGCCCGGTCGATTCGTAGTGCGCAGAGTCGATGGCGAAACCTGCCGGCCAGTCCGGCACGCGGCGGATGAGCCCCTCGTCGACGAGAGCCTGCATCAGCGCGGAGGAGGCCGGCGAGATGCCGCGGTTCTGCATGCGGTAGACCTCGAGCTGGGCCCGCAGGGTCTGCAGCTGATTCCGCACGCTCGAGATCGACGCGTCGCGGCGGGCGTCGGCGAACTTCGGAATCACCATGACCGCGAGGATTCCCACGATCACCACCACGATCAGGATCTCGATCAGGGTGAAGCCGCGGTGAAGGTTGGATCGGAGCATCGTTCTGCCTCAACGGAACTGCCGTCCGCCCCGCGGCCGCGGGATCGTCGAGGATCCCGCGGCCGATGTGGGGCGTCAGGCGCGATACGGGCGAGATTCGATCACCACGAAGCGATCTGCAGCGCGGTGAGGCTGTTCGGCGGATCGCCGGCGCCAACCCACGAGGCGGTCACTTCGCCGGTCGCCGCAAGGCTGATCTGCCAGCCGGCGGGAACCTCGGGCAAGCGCTGGAGGTAGCCGCCATTGACCAGATCCTGGAAGCCGCCGGGTGCGTTGCTCGCCGAGTCGGACGAGACCACGCCCTCGGCCGGATAGCCGTTGTTCTGCACGCGATACAGCTCGACCTGGCTGCGAAGGGTCTGCAGCTGGCTGCGGACGCTGCTGATGGCAGCCTCCTGGCTGGCGCTGGAGAACTGGGGGATGACGATCGCGGCGAGGATGCCGAGGATCACCACGACGATCAAGATCTCGATGAGCGTGAAGCCGCGGCTCACACCCTTGCGACCCATCAACTTGCTGCCATTCATGCACGGACTCCTGTAAGAGTTGGAACTCGCGTTCCCGTACGCCCGCTCGCACCCTTGCCGGTCCGACGCCGCCGGGCAGCGGCCTTCGGTCCGTTGACGAGGTCACGGCGACCTCGCCGAAGTCCCGACGCAGCCGCTGGGCCACGGCGGGGACCATCACCTGCGTGCGAGGGATGCCCTCCCTCCGACGGCATCCCGTCGCGGCAAGCGATGCACCGGGAGATCGGCCCGGGCGAGGACGCGATGAAGTCGAAGATCACGCGAGCGCTCGATATGGGGTGTCACATCCGCCCCAACCCGCCGGGCTTGCCATCGCGGCTCGGTCTCTTTGTCGAATGACCGCGGCCTTATCGGCACTGGCGCCCGGGAACGACGATGCCGCCGATTGCTCGGCGGCACCGCCACCCCACTTGGGTCTGATCGATTCAGGCCGCGAGTCGGTGCTCGAAGCGAACCGCGATTCGAAAGGTCTCGCCGTGCGGACGGCAGGCGATGACCTCGCCGCGGCGTGCGGTGTAGCCGTGGGCCTCGAAGCCCAGGCTCACGTTGCACCCCGCTTCGAGCGGCTCGTTGCTGGTGGCAATCAGCCCATCGGGCCCGTACCGCAACTCGGTCAAGTTGGCCATGGTGCCGAAGATGTCGCCGCCGAGGCAGAACGCGGTGGCGCAGCCGGGCAAGTCCCAGTGCTCACCGGGAATGGTCACCGCCTCGCGGCGATCCCCGGCCGCAATCTCGACCGCGGGACCGATCTTCGCGATCACATCGGCGGAGGGGTGGGTCGATTCGTCCTGGCGAGTCTGGGGAGTCATGGTCTGCTCGGCGTTCGGGATCGTTCGATTCGGCTCCGCGCCGCTCGCGTCGCCGGACTCCGTCTCGCCCTCCGATCCGTTCTCGGCGCTCCGCCCCCCCCACTTCACTCGATCGCCCGCTTTTTCCGGTCGTTGCCGAGATTCGTCCGGCTGCCGTCGGACCACCGCCCCTTGCTACGATCGTCGACTTCACCGCGGATCGGCGTCGGTCCCGGCCCTTCCTCCGTCGAGCCGAGCGATCGGATGATCCGCATCCACCCCTTCACCGCGCTCCGTCCCCCCGGCAGCCTTGCTGCGGGAGTCGCCAGCGATCCCTACGACGTCATCTCGACCGAGGAGGCGCGAGTCCGCGCCGAGGGGCTGCCCCACTCCTTCCTTCATGTGGTGCGATCCGAGATCGACCTCGCTGCGGAGACCGACCCTCACGCGGCCGAGGTCTATCGGACCGCAGATCGCAACCTTCAGGCCATGCTCTCGGACGGAACACTCGTTCGCGATGATGCGCCGAGCCTCTACCTCTACCGGCAGACCATGGGCGGGAAGTCGCAGTTGGGCCTGGTCTGCTGCGTCGAGGTCGCCCAGTACCGAAGCGGCGAGATCCGCAAGCACGAAAGGACCCGGCCCGACAAGGAAGACGACCGCACCCGGCATCTCCTTGCGACAAGCTGCCATGCCGAGCCGGTCTTCCTCTGCTTCCGAGACCGCGAACTCGAAGGCGCGACGCTCGCCTCGCGAATGCTCGCCGACACCGCCACCCGACCTCTGTTCCACTTCGTCGCGGCAGACGGCGTGACCCACACCGGCTGGCGCATCGCCGATGCGGCGCCGTACCTCGCGGCCTTCCGAAGCCTCGAGCGGATCTACATCGCCGACGGGCACCATCGCTCCGCGGGCGCGGATCGCGCCGCCGCGGCGGCGGCCGCCGCCGACCCCGACCATGGCGGCAACGAGGAGTACATGCGCTTCCTCGCGGTGCTCTTCCCGCACGACCAGTTGCGAATCCTGCCCTACAACCGGGTGGTGCGCGATCGCGGCGGCCTCTCGCCCGAGGCGTTCCTCGATCGGCTTCGCGACATCGGCGAGGTCCGGCCCGCCGAGGCCGGCACCCCGGGACGACGGGGTGAAGTGCTGATCTACACCGCCGGTTCGTGGTGGTCGCTCGCCTTTCCGGCGTCCTCGATCGATCGCGGCAATCCCATCGCGAGCCTCGATGTGGCCCTGCTGCAGGACCGGGTCCTTGCTCCGGTGCTCGGCATCGGCGATCCCCGCACCGATCCCCGCATCGAGTTCGTGGGTGGAATCCGCGGTTGCAGCGAACTGGAGGCCCGCGCCGGCAGCGAGGGCGTGGCCTTCTCGATGCACGCCACCAGCGCCGACGAACTGCTCGCGGTCTCCGATGCCGAGGAGATCATGCCTCCCAAGAGCACCTGGTTCGAGCCCAAGCTCCGCAGCGGGCTGTTCGTCCACGAGTTCGAGCGGGTCTCCGAGGCGGCCCTCGCCTGACCCGCAGACCGTTTCACCGAGTCGAGATTCGAGAATCGCCATGAGCGCCACCACCGCCGCCCCCGCCACGCCCGCCGCACACGACGCCGGCGACTCCGCACCGCTTCGCGTGCTGATCGCGGACAAGTTCGAAGCCTCGGGCGTCGCGGCGCTGCAGGCTCGCGGATTCACCGTCTCGATCGATCCCGACCTCGGGCCCGAGACCTTGCCCGCGGCGATCGCGAACCTGCGGCCGCAGGTGCTGGTGGTCCGTTCCACCAAGGTGAAGGCCGACGCCATCAACGCCAGCGATGCCCTCGAACTGATCGTCCGCGCCGGCGCCGGATACGACAACATCGATGTCGCCGCGGCGAGCCGCCGGGGCATTCTGGTGAGCAACTGCCCCGGCAAGAACGCCATCGCGGTCGCGGAACTGGCCTGGGCGCTGATCCTCTCCTGCGACCGTCGCGTGCCCGACCAGGTCGCCGAACTCCGCGCCGGAACCTGGAACAAGAAGGAGTACCAGAAGGCCCAGGGCCTCGCGGGGCGGACCCTCGGTCTGGTCGGCTTCGGTCAGATCGCCCGCGAGGTCGCCAAGCGCGGCAAGGCCTTCGGCATGCCGGTGATCGCCTGGAGCCGCAGCCTCACCGAGGCCCAGGCCGCCGAGGCGGGCGTGGGCTGGTGCGGCAACCTGCTCAACCTCGCCAAGCTGGCCGACGTGGTCAGCGTGCACGTTGCCGCCACGCCCGAGACCGAGAAGCTGATCGGCGAGAAGTTCTTCTCCAGCCTGAAGGACGGCTCGATCTTCGTGAACACCAGCCGCGGCAGCGTGGTCGACGAGCAGGCGCTCGCCGCTGCGGTCCGCGACCGTCATCTCCGTGCCGGGCTCGATGTCTTCGCCAACGAACCTCCCGGCGGCGGCGGCCAGTTCACCGATCCCATCGTCACCATGCCCGGCGTCTACGGCACCCACCACGTCGGTGCCTCGACCGATCAGGCCCAGAACGCGATCTCCGCCGAGACCGTCCGCATCGTCGACGTCTTCGACGCCACCGGGCAGGCACCCAACTGCGTCAACCGCGCCGCCGCCACGCCGGCCACCGAGCTGCTCTCGATCCGGCACCTCAATCGGCCTGGCGTGCTCGCGCACATCTTCTACACCATCGGCCAAGCCGGCATCAACGTGGAGGAGATGGAGAACGTGATCTACGAAGGCGCCGAAGCCGCGTGCGCCCGCATCCATCTCGACGCACCGCTCTCCAGCGACCACCTCGAGGCGATTCGCCGCAACCCGAACGTGCTCGCGATCGCCACCACCACTCTTCTCCGACGCAAGTCCGGATCCAAGCGATGACCACCGTCAGCCTCTCCAACTCCAATCCCGCGACCACCCACCGCACCATCAACTTCTCCGCCGGACCGGCGGTGCTGCCGGAGTCGGTGATCCGTCAGGCCCAGGAGGACCTCTGGAGCATCCGCGGCAGCGGCATCGGCATCTGCGAGCACAGTCACCGTGGCCCGGTCTTCGACGCGGTGATCGACGAGGCGGTCGCGGACTGCCGTCGCATCGGCTCGATCTCCGACGACCACGAGGTGCTCTTCATCCAGGGCGGGGCGAGCACGCAGTTCGGCATGATCCCGATGAACTTCCTCGCCGAGGACGCGGTCGCCGACTACCCCGACACCGGCGTGTGGACCAACAAGGCCATCAAGGAGGCCAAGATCTTCGGCCGCGTCAACGTGGCTTTCGAAGGGGCCAAGTGCGGTTACGACCACACTCCTTCCGCCGCGGAACTCTCGCTTTCTCCCGACGCGGCGTACCTGCACTACTGCTCCAACAACACCATCTACGGCACCCGCTACGAGCAGCCGCCGCAGACGTCGGCACCACTGGTCTGCGATGCCAGCAGCGAGATGTTCGCGCGGCCGATCGACGTGGCACGGCACGCGATGATCTACGCGGGCGCCCAGAAGAACCTCGGCCCCTCCGGCGTGGTGCTGGTCCTGATCCGCAAGGACTTCATGGCCAAGCGGGTCCGCAAGACCATGAGCATGATGGACTACGCGGCCCACGCCAAGAACGGCTCCCGCCTCAACACCCCGCCGACCTTCGGCATCTACATGATGGGGCTGGTCTTCAAGTGGATCCTCGAGCAGGGCGGGCTTGAGGCCATCGAGCGGCACAACGAGGCGAAGGCGAAGGTCATCTACGACGCCATCGACGGTTCCGGCGGCTTCTACCGCGGCGTGAGCCGGCCCGAGTGCCGATCGCGCATGAACATCTCCTTCCGGCTGCCGAGCGAAGACCTCGACCAGCGCTTCGTCACGGAAGCTGCCGCCGAGGGAATGGACGGCCTCAAGGGGCATCGCGACGCCGGCGGCATTCGCGCGTCGATCTACAACGCCTTCCCCAAGTCCGGCTGCGAGACGCTGGCCTCGTTCATGTCGGAGTTCGCCTCCCGCAACGGCTGATCTCGGAACCCTCGGCCGGATCCGCCTCGGCGACCGCGCGGCTACCCTCCGCTTCCGCCCCGCTCCGTCCTTGGATTCCCCGATGTCCAGTCCCGCCGCGGCGCTGCCGCGACGCACCTTCGCGATCATCTCCCACCCCGACGCGGGCAAGACCACGCTGACGGAGAAGTTCCTTCTCTACGGCGGCGCCATCGATCTCGCCGGCACCGTCACCGCCCGCAAGAACCAGCGAGCCACCACCAGCGACTGGATGGAGCTCGAGAAGCAGCGCGGCATCTCGGTCAGCTCGACGGTGCTGCAGTTCGACTACGGCGGATGTCGGGTGAACCTGCTCGACACCCCCGGGCACAAGGACTTCTCCGAGGACACCTACCGCGTGCTCACCGCGGTCGATGCCGCGGTCATGGTGATCGACGCCGCCAAGGGCATCGAGCCGCAGACCCGCAAGCTCTTCGAGGTCTGCCGCATGCGCGGGGTCCCGATCTTCACCTTCATGAACAAGTGCGATCGACCGACCAAGGATCCGCTCGAACTGCTCGACGAGCTCGAGGCGATCCTCGGCATCGCGGCGTTTCCCGTGAATTGGCCGCTCGGCGCCGGCCACACCTTTCGCGGGGTCTACGACCGGCTGCGACGAACCCTGCACCTCTTCGACCGCGCCAAGGGCGGCGCCTCGCAGGCACCGGTGCGGACCATGGGCCTCGACGATCCCGCCCTCGACGCGCAGATCGACGCGCCGGTGCTCGCGCAGGCTCGTGAGGAGATCGAGATGCTCGAGGGCGCCGGCGCCGACTTCGACCGCGCCCGGGTCCTGCGGGGCGAACTGACGCCGGTCTACTTCGGCAGCGCCATGAACAACTTCGGCGTGCAGCTGCTGCTCGACGGGTTTCTCGAGAACGCGCCGGGGCCGGGTCCACGGCGCTCCGGCGAGCGGGTGGTCGAGCCGTCCGCGTCGGCCTTCAGCGGCTTCGTCTTCAAGATTCAGGCGAACATGGATCCGAAGCACCGTGATCGAATCGCCTTCGTGCGGATCGTCTCCGGCCGCTTCGAGCGCGAGATGCAGGTGGTGCACGTCCCTTCGGGCCGCAAGGTGAGGCTCTCCAACGCGCGGCGGATGTTCGGCCAGGAGCGCGAGACCGTCGACGAGGCGCTCCCGGGCGACGTGGTCGGCATCGTGGGCCACGACCGCATCGGGATCGGCGACACCCTGAGCGAGGACCGCACCATCTCCTATCGCGAGATCCCCCGCTTCTCGCCGGAGTGCTTCGCGTACCTGCACAATCCGCAACCTTCGAACTTCAAGCGCTTCCGGCAGGGACTCGACCAGCTTCTGCAGGAGGGCGTGGTGCAGGTCTTCGAGACCGCGGGTGATCGCAAGTTGCCGTTGCTCGCCGCGGTGGGCCCGCTGCAGTTCGAGGTGGTTCAGCATCGACTGCTCGGCGAGTACGGCGCCGAGTCGCGGCTCGAGCGGCTTCCGTGGTCGATCGCCCGGTGGATCCGTCCCAAGGACCCCGCCAGCCAGGCCGAGCCGCACATCCCGCTCTCGGGCGTCGGCGTGGCCCGCGATCAGGATGGCCAGAGGGTGGTGCTCTTCACCGACGAGTGGGTGCGCCACGACTTCGTCCGCCGCAACGAAGGCTTCGAGCTCTCGGCGATACCCTTTGCCGACCTCGGCATCGTCGGTGCGGCGGCGCGAGTGGGTCCCGCGGGAGTCTGAGCGGGCCGCTCGTCGGCGCCGCGCCGACCCGGAGATCGTTCATGGACAAGAAGTCGAAGAAGCGCCTCGACGTGCTGCAGGATCGCCTTCGTCAGCGGCGGCTGATGCTCGCCAATGCCCGCAAGCAGAACGACGATCCCGGGGAGACGCGACGGCTCGAGGAGGAGGTCGGGAGCCTCGAGGCAGAGATCGCCAAGTTGAAGGCCGGGTGATCCCGGCCGAGCACCCGACGGCCGCGGCGCCGTCGCGGGCCCTGCATTCCTCCTGGTGCCGCCGCCCTCCCGGGGGCCCGCCCGCGCTCGCCGGTCGAGCCATCGCTACCTTCTCGCCATGGCCGGTTCCGGTGATCCCCTGTCCTTCGAGACTCGCGAGCAGCCGCGGGTGATCGGAGCGGGCAGCGCGCTGGGCATCTGCATCGCCTCCATGATCGGTTCGGGCATCTTCTTCGCGACTGGCGCGGTCGGCGCGTCGCTGGTCTCGACCGCCAATGTGCTCGGCTGCTGGATCGCCGCGGGCGTCATCGCCCTCGCCGGAGCCATCACCCTCGCCGAGGTCGCTTCGATGCGGCCGAATGCGAGCGCGCAGTACGTCGTGGTGCATGAAGCCCTTGGCGCTCGCGCCGGTTTTCTCGGGGGCATGATCACGCTGCTGATCGGATACCTCGCCTCGACCGCGGCGGTGGCGCTGGTCGCGGGGGCGTACGTCCAGGAACTCGCCCCTGCGAGCGAACCCCGCGTTGTCGCCACCCTGCTTCTGCTCGGCCTCGGAGCGGTGCACGCGGTGACGGTGGTCGGCGGCACCCGCCTCAACGACCTGCTGGTCCTGGTCAAGATCGCGGTGGTGCTGCTGATCGTGGTGGCGGGATTCTGGACCGAGTTCACCATCGGCATCGAACCGATCCTTCCCACCGCAGAGCTGCTCGAAGCGGCCCGCGCGATCGACCCGACGAGTGTGCTCGGCTCGATGCCGCCGGGCGCCGACGCGGCGACCCTCGAGCGACTGCTGCGGGACGCGCCGGCGCCATCCGCCCTCTCGGCTTCCTGCGGCGCGGCGGTGGTGGCGATCACCTTCGCCTACCTCGGATGGTCCAACGCCTCCGACGTCGCCGGCGAGGTGAAGCGACCCGAACGCAATGTGCCGCTGGCGGTGATCGGCAGCGTCCTGCTCGTCGGCACGCTCTATCTCCTTGCGAACGTGGTCTATCTCTGGGCGGTGCCCCCCGCGGCCATGGTGCAGCTTTCGCCCGATGGCGGCATCGAACCGATGACCGGCCTCGGCTCGGTGGTCGCGCAGCGGCTTCTCGGCGAACGGGGCGGTTGGATCGTCACCGCAGCGATCGTGGTGCTGATGGCCTCGACGCTCTCGGTCGGAGTCATGACCTGCGGCCGCGTGATCGCCGCGATGGCGTGGAAGGGCGAACTTCCCGCCGCTGCGGGCTCGCTCAATCGCCGCGGCGCCCCCACTCCGGCGATCGTCGCGCAGATCGCGGTGGCGATCGCCTTGGTGTGGATCTCGGGGATCCGCGAATTGCTCGACTACGTCGGCGTGCTGACCACCTTCGCGGTGATCCTCACCATGCTCGCGGCGATGGCGCTGCGGCGCAGGAAAGCCGACGAGCTCCGGCCCTTCCGGATGCCGCTCTATCCACTTCCGCCGCTGGTCGCGACGGCGGTGGGCGGGTGGATCATCGTCAGTGCCGCTCTCGCCGATTGGAGACCCGTGGCCGCGGCCGCGGCCACGATCGTCGCCCTGCTGGCGGCTCGGCCCGTGCTGCGTCGCAGCATCCGCGGATGAGGACCCCCGGGGTGAGGCCCCGGACGACCTCGGACCCCGCCGGCGGCCCCGGGCTCGAATCGCCGCGAATCTCCCGAGTTTCGTGTCCGTGGCACGACCGCGGCCGCTCTCGTCGGTGCCTGCCAACGGTCAATCAACCCACTCAAAGGAGTCTCATCGTGGTCCGCAGCCTGCTTCCCGTTTCTGTCGTCTTGGCCGTCGCCAGCGCCGCGGCCGGCCAAATCACCGTTTCCTCCACCTCGAACGTCGCCTCCGGCATCGCCCCCGCGGGCGTGGCCATCGCCGACCTCAACGGCGACGGATTCGGCGACCTCGCCACCGTCGTCGACGCACCCGGCGACGTCAGCATCATGCTCGGCGACGGGCTCGGCGTCCTGACGCCGGCCGGATCGATCAACCTGCCGCAGAACGCCGGCGCCGGCGATGTGGTCGCCGCCGACTTCGACGGCAACGGCACCATCGATCTCGCGGTGGTGCTCAAGAACCTGAGCCAGATGGCGATCCTGCTGAACGATGGGGCCGCCAACTTCACGCTCTCGAGCACCGTCGTCACCGGCGAGGACGGCAGCGGCCCCACCCTCGGCGATCTCGATGGCGACGGCGATATCGACATCGTGGTCGCGAACAGCGCCGTCAACACCGTCAGCATTCTCCGCAACGACGGCGCCGCGAACTTCACCGTGACCGATCTGGCCGTCGGTGCCGATCCCCGTGGCGCCGCCTTCGGCGACTTCGATGGTGACAGCGACCTGGATGTCGCCTGGGCCTCGCACGACGACCGCGTGATCGGGATCGAGCGGAACAACCGCGGCACCTTCACGCTCTGGACCACCATCCCGGTCTCGAACCTGATGCGGACCGAGCAGATCGCCTGCGGCGACCTCAACCAGGATGGTCTCGACGACATCGCGGTCACCGCCCGCGGCGATCTCGGCTCGTACCCCTTCACCATCCTCTCGACCGGCACCGACTTCGCGACGCAGCCTGCGGCGTTCTCGGCCAACGGCGGCGCGATCGCCATCGCCCTCGCCGACCTCGACTGCGACGGCGATCTCGACGCGGCGTTCGCCGACGATCATGGCAACGCGGCGCTGCTGGTTGAGAACGACGGCATGGGCGTCTTCATCAATCCGACGGTCGTGCCCACCGGACTTGCGGCTGTCGCGGTGGCGGTCGGCGATCTCGACGGCGTCGGCGGACCCGATGTCGCCATCGCCAACACCGACTCCGACTCCGTGGCCATGATCGCCCTCGAATGCCCCGCCGGCGGAATTCCCTGCGACTTCGACGGAGACGGCTTGGTCGGCCCGACCGACCTGGGCATTCTGCTCGGAGCGTGGCTCGAGCCCGGACCGACCGACCTCGATGGCAGCGGGACCACCGGCCCGGAAGACATGGCGATTCTCCTGTCCAAGTGGAGCGGCTGAGCCCCACAAGGGGAGGGAAGGGAGCCGCGCCGGCGGCGCGTCGAGCGATCGACCGCCGTCGGCGTCGGTGCGCGCGAAGGAGCATGCATCGGCGCGAGCCGCTCGCAGCATCCGCTTCCAATCGGCGACCTGTTGCTTGCCCGGGGGCGGAATGCAGACGAGACTCCCCCGATGCCTCGTGTAGGTGCGATGACGCTGGTCGTGGCCGCGCTGCTTGCAGGCTCCGCCGAGGTCTCTCGCGCCGCCGCTGCAGCCGAGGAGGCTCTCGACTACGGCCGCGTCATTCGCCCGATCCTCGCCGCGCGCTGCTTCACCTGTCACGGGCCCGACATCTCGACCCGCAAGGCCTCGCTTCGCCTCGATGATCCTCATGACGCCAAGCGCACCCGAAGCGACGGGGTGACCCCGATCGTCGCGGGCGATCCGGCGGCAAGCGAGATGGTCCGTCGCATCCTCGAGCATGACCCGGACATGCGGATGCCGCCCGAGGGCGATCCGCTCTCGGCGCGGGAGATCAAGCTGCTCACGCGGTGGATCGAGGAAGGTGCTGCCTACAACGAGGCGTGGAGTTGGCGGCCCGTCGACCCATCGCCTCCTCCGGAAGTCCAGGATTCGAGTTGGCCCCGCGATCCGCTCGACCGGTTCGTGCTCGCCCGGCTCGAGGCGGAAGGCCTCGCGCCGGCGCCACCCGCCGAACCCCACGAACTGCTGCGCCGCGTGTCGTTCGATCTCGTCGGGCTTCCGCCCTCGCCCGAGGATCTCGCGCGCTTCAGCGCCGATCCAAGCCCGCAGGCGTTCGCGCGGGAGGTCGATCGCCTGCTCGACTCGCCGGCCTTCGGCGAACGTTGGGGACGGCACTGGCTCGACCTCATGCGCTACGCCGAGACCCATGGCCATGAGTTCGACTATCCCATTCCGCATGCCTGGCAGTACCGCGACGCGGTGATCCGCGCCTTCAACGCCGATCTGCCCTACGACCGCTTCATCGAAGAGCACGTCGCCGGCGATCTGCTCGAGGCGCCGCGGCTCGACCCGGCGAGCGGTCTCGACGACAGCCGCATTCTCACCGGGTTCTGGTGGCTCTCGCAGGGCACCCACGCCCCCGTCGACGTGGCGCGGGACGAAGCCGACCGCATCGACAACCAGATCGACGTGCTGAGCAAGGCCTTTCTCGGGGTCACCGCCTCCTGCGCTCGCTGCCACGACCACAAGTTCGACGCGATCTCCCAGGCCGACTACTACGGGCTCTCCGCCCATCTCAAGCGTGCCCGCCGCGCCGTGGTGGAGCTCGATCCGCACGGGCGCATCGCCGCGGCTCGCGAAGAGGCGCTGGCGGCGAGGCAGGCGATGGAGACCTCGATCCTCGCCGGAGCGGAAGCGTTCGACGTCGCAGGCGACGAGGACCGCGCGGCGATCGAGGGGTTGATCAGCGACTTCGCGATCCCGCTGCCGGAGGGCT
>JAPOKA010000073.1 GCA_029977865.1 bacterium
AAGGGAGCGATGAACGGATCTCACTTGTCGTCGGGTGGGGAGAAGATCCGGGCCCACTCCTCGGCAGTCAGCTGAGCTCGCAACCGCATCCGCAATGCGACCAGGCGCTCCTCGAGCGACTGCTGGTAGGCGAGGATCGGCTCGATGGACTGCTTGAGGACCTCCGCGGTTGCACGATGGCGGCGGAGCATCGAGTCGAGGTCGCGAGTGAGGCGGCGGGGGGGCTTGGCCATCTCGGAGACGAGGGCTTTCATCTGTTCCAGCACTTCGAGCGCCTCGGTCCGGCGCTGCCGATCGGGAACCACCTCGGGCACGGCCGCGATCGCCCGATCGAGGTCGCTCTCGACCGCCCCGTCGTTGCCGAGTCCGAAGGCGAGCAGAATGGCGGCGAAGATTGCGATGAGCATGGGAGTCGTTCCGTTTCAGAGACCCAGAATGGAGTCGCGGGCGGCGTCGCGACTCGAGGCGAGCCGTCGCCACTCCTCGACGGAGAGCAAGGAGGCCGCTTCGACGCGAAGGGCCACGACTTCGGAGAGATACCTGCGGCGCTGTTCGCGACCGTCGGAGATCAACTGCTCGAACTCCGCGTCGGATGTCGCGTAGTCCGCATTCGCCGCCTGCCACCGGTGGCGCAGCTCCGCCGATGCCGTTTGGAACTGCTGCTCGAGCAAGCCGATCTCCTCGACGATGGCGACAAGGCGACGCTGGCGTTCCGAGGCCGGGACGATGCGACGAATCTCCGCGGTGAGCTGCTCGAGCGAGGTTGGCGTCGCGGGGGTCGCCGACGCCGCGTCGTCGGACCGGCACCCGACCGTCCAGGTGGCGAGCAGGGCGGCGAGACCGAGTGCGGCGATGGCGGACCAGGCGCTGCGACGAACGGTCGAGGCGATGGCGGGGGCGGAGGGCGGGATCGGCATGGTGGGTCGCTCCTCGGGGAGGGTTCGGCCGCATCGGGGCCGGTTGCGATCAGGCCGTGAATACGAGACGTCATCTGCGCGAGCGAAGCCTCCCGAGCAGGGAGTTCCGCCTGCACGCGATCGCCGCAAGTCTACACTGACGCCGCGTCAGCATGGTATCGAGGTCGATCGCGTGGACGCGCCGCCGATGCGGACACTCGTGCGGTCTCGGACCTCGACCTCAGCCGCCCTTGGGGTCCCAGAGGCCCAGCAGCACCGCGATGTCGGTGGCATCGACGACGCCGTCGTCGTTGAGGTCGCTCGCCCAATCGCTGCCACCCCATGCGGTGAGGATCTTGACGAGATCGGCGCCGTTGACGAGGCCGTCGCGGTTGATGTCGGGCGAGCCGTACTTCGGTCGGCTGAAGACGAGCGCCGAGTAGGGCCCGAGCTCGAATGACATGCTGACCGAGAAGCCGTCGTAGGGCGGGGCGTAGGCCTGGCCGTCGCCGACGGCGGCATCGGTGAACTCGGGGTCGTACTGCGCGGCATCGCCGTTGAAGCGAAGGCGCCAGACGCCGACGTGGGGCATGCCGATCCGGTAGTTCGAGTAGGAGTTGGCGCTGAAGTTGAGAACCACCACGGTGTCGTCGCCCGGTCCGCCCTGGTTCCAGCGATGGAACGCGATCACCTTGCCGCCGACATTGACGTGGAAGATGTTGATGTGGTTGCCGGAGAGGCCTGCAGTGCGGTCCTGCAGGTTGCGGCGCAAGCCGATGAGGTCTCGCGTCATGTCGACGATGCCCGAGTAGGTCTCGGCCTGCTGCCACGCGAGCGGCTGGGTGTCGCTGAAGTAGCCGGTCTGCAGGAATTCCTGACCCTGCAGCAGCATCGGCAGCCCCGGAGCGGTCATCAGCACGCTGATTCCGAGGGTCGAGCGCTTGCGGCTCCACCACGAGAGCGGATTGCCCGGGTCGATCGCCTGCGGAATTCGTCCGCCGGTGTTGGCTTCATCGTGGCTCTCGGTGTAGAGGATGCGGCGAGAGGCGTCGCCTTCCTCCGTGGTGCCGTCGATGATCGAGGCGACCGTGCCCATGTTGCGATCGGCGTCGTTGGCGAGGATGAGGTTCAGGCGCATCGGATGCACGAAGACCGCGTCCCACTGCGAATCGAAGCCGGCGCCGCCCGCGCCGGTCGAACGAGTGATCGAGGGGTCGCCATCCATGTCCTCCGCGATCGAGAGCTTCCACGGCTGCGCGGCGTCGATCTGATCGTTCAACTCCCGCAGCAGGCTCCAGCCTTCCGCGAGGTCGCCCCAGTTGGTGCGACGGATGAACTTGGTGGCGTCGAAGCGAAGCCCGTCGAGGCGAAACTCATCGAGCCACATGCGAACGTTGTCCTTGATGAACTCGCGGACCTCGCTGCGGCCGAAGTCGGGGCGGGTGTCGCCCCACGGAGTCACCGCCCGCTCGTCGTTGAAGAAGAAGATCCCACCCCACGGACCCTCGCTCCACCCGTCGAAGCGCCAGAGATCGAGTCCGTCCGGTCCCCAGTGGTTGTAGAGGACGTCGCCGAAGACGGCGATGCCGCGGGCGTGGGCTGCGTCGACGAAGCGCTTGAGACCGTCAGGGCCGCCGTAGGCCTGCTCGACCGCGTAGAGGCCGGTCGGGTTGTAGCCCCAGCTGAAGTCACCGGGAAACTCGCAGAAGGGCATGAGCGCCACCGCGTTGATGCCCAGGTCTGCGAGATGGTCGAGCCTTTCGATGCACGCGTCGAAATCGGCCGGAGGCGACTGCCCCGGATCGAGCCCGAAGCTGCCCGGATGGACTTCCATCATCACCAGGTCGTCCCACGCGGGCATGGTGAAGGGGGTGTCGCTCCACTCGAAGGCATCGGGGTCGTAGACCACGTTGTTCGAGTACGAGGTCACCACCTCCCGACCACGCGGATCGGTCTTCCACATGGTCTGGCCGTTGCCGACCACCACAAACTTGTATTGGGTCCCGGGCATCACTCCGGCAACGTCGCGGCTCCAGAAGCCACCGCCCTCCGAGTAGAGGGGCATCGCGGTCTGGCTCCACCCATTGAACGGCCCGGCCACCCGCACGGCGGTGGCAAAAGGGGCCCACGTCCGGAAGGTGGTCCCGGAGACTCCGCGGTCGTTGTAGGGCAGGGCTCCGATTCCGGGACGGCTCGAGGGGCCCTGGGCGAGCGCGATGCCGGGGGCGGCCGAGAGCGTGGCGACGAGGGTGGCGGCGAGATGAACCGTGATTCGGAAGGGCTTCATGAGGTGCTATCGCGTATTGGGACCATCGCCCGCGGGTTCGTGGTGGCCGCGAGAAAACTCCGGTGGTCAGGCTGCAGAACGCGGAAGTATGCCCCGCCGGCGGGGCGAGGTCGAACGCCATTCCGTGATCCTGGTCAGATTGACCGGGTCGGAACGCCGGATCGCGGTCCCGGCCGATATCCGGACCCGTCCCGGCGGGAGTGGAATGAACCTCCGAGAATCCTGCGTCGTTTTCGCTTGGATCGCGAACGCCTCGCGACATAATCGAGTGTCGATCCGCCCCTTGATTGGCGTGGTTGCTGAACCCATCGACCCCCTTCGCTCCGGAGCAAAGACATGCAGACCGTCCGTACCCGCCGCTTCCTCTCCGTTCTCCTGCCTGCCACCACGGCCCTTCTCACCGCCGGGGCTTCCGGGCAAGACGTCGCGATCGACGGCGTCGTCGACAAGTCCTACGGCGCCCCGCTCGCGATCCAGGACAACCAGACCGGCTTCGGCAACAGCGACCTCGGCGTCATCGACCTCGCCAATGGCTCGGAGATCGACGGGATCTACGCCTTCACCGACGAGACCACGCTCTACTTCATCCTCACCGGCAACCTCGAGAGCAACTACAACCGCCTCGACATCTTCATCGACTGTCGTGAGGGCGGGCAGAACACCCTTCGCAACGACAACGCCAACGTCAACTTCGACGGCCTCAACCGCATGGGCACGAGTCCGTCCGATCCAACCAACTTCCCGGGACTCACCTTCGACACCGGATTCGTGCCCGACTACTTCATGGTGGTGAACGGCGGCGGTAGCCCGTACACGATCTACATGGATTGGGCGGAGCTGCTCACTCTCGGCGGGGGCACCGGCGGCTACGCCGGCAGCGGCGGGGCGGGAGTGGAGATCACCGCAGGAAGTTTCCGGTTCGCCATCAACAACTCCAACGTCGCCGGCGTCGACGGCGGTGACGGGTTCCTCCCGGATGGCGGGGCCGGCGTCTTGACCGGTCTCGAGTTCGCGGTGCCATTCGACGTGATCGGCTACACCGGTGGCGCCTTGAAGATCTGCGCGTTCGTGAACAACGGCAGCCACAGCTACCTCTCCAATCAGGTCATCGCAGGCCTCGGCGGCGTTCCCAACCTCGGCGAGCCGCGGGTCGTGAACTTCCAGGCGATCGCGGGCGACCAGTTCGCCACCGTGGTCGAAGGCGACACCGGCTCCTTCTGCGGCGACCCGACCTCGGGCGACTGCTGCGAGGGCGGCAAGACGCCGTTCTGCAGCGACGTGATCTGCTGCAACTCGGTCTGCGCCGTCGATCCGGCCTGCTGCGACGCCGCGTGGGATGCGGCCTGCGCCACGCTCGCCAGCTCGCTCTGCGTGCCCTGCGGCGGCCAGGAGACCTGTGGCGGCAGCGCCGAGGACTGCAACGCCAACGGTCTCGCCGATGGGTGCGACATCTACTACGGCCTCAGCCTCGACTGCAACGCCGACGGCATTCCCGACGAGTGCCAGGGCAAGGTCTTCTTCTGCGTGGACGGGGCGTACAGCGAGGAGTACGGCGAGCCCATCTCGATCCAGAACACCCAGACCACCTTCGGAAACAGCAACCTCGGGCTGATCGATCTCGCCAACGGATCGGAGCTCGACGGTCTCTTCGCCTTCACCGACGAAGACCACCTGCACCTGCTCATCGCCGGCAATCTCGAGAGCAACTACAACAAGGTCGAGATCTTCATCGACTGCAGGCCGGGCGGGCAGAATCGCCTGGTGGCGAACAACGCGGACGTCGACTTCAACGCCCTCGGCCGCATGGGACCGGATCCGAAGAACCCCAAGGCCGGCCCCGGACTGGCCTTCGACGAGGGCTTCGACGCAGACTTCTACCTCAACATGGGTGGCGGTCCCGGCGAGTCGTTCTACGACCTCTATCTCAACTGGGCGACGCTGCCGACCGACGGCGGCGGACTCGGCGGCTACGGCGGCCCTGGCGATGCCGGAAGACCCAACATCATGGAGAACGGAATCGCCTTCTCCATCGACAACACCAACATCTTCGGCGTCGACGAGGGAATCGACCTGACTCCCGACGGCGGTGCCGGCGTGACCACCGGCATGGAGATCCGGGTTCCGCTCAGCCTGATCGACTACACCGGCGGCGAGCTCCTGGTCTGCGCGTTCGTCAACGCGAGCGGCCACGACTACGTGTCGAACCAGATCATCGGCCCCCTCGGCGGTGGCGAAAGCCTCGGCGATCCTCGCTTCGTCGACTTCGCGATGATCCCCGGCGACCAGTTCGCCTCGGTCGTCGAGGACAAGCCGCTCTGCCCGACCGACTTCAATCACGATGGCGTCACCAACGGCGCCGACCTCGCGGGCCTTCTCGGCGCCTGGGGCGGCACCGACCCGACCTACGACGTCTCCGGCGACGGCGTCGTCGGCGGCGCCGACCTCTCGATCGTGCTGGCCGCCTGGGGCGCGTGTCCCTGATCGCCTCGGATCGAATCTCCGTGACTTTCGACGACCCCCGGCATCGCCCGGGGGTCGTCGTTTCGATGGCCTGTTCCCGATCGAGGCGGGCCGCGTGGGCGCGGTCGCGGCCCGTCGGGGCAAGGCTGGCAAGGTGGGCAACCGGATGGGGGATGGTCCGAAAACGAATCTTCGCTTCAGACGCAACCGAACCCGCACCCGTTGCCGATCGTCGGACTCCCTTCGGGTTGGTGTATCCGACCCCAAACTCGCGGTGCCGCCCCGTCGGCGGTCGCGTGAACCCGCAACCGTCCAGTCCGCTGGCCGGTTGAACGCCCGTCGCCGCGGAGCCCCGAGGCCTGCCGCACTCGCATGTTCTTCAAGGATCCCCCCATGTCCGCAACCCGCCGAAGCCTGCTGGCCGCCGCCCTCTTTGGGGCTGCGTTGCCCGCCTCGATGGTCCATGCCCAGGGCCGCGAGCTGCCAAAGTTCGAGGATGTCGCCAAGGGCTACAAGCAGGTGCAGAGCACCCAGGACGGCAACTCGCTCTACGGCGTCTGGTTCAACGAGAAGGAGCAGCAGTTGCTCGCGGAGCTTCCGCGAAACTGGCAGCGCCAGAAGTACTTCTTCGCGGTGACTCCGGCAGGTGGAGTGATCTTCTCCGGACTGCAGGGCCCCGCCCGCTACGTCGAGTGGAAGGACTACGGCGACCGCATCGCCCTCATCGAGCCGCAGCTCGACATCCGTTCGAGCGGCGAGCAGACCTCGAAGGAGTCGGTCAACCGAATCTTCACCGATACCGTGCTGCTCGAGATGCCCGTCATCTGCCGCGGCCCCAACGGTCAGCCGGTGATCGATCTCGATCAGTTGCTCGTGGGCAATTCCCAGAAGCTCGCGGGCATGCCGCTCAACGGACGCCTCGCGAAGTTCACCAAGACCAAGGCCTTCCCGGAGAACGTCGAGATCGCGGTCGAGGCTCCGGATCCGGGCGGCAACTTCAAGACCCTGCACTACTCGATCAGCCTCGTGCCCGACGGCGGCGGCTACAAGCCCCGCGAGGCCGACGATCGCGTGGGCTACTTCACCACCGACTACCGCGACCTCGGCCGCTACGGCACCGACACCAACTGGACCCGCTACATCAACCGCTGGGACCTCCAGAAGCGCGATCCCAAGCTCTCCCTGAGCCCGCCGAAGGAGCCGATCGTCTACTACATCGAGCACACCGTGCCGGTGCGGTACCGCCGCTTCGTGCGCGACGGCGTGCTGCAGTGGAACGACGCCTTCCGCAAGATCGGTCTCGACGAGGCGATCGTGGTCTACCAGCAGGACGAGGTGACCGGCGCCCACATGGACAAGGACCCCGAGGACGTTCGCTTCAACTTCGTCCGCTGGCTCAACAACGACGTCTCCACCGCGATCGGGCCCAGCCGCGCTCATCCGCTCACCGGCCAGATCCTCGACGCCGACATCATCCTGACCGACGGCTGGATCCGCGCCTTCTACAACTGGTACGACGACCGCCCGATGGAGGCGGCGATGAGCCTCGGGCCCGAGTCGCTCGCCTGGCTCGAAGCGCATCCGGAGTGGGATCCCCGCGTGCAGTTGGTTCCCCCGATGGAGCGAGCCGCAGTGCTCGCCAACCGCGAAGCCCGTCGCATGGCCGGCGACCCCGATCCCGCCGACAGCCTCAAGGACCCCGTCCTCGCGGGTGACGAGAACCTGCAGCAGATCCAGCAGTGGGTCGGCACCGAATGCTCGCACTGCCTCGCCGCCCACGGCATGGCCCGTGGCATGGCGCTGGCGAGCCTGCACTTCGAGATGCTCGGCATGCTCGACGGCGACGAGGGCGAGGGGCAGCTGCTCGACGGCATTCCCGAGAGCTTCGTCGGTCCGCAGCTTGAACACCTCGTCGCCCACGAGGTCGGCCACACCCTCGGACTCCGTCACAACTTCAAGGCCTCCGCGATCTACGACTTCGAGGAGATCAACAGCCCGGAGATGAAGGGCAAGCCCTTCGCCGGCAGCGTGATGGACTACATCGGGACGAACTTCAACTACGACGACGAACTCGTCCAGGGCGACTACGCCATGGCGGGCATCGGCCCCTACGACGTCTGGGCGATCGAATACGGCTACACCTTCGATGATCCGAAGAAGGTCATCGCTCGGGTCGGCGATCGCGAGAACGTCTACCTCACCGACGAGGACACCAGCGGCCCCGATCCGCTCGGCCGCCGCTACGACTTCGGCAAGGACCCGCTGCGGTGGGCCCAGAACCAGATCGCCATGGTGCAGGCCCAGCGGGCCCGACTTCTCGAGCACTACGTCAAGGACGGCGACAGCTGGGCAAAGGCTCGACGCGGCTACCTCAAGACCCTCTCCGAGCAGCGTCAGATGATCGACGTGGCGGCGAGCTGGGTGGGCGGAACCCACGTCAGCCGCGTCAAGAAGGGCGATGCCAACACCGGCGATCCGCTGACTCCGGTCGATGTCGCCAAGCAGCGGGAGGCCCTCGCCTTCGTGATGGCCAACGCCTTCCGCGACGACGCCTACGGTCTCAGCCCCGAGTTGGTGAACAAGCTCACCGTCGAGAAGTGGTTCACCGATCGCTCGGCCCGCGCCAGTTCGGCGTGGGGCATCGTGGATGCCGTGGCCGCCACCCAGGCCACCGCGCTCACCCTGCTCATGAACCCCGGCACCCTCGGGCGGATCTACGACAACGAGTTGCGGATCGCGGCCGACCAGGACGCGCTGACGCTGCCGGAGCTCTTCGACACCGTCACCACCGAGGTCTTCGCGGAGATCGACGCCGAGAAGCTCGACGGCGACTTCAGCGATCGGCAGCCGTTCATCTCGACCTTCCGGCGCAATCTGCAGGCGGACCTCTGCGACCGCCTCATCAAGATCGCGACCGGCAAGGCCGACGTCGCCCGCCCGGTTCGTCAGCTGGCGCTGATGGAGCTCATCGAGCTCAACCGCCAACTCGAGGCGGTGCTCAAGGGCTCGAAGAAGAACGGTCTCGACTCCTACTCCCGCAGCCACATCATGGACATGCAGGAGCGGATCAAGAAGGCCCTCGACGGCGTCTACATCGTCGAGTGAACGCCTGAACTCGTCCCGACCTCGCAAGGACGCTCGGCCGATCGGCCGGGCGTCCTTTTCAATGGCAAGCGAGGGTCGGCCGACGCGGCTGAGGACTCGGTCTGCGCGCGGATCGCAGGTCCGTCAGTCGACGATCGCTTCGGGGACGTCCCCGGGAATCACGATCTCCGCGGCGGTCTTCTCGCGGATCTCCTCGGTCGAGACGCCCGGGGCCCGCTCCTTCAGCACGAAGCGGCGGCGGGAGTCGTCCATCTCGAGCACGCAGAGATCGGTGATCACGAGGTCGATGCAGCGAAGCCCGGTGAGCGGCAGCGTGCAGCGGGGGAGGATCTTGGGTTCGCCCTTCTTGTTGCAGTGCTCCATCACCACCACGCGGCGGCGCACGCCCGCCACCAGGTCCATGGCGCCGCCCATCCCCTTGATCATCTTGCCGGGGATCATCCAATTGGCGAGATCGCCCTCCTGCGAGACCTCCATCGCCCCGAGGATGGCGAGATCGATGTGGCCGCCGCGGATCATTCCGAAGCTGTCGGAGGAACTGAAGAAGCTGTGCCCCGAAACGCCGGTGACGGTCTGCTTGCCTGCGTTGATGAGATCAGCGTCGACCTCCGCGTCGGTGGGGAAGGGCCCCATGCCCAGCAGGCCGTTCTCCGACTGCAGCCAGACCGTCATGCCGGGCGGGACGTGGTTCGCGACCAGGGTGGGGATGCCGATCCCGAGGTTCACGTAGAAGCCGTCGCGGAGTTCGCGAGCGGCGAGGCGGGCGAGCTGATTGCGGTCGAGGGGCATCGAGCGGGATCTCCGGCGAAGCGGGAGCGCGATGATACCGGTCCGGCTTGTCGGCTCCGGCGAGGCGACTATCGTCCGCTCTCGCGACTTCGCCGCCGGCGGTCGCCCTCGTCACGATTTCCCGGATCGATTCGCTCATGACCACCGCCACCGCCGCCTCCGCCGACCGCGCCGCCGCCATCCTCGCGAGCCTGGGCCTCGATCACGATCCTCGCGTGGTCGCGCCGACGACTCCGGGGTCGGTGACTTCGGAGAATCCCGCGACCGGTGCCGCGATCGCCGCGGTGCGGCTCATGGATCGCAACGAGTACGAGACCGCGGTCGAGAAGGCGATCGCGGTGCAGAGGATCTGGCGCCGCCTGCCCGCTCCCAAGCGCGGCGAGATTGTGAGACGGCTCGGTGAGGCCTTCCGCGCGAAGTGCGAACCGCTCGGCGAACTGGTGGCCCTCGAGATGGGCAAGATCCGACCTGAGGGGATCGGCGAGGTGCAGGAGTGCATCGACATCGCCGACTTCGCGGTCGGGCTCTCCCGACAGCTGGCCGGCCCCACCATGCCGAGCGAGCGACCCGACCACCGCATGTTCGAGCAGTGGCATCCGATCGGCACCATCGGAATCATCACCGCCTTCAACTTCCCGGTGGCGGTGTGGGCCTGGAACGCGATGCTCGCGGCGGTCTGCGGCGACGCGATGATCTGGAAGCCGAGCCTGCTGACGCCGCTGTGTGCGATCGCGATGACCCGCATCGCCGAGGACCTGATGCGCCAGCAAGACCTCTTCCGGCCGGATGGACACGACCCGGCGGACCTCTTCGGGCTTGTCATCGGCACCGATCAGGAGGTGGGCGAGACCATGATCGCCGATCGCCGCCTGCCGCTCATCAGCGCGACGGGCTCGTGCCGCATGGGCCGCCGCGTGGGTGAGGTCGTCGCGGGCCGCCTTGGACGCTGTCTGCTGGAACTCGGCGGCAACAACGCCATCACCGTCATGCCCGACGCCGATCTCGAACTGGTGGTGCGAGCGGTGCTCTTCGGCGCCGTCGGCACCGCGGGGCAGCGCTGCACCACCACCCGGCGGCTGCTCGTCCACGAGTCGATCGCGGACGGCCTCGTGGAGCGGCTGGTGAAGGCATACCGAACCGTGCCCATCGGCGATCCCCTTGACGCGGGAACCCTGATGGGGCCGCTCTGCCGGCGCGAGGCGGTCGAGCAGATGGCCGCAGCGATCGAGACCGCGAAGGCCGAAGGGTGCGAGATCCTCTGCGGCGGCGCGGATGGACTGGAGCGAATGAAGTCGCGGCCGGGGCACTTCGTCGAACCCACCATCGTGCGGGTGCCCAAGGGATCGGTGCCGCCCATCACCCGCGAGGAGACCTTCGCGCCGATCCTCTACATCTTCTCGGTGGCGGGGCTCGAGGAGGCGATCGCACTGCAGAACGCGGTCGATCAGGGGCTTTCGAGTGCGATCTTCACCGACTCGGTCCGCAGCGCCGAACGCTTCCTCTCCGCCGACGGCAGCGACTGCGGCATCGCCAACGTGAACATCGGCACCAGCGGTGCGGAGATCGGCGGAGCGTTCGGGGGCGAGAAGGACACCGGCGGCGGCCGCGAAAGCGGCTCGGACTCGTGGAAGGCCTACATGCGTCGCCAGACCTGTACCGTCAACTACGGCACCGATTTGCCGCTTGCCCAAGGCATCAAGTTCGGGGAGTGATCGCGTGCACGCACAAGAGCCCGCCTCGAACCAGTGCTCGCGATCGTCCCGTGTGCCGCGAAGCGGGTGTGCCGTCTCGCGCGTTCGCGTCGCGGGGCTCGCGTCCCTCATCGTGCTGGTGTCGATGCTCGCAGCCTGCGCCACGACCTGGCGCGAGCACGAACGTCTCGTCGAGCCGGGCATGAGCGAGGCCGAGGTGCTCGAGCTTCTTGGCGAGCCGTCGTCGAGGGTGAAGGTGCCAGCCTGGGGCGCGCGGCCGGCCTATGTGCGCTGGCAGTGGAACGACAATCTCAGCACGCTCGCGACCGGAGCGATGTTCCCCGACACCGTGCCGGATCGGGTGCTTGCGGTGAGCTTCGATGCCGAAGGCAAGGTCTCCGACGTCGTGCTGCCGCGTGAATCGAGTCCCTGAAGCAGATCGCCGATCCCGTCGCGCTGCCCGGAGGCGCGGCCGGCTCGACCGGCGACGCCGGAGTCGACTCGAGACTTGAACGACCGCGGGGGCCCGCTCGAACACCGGCTCCCTACCGGAACGAGCCGCATCGCTCCAGCAACGAACGAGGCGGACCGGATGACCGGCCCGCCTCGGTGATCTTGAGCAGCGTGGCTCGGAGAAGCCTCAGGCCATCGCCATCTTGGCGGCCTTCGCCTTCGCGTCGTCGAGGGTGCCGACGTACATGAAGGCGCTCTCGGGGAGGTCGTCGCCCTCGCCGTTGCAGACCCGCTCGAAGCTGTCGATGGTGTCCTCGAGCGAGGTGGTCACGCCGGGGAAGCCCGTGAAGACTTCGGCGACGAAGAACGGCTGGCTCAGGAACCGCTCGAGCTTGCGGGCGCGGCTGACGGTGAGCTTGTCGTCCTCGGAGAGCTCGTCGACGCCGAGGATGGCGATGATGTCCTGCAGGTCGCGGTAGCGCTGCAGGATGTTCTGCACGCGACGCGACACCGCGTAGTGCCGCTCCCCGACGATGGCCGGGTCGAGAATTCGCGAGGTCGACGAGAGGGGATCGACGGCCGGGAAGATGCCCTTCTCGGCGATCTTCCGCTCGAGCACGATGAAGGCGTCGAGGTGGGCGAAGGTGGTCGCGGGGGCCGGGTCGGTGAGGTCGTCAGCCGGCACGTAGATCGCCTGCACCGAGGTGATGGCGCCCTGTCGCGTCGAGGTGATCCGCTCCTGGAGGGCGCCCATCTCGGTGGAGAGGGTCGGCTGGTAACCCACGGCGCTCGGCATGCGGCCGAGCAGCGCCGACACTTCCGAGCCAGCCTGGGTGAAGCGGAAGACGTTGTCGACGAAGAGCAGGGTCTCCTTGCCCGACGCGTCGCGGAACTCCTCGGCCATGGTGAGGGCCGAGAGGGCCACGCGAAGACGAGCGCCCGGGGGCTCGTTCATCTGACCGAAGACCATGGCGACCTTGTCGAGCACGTGGGCGGTCTTGCCCTCTGCGTCGGTGTACTCGGCCTCCTGCATTTCGAGCCAGAGGTCGTTGCCCTCGCGGGTGCGCTCGCCGACGCCAGCGAACACCGAGTAGCCGCCGAAGTTTCGCGCCACGCGGGCGATCATCTCCTGGATCACCACGGTCTTGCCGACGCCGGCTCCGCCGAAGAGTCCGATCTTGCCGCCGCGGACGAAGGGGCAGAGGAGATCGATGACCTTGATGCCGGTCTGCAGGATCTCGGTCTTGGGGTTGAGATCGACGAAGCCGGGAGCCTCGCGAATGATCGGCGTGTGCTTGGTGGCGGCCACCGGCCCGCGCTCGTCGACCGGCTCGCCGAGCAGGTTGAAGACGCGACCGAGCACCGGCTCGCCCACCGGCACCTTCACCGGCGAACCGGTGTCCATGCACTGGTCGCCGCGACGGAGTCCGTCGGTCGAGGCGAGGGCGACGCACCGCACCACGCCGCCGCCGAGGTGCTTGGCGACTTCACCCACGAGCCGCATCTTCTGCCCGGCAACCTCGAGGTCGATGGTGACCGCGTTGTTGATCTCGGGGAGATCGCTTTCGGGGAACTCGGCGTCGAAGGTGGATCCGATGACTTGGGAAATCGTGCCGGCGCTGGCCATGAGCGGGTTCCGTGCTCTCTGAGGGGTTGAGGGGAAGCGGCGGAGAATACCCGTCTCGGATGCCTCCGCCAACCGCAGGAAGGATTCTGTTTCGAGCCACGCT
>JAPOKA010000074.1 GCA_029977865.1 bacterium
CCGCTGCGATCGACCTGGTGGTTCGCGATCTTCCCGCGCACACGCAGGCGATCGATCTCGGTTGCGGCACCGGCATCTCGACGCGAGCCTTGGCAGGGCGCGGCCTCGCGGTGATCGGCGTCGATCCCAACACCGAGATGCTGGCGGCGGCTGCAGCCGCCATCGCAGCCGATGCAGGGACGATCGAGTACCGACTCGGCGACGAATCGCTCGCGTCCGTCGCCGCCGCAAGCGTCGATCTCGTCGCGTGCTTTCAGAGCTTCCACTGGCTCGACCCCGCGACCGCGCGACGTTCGTTCGCGCGGGTGCTCAAGCCCGGTGGTCGCGTCGCCCTGGTCTGGAACCTTCGCGTGCTCGGCGATCCGGCAGGCGACGACTACGCCGAGGCGGTCGGGGTGGCGCCGGCTGAAGCCCGCTACGGCATCGAGGCGCCGGATGGGCCGCTCTTCGAGGAGGACCCGCCCGCCTTCCGCGCGATCGCCCGCGAGCGGTTCGCGAATCCGCAATCGCTCGACGAAGCCGGCCTGGTCGCCCGCGCCCGCTCGGCCTCCTACTTTCCGCGCGATGCGCTGCTGGCGAGCAAGGTCGAACGGGATCTCCGCACGCTCTTCTCCCGGCACGCGCACCCAAGCTCCCTCGGCCCGCGCCTGCGGCTTGGACAGGAGACGCTGGTCGTGATCGCCGAGGTGGCACAATGAGCGTGCCGGTGCCGGTCGATCCCATGGCGATCGCCTCGGGGCAGGCGTGGCTCGAGCTCGGCGGCATCGCGGCGATCGGCTTCGGCGGCGGACTGCTCGGCGGTCTGGTCGGAATCGGCGGCTCGCTGGTGATGATCCCGGCGCTCACCTTCGTCTACGGCCGCGACCAGAATCTCTACCAGGCCGCGGCGATGGTGGTGAACGCCTTCGTGGCCGCCACCGCGACGCGACGGCACCTCAAGGCCGGCGCAGTGCATCGCGCCGTGGTGTTGCCGATGCTTCCGGGCGCGGTGCTTCTGGTCGGCGTCGGAGTCTGGCTCAGCACCGTGATCGAGGAGCGCTGGCTCGCGGGAATCTTCGGCGCGTTCATGCTCTACGTCGCAGCCCAGGAAGGCGTCGCGCTGGTGCGGCGCCCCCACGACGATCACCACCTGCCCCACGTCCGCCGCGGCACCATGTTCGTCGTCGGCGGGGCCACCGGGTTGGTCTCTGGACTGCTCGGCATCGGCGGCGGCGGGGTGGCGGTCCCGATGTTGCGGGGCCTCTGCCACCTGCCGATTCGCCAGGCGATCGCCGCCTCGTCGGCGGTGATGCTGGTCGGGGCCTCGGTCGGCGCGATCCTCAAGAACCTCTCCTACGCGACGGTCGCCGCTTCGGAAGGCCGCAGCCCACTCGAGAGCCTGGTGCTCGCAGCGCTCTTGGTGCCGACCGGCATGGTCGGCGCGTGGTGCGGGGCGACCCTCACCCACTGGCTGCCGACCAAACTGGTGCGGCTCGCATTCATCCTGCTGCTTCTTGCCGGCGGCCTGCGCATGATGCTCGGCTGACGTCGCCCGCGATCGCCCCCGCGTCTCGTCGCCGACGGTCGGCGGCGAGCCTGCTTCACCCGTCCGCGAGCAATCCTCGCGGAGTTCCGGAGGTTTCCATGTCCGAGACCGCCCTCACCGCCATCGCAGTCACAAGCCTGATTCGCTCGATCCAGGAGATCTCCGCCGAACTCAAGCGGACCAACGAGCAGCTGCGGCAACTGAGCGAACTCAAGTCGATCCGCGAGCAACTGAAGTCGCTCGAGCGCGTGGTCGAGAAGCAGGGTCGCTGAGGACCTCGACCCACCGCCGATCGCAAGCCCGGCATCCAAACACGAGGCGGCCTTCGATCGCGCCGCGGGGAGTCGCCGCCCGCACGGTCGTCACTTCCACTTGCCGAGCAGGATCGCAAGATCGCCGGGGCCGACGCTCCCATCACCATCGATGTCGGCCGCAAGCGCCGGCGGCTCGATTGCCGGGCCCCAGTAGGAAAGCATCTTCGCGAGATCGGATGCGGTGATGTGTCCGTCGCCGTCGAGGTCGCATTCCTGCGGCGCCTCGATCACCAGGAACTGGTCGGTCGGCACGTCGAAGATCCGCTGCACCACGCCACGTGGCCAGTGGATCTCGAGTACGTCGAGCGTTTCGACCGCTCCGAAACCGAAGTGCACCGCCGGTTCGCTGGTTGCGAGGTAGCTCGGGCCGCCGTCCATCACGCGGGTCCAGGTCTCCTCGCCGGCCCGTGCCACCACCCGCACCCCGAACCCGTCGGGTGCCGCGTGCGGGTTGGTCGAGGTGTCGAAGGCGAGGTTGAGCCAGTGCCCGCCGCCGACCAGATCGTTGCGGTAGAAGCGAATCGGACCGTTGTTCTCCTGCACCACCAGATCCGCGTCGCCGTCGCGATCGAAGTCGAGCCAGACCACGCTGCGATCGTCACCGGTGTCGTCGAAGCCGCAGCCGAGGGCGATCTCCTCGAAGTGGGCATCGCCGAGGTTGCGGAAGATGCGGCCGGGCTGGTTCGCCCACTCGCCGGCATTGCGGCCGTTCACCTCGACGAGATCCTCCGATCCGTCGAGATCGAGATCGATCGCGATCGCACCCCATCCCCAGCGGCCATCTGCAACGCCCCGCGCCTCGCCATCCTCGACGAAGTGGTTCGGCGAGTCGCCCAGATAGAGCTGGTTGCCGTTGCGGAAGCCCGGTGACGGCTTGTTGAAGTGCACGCTGGTGACGTACCAGTCCGGGCGCTCGTCGCGATCGAAGTCGCCGAGGGCCTGCCCCATGCCGTTCTCGTCGAGTCCGGTGCCGGAGGCGGCGGTGTGGTCGCTGAAGGTGCCGTCGCCGTCGTTGACGAAGTAGCGGCTGGTGCCGAAGTCGCCCGCGACCAGCAGTTCGGGGAAGCCGTCGCGATCGATGTCGGCGAAGCGCCCCTGGAACCACCAGACTCCCGGGGTCTGCACGCCCGCAGGCACGATGCGATCGACGAAGCTGCCGTCGCCGAGATTGGTGTAGAGGCGATTGCCCGCAGCCTGCGAACGCCACGCGGTGACGAAGAGGTCGAGGTCGCCGTCGAGGTCGTAGTCGCCCACCGCGATTCCGCTGGGGTTCGGAAACGAGTACGAGCCGTAGCGGACGCCGGCGAAGAAGGCCATGTCGGTGAAGCTTCCGTCGCCGTTGTTGCGGTAGAGCTTGTGGCGGCCGACCTGACCCTGGTTGTCGTTGGCGAGTCCGCTCGAAGTGACGTAGAGGTCCTGCCAGCCGTCGCGATTGAAGTCGATCACCGCGGCGCTGCCGCCGCAGTGGGTCGCAGCCACTCCCCACTGCGAGGCGCGGTTGGTGAAGGTGCCGTCGCCGTCGTTCATGAAGAGCTGGTCGGGCACGCCGCCGCCGCCGAGGACGAAGAGATCGGGCCAACCGTCGCGATTGAAGTCGCCGACCGCCATGCCGCCGGTGACCCACTCGTCGGCGGAGAAGTACCCCGCCGCGTGGATCGACTGCTGCCCGGCCGCGCCAACCTCAGCCGCGACCTCGGTGAAGAGAACTCCCTGCGCCACCGCACCGCCGGTCGAAAGGGCGACCGTCGCGACCGCAAGCACACACTGCGCAGCGGCTGCCGAGGCGGATGACGTTTCGAGACGATTCATGGCGGCGAAGGCGCTCCCCAACGAACTCCGACCCGACCGGGGCGACTCTCCCCTACGACGCGAACGGACCTTCGGATCGAAATCTAGCACCGTCGGCGGGCGAAACCGCAGGGAACCCGCCCCTGCTTTCGGAATGGCCCGTGCGAGACCGCGTCGGCGGCGCCGTTGACGGCAGCGTCGTCGGTCTGCGCGGCCCTCGGCGATTCCCGGACCGGGTCAGGATCGCGCCGCGGCCTCCGCGACCCTTGAACCGCGACGCGCTCGCTTCGCCGGCAGGCGGCGGGATGCTCGCAACGCCGCTGCGCTCGATGAGCTCGCGGCTCCCGCCCCTGACTCAATCCCGCCGACCGAAGAGCAGCGCCAGTCGGAAGACGAGCTTCAGCGCCTCGAGGTAGACCCACGCGAGGGTCACCATCAGGCCGAAGGCGGCGTACCACTCCATCTGCTTGGGGGCGCCGGCGGCGACGAGTTCCTCGACCTGACGGAAGTCGACGATGAACCACATCGCCGCGATGCCGAGGATGAGGACGTTGAGGCCGAGCCCGATGTAGGCGCCGGTTCCGCCCTCCATCGCCGAACCGAGGGAGAGGAACGGCATCTGCACTCCGAAGAGCGAGATGATGAAGCTGATCAGGTAGGTGACCATGATCCCCACCGTCGCGACCCACAGGATCCGGGTGAAGGTCTCGCCGCCGCGAAGCACCCCGAACGAATAGAGGGTGAGCATCGAGAGCATGATCGCGATGGTCACCACGAAGGCCTGCAGCGCGATGCCGCCGGGCACCTGGATGCCTTGGGCGGTCAGGATGCTCTGCAGCATGACCGCCACGCCACCAAGCAGGAAGCCCTCGACGATCGAGTAGACCGGCCCGAGCCACATCGCCCGCGCCGGGTTGCCGCGCAGGGCGAAGAAGATCCCGAGCACCATCACGAACGAGGCGATGGTGACGATCCACAGGGCACCAGGGTTGGTCTCGCAGACCTTCCAGCCCACGAATCCCGAGGCGGTGGCGATGAGGGCCAGCAACGTGGTCTTGTTGACGACGCCCTGGACGGTGGCGGTGGTGGAGACGGCGCGGCTTCCTTCGCCGCCGGTGCGGAAGAGTTCGTTGGCGTCCGACGCGGCAAGGACGGGATTGCTCGACTGAAGGTTCATGCGCTGTGGCCTCCGGGAGGGATGGGAGCAGATGTTAGGAATCGGACCGCCGGCGTTCCCGGCTTGATCGGAGTCGAACTGCCCCAGACCGACGACCGGACCACCCAGCCTTCACCGCCGGCGCCCGCGAGTCCGGCTCCGGGCCCGCCCGCCGGTCTGAGCTCTCCGCAGCCTCGGCGAACGCGGGCGTTGCAGCGATCGGACGCCGCCGAGCGCACCTTCTCGCTGACGGCGTCCCCGGGCATCGCCGCCCCGCCTCCCTGTCCCGAGCCGCCACCGCGAAGTATCACCCGCCGCAGGTACCCCACGCCGCGAGCATGATGGCAAGGTCGGCGCCATCCACCACACCGCTGAGATCAAGATCGGCCGGGCAACCAGCTGCACAGTCGCCCCAGGCGGCAAGCAGCAGCGACAGGTCGGCCCCGTCGACCTCGCCGCTTCCGTCGAGGTCCGCCGGAACAGCGCCGAGTCCGCCAAACAGGCCGTTGTAGAAGTCCCAGTTTCCCTGCCCGAGCGCCTCGAAGAGATCGGGGGTCGAATGGTCGACGCCGGGGGCCTCGATCCACGCGTGCGGGATGCCGAGGGCCTCGAGGTGGGCGTGGAACTCGAGGTTCATGTCGTAGAGAAAGTCCTCGGTGCCGACGGCCTGACGAATCAGCGTGCCGCTTGCGAGGATCGACGCGACGTTGGACTCGGCGATCGTCCGCGGATGCTCGGCGGTGTAGTAGAGAGGATCGCTCCCCCACACCGCCTGATAGATCTGCAGCCGAAGCTTCCACGACAGGTCGCTTCCGGGCGGAGCATCAAGGAAGTCCGTCTGGATCGGTCCAGCGCCGAGAATCGAGATCCCCGCGAAGAGATCGGGTCGGCGAAGCCCGATCCGCGCGGTCCCCTGCCCGCCCATGCTGAACCCCTCGAGGATCCGTCCTTCCTGTCGCGGCACGGTGCGGAAAGTCGCGTCGACGACTGGAATCAGTTCGTCGACGAAGACGGTCTCCATCGGGAACTGGCCGTCGTGGGAGTCGCACCACATCCGGTAGGCCATGCCGTTGGCGAAGACGACGAGCATCGGCGGGATGTCTCCCGCCTCGATCGCCGCATCGAACCAGCCGCTCACCGGAGCGATGCTCGCGGTCGCCGCGCCGCTTCCGTGGAGCCAATAGAGCACCGGGAAGCAGCGGTCGGGATGCTCGTCGTAGGCGGGCGGGCGATAGACGTGATAACTGACCGCGGTCCCCGCGGCCTCGCTCTGGAAGATCCGCTGCTCGACCCCCGGCGCCGAGACCGGCGCGGTGACCCACTGGGCCGAGAGCGTGCTGCCGCAGGCAAGCGAGAGGAGCAGACCAGTCGCCGCCGCGACTGGTGAAGGGTTCGAAGTCCGCATGATCCGTGGCGATCGATCGACTTCACAAGTCATCCGGCGACTCCGTGATCCGAGCGGGGCGTACGACGTCTGATCGACCGATTCGATTGCCGGAGATTCCAAGTCCTTCATCGCCTGTCCCGAGCCGCCGCCGCGACGGATCACCCGCCGCAGGTACCCCACGCCGCGAGCATGATGGCAAGGTCGGCGCCGCCGACGGTGCCGTCGCCGTCGAGGTCGGCCGAAGTTCCGCCGCCCGCCTCGCCCCACGAAGCGAGCAGCGCCGTGAGATCGGCGCCGCCGACCACGCCGTCGCCGTTCACGTCGGCCGGGCATGGATTCGCCGCGCAGGTCCCCTCGTCAGCGTAGGAGTCGCCGTCGGTCATCTCGGGGTAGTCGACGAAGGCGAGGGTGATGGTGGTGTAGCCATCCTTCTCGAAGAAGACGCCGAACCGCTCGCAATCGACCGTCACCGGCAGGCTGTAGGCGAATCCGCCCGGATGCACCTGCCGCTTGATCGGCCAGGTCTCGCCGCCGTCGATGCTGAGCCACGCATGGCCGTTCACCCGCGTACTCATGCTGTCGGGCCCGCTGAAGACGATCCGCGAGTGCTCGAAGCCGTCGATGGGATCGGTCAGCACCATGATGCCCGCGTTGCACGACGGGTCTGGCAGCTCGTCGTCGTCAACCAGCGGCGTCCACGTGGCACCGCCGTCGTTGGACACCGCGGTCTTGCGATGTCCGTCGCCGCCGAAGCGCCGGGCGTTGAGCAGGATCGATCCGTCGGCACGTTCGACCATCTGCACCTCGTTGCCGGTGCCGGCGGCTCCATCCGCGGCGACGTCTCCGTACTGCCACGAGTCGCCGCCATCATCAGACCACACCGCGTAGACCTTCCACACGCCGTAGGGCCCTTGATTGAAGGGCATGACGAGGCGGCCCGCAGATGGCCCGCGCCGCAGTTGGATGCCGACACCCGGACCGCTCGCGACGCTCGTGACGACGACCGGACGCTTCACCTGCGCGGTGACGTCCGCGGGCGGCGACCAGGTCTCGCCGCCGTCCTCGGAGGTGGTCACGAAGGTGCGGCAGATGTTCGGCGCGTCGTAGCCGGGCACCACGCAACTCTCGCCGCATCCGGTCGGGTAGGACTGGTACATCACGACCACTCGACCCGCGTGCGGGCCCTCGCGGACTTCCACCCCGCAGGGGTTGTTGAGCGAGTAGCCGGGCTGGTCGTCGACCAGCACGAGACCGCCCCAGGTCATGCCGAGATCGTCGGACGCCTTCATGACGATGTCGTTGGTGCCGTTGTCGGCGCCGGATCCGCGGCCCTCCGCGAAGGCGAGGATCCGACCTGAGGCAAGCTGCACGATCGAGGGAATGCGGTAGACCGGGTAGCCCTCTTCACCGCCGACGAAGACGTCGACCATGGGAAGCGGCGGCGGAGGCGGCGGCGGCTCGTCGATCTCGTACTTGGAAGCGAGGTAGAGCTCGATCGCCGTGCGATCGGCGTCGGAGAGCGCCTCGGCGTAGACCAGCACCTCGCTGATCGATCCGTTCAGGCGGTTCGCGAGGTTGAACCGCGAACCGAAGATGATTCCCGACATGCTCGTGGCCGGATTGGAGCCGCTCGCGTCGAGCACGCCGTTGAGGTGCAAGGTCTGCGCTCCGTTGGCGACGGTGGAGGAGACCAGGCTCACCCCGCCCTCGAAGACGCTGCTTCCGGCCATGGTGGTGCCCGCACCGGCGTAGAGCACCCACCGCGCGGGCGTCGCCGCCTCGCCGGTGAGGAGCGCCGTGCGGCCGGCCGACGAGGAGCTGTCGAAGATGTAGCCGCCGTCGGCCAGGTCGGGTCGGCAGACCGCGAGGATGGTGCGCGGCGAGGTGATCACCCCGAACTCGCCGGTGGCGTTGGCGGCCCAGATGAAGTCGTTGCCATCGAAGTCGACCGCCGGCATGCCGTTGGCGAGATCAAGGAAGAAATGCGGTCGCTCCGCGAGGTTCGAGGAGACGCGGGTCAGGTCGCGACCATGCGGCGAGGCGTCGGACCAACTGGTGACGATGGCCCCGTCGGCCGGCGTGCCGAGTGCGCCGTTCACGCCGAGGTCCGCCCGATACCAGGCGTGGAGACCCGGGTAGGCCGGATTCGGCGAACCGTCCTTCAAGAGCAGTGGTTCTGCCGCCGCGCACGCCGCGTGACCTGCCGTGAAGGCCACCGCAAGGATCGCCGCGGCGGCAGCAGCGAGGAGCCTCGGGCGGGCACGACCGACCGACCCGCGCGATGTCGCAGTCTGGTTCATCGCTTCACCATGACCGCGACATCGACTGCGGGCAAGGCGGACCATCCCAAACGCCTTCAGTTGCGCTCCCTCCCCGACCGAATCGCACGGCGAGGATCGCCGCTCGCGGCGATCGCCCTTCGCGGAACCCACTCCGTGGCAAGTGGTTCAGGGCCTCGTCACCGCAAGCAGGTCGACCACCCGCTTCCGAAGCGAGGCGAGCCGGTTGCCGTCCGCGGCGACGGCCTCGGCCTCGGAAGCGAGTCCGGCCGCCTCGAGTTGGCCGGAGACCTCTGCGAGAAGCGCTGCGCCGTAGCCGAGCGCCTCGACCTGGGTGAGAAGGATCCGGCGTTCGAAGGTCGCACCGGAGGTGAAGAGCAGCTCGCGGGTAGTCGCGGAGGCGATCTCGGCCCGCACCCGCACCTCGGCGGGAGGCAGGCCGGAGTCGTCGAGCGGAACCTCCTGCGCTTCGGCGATCGCCTCGAGTCGGTCCGCGGCCTCGCCGCAGGCGGTCGCGATCTCCTTCAAGAGTTCCGCGATCGAGGAGTCGGCGCTCTTGATGACGAGAAGGCCGTCGACCTTCCGCTCGTCGGCGAGCAGATCCCACGCGAGCGACATCGCCTGCGAACGCTCGTCGACGGTGCCGCGAATCGGCGGTGGCGAGTTCGCGCAGCCGACGACCGTGAACACCATCGCCGCAAGCGCTCCCGCCCTCGCCGCACGATCCCGCTCGACGCCGAGGCGGCGACGAGCCCCCTGCACTACAGCACCTCCGCCGCGAGGCTCGCGAGATCGCTGCGCTCGGTCTTGAGCAGCGTGACGTGCCCGGCGAGTCGGTAGCCGCGCATGCGGTGGATGAGGTGCGTGAGGCCGTTGCTCGAGGCGTCGAGGTAGGGGTGATCGATCTGTCCGATGTCGCCGCACAGCACGATCTTGGTGCCGTCGCCGACCCGCGACACGATCGTCTTCACCTCGTGCGGCGAGAGGTTCTGGGCCTCGTCGATCACGATGAACTGGTGCGGAATGCTGCGGCCGCGGATGTAGGTGAGCGGCTCGAGCACGATCTTGCCGCTGGTCATCATCGCGTCGAGCCGCTGCTCGGGCGAGCGGCTCTCGGCGTCACCCTGGCCGCCGCCGCGGGTCGAGAGCAGGTAGGCGACGTTGTCGAAGATCGGCTGCATCCACATCGACAGCTTCTCGTCCTTGTCGCCGGGGAGGTAGCCGATGTCGCGACCGAGCGGCATGATCGGCCGCGCCGCGAGCAGCTTCTCGAAGCGCTCCTCGCGAATCGTCTTCTGCAACCCCGCCGCGAGTGCGAGCAGGGTCTTGCCGGTGCCGGCGGGACCGATCATCGAGACCAGCTTGATGTCGTCGTCAAGCAGCAGGTCGAGGGCCATGGTCTGCTGCAGGTTGCGGGCCATGATGCCGAAGACCGGCTTGCGCGGGCCGGTGATGGGAATGAGCCGGCCGGTGTCGGAGAGCACCCGGGCCAGGCCGGTGTGCGAGGGGTCTTCGGGGTCCTGCAGCACCACGAACTCGTTGGGCGCGGGATCGAGGCCCTCGGCCTCGCCGCCGCCCGGCTTCGAGATGGGCATGCCCGCAATGCACTCGATCGGCACTTGCCGCTCGGTGTAGAGCTCGTCGATCAGCTCGCCCGGCACCTGCATCTCGACATAGCCGGTGCGGAGCCAGTCGGCATCGACGCGGTCGGCCTCGAAGTCCTCGGCGGGAATGCCAAGCGCATCGCACTTCACGCGGGCGTTGATGTCCTTCGAGATGAAGATGGTGCGTCGGCCCTGCTGGTGCAGCTGGTGGGCGACCCCGAGGATGCGGTTGTCGGCGACATCGAGATCGAGGGCGAACGGCGAACTTCGATCGCAGCGATCGATGCGGATCGACCCTCCCTCGGCGTTCCAGACGATTCCCTCGAAGAGCCGGCCCTTCGACCGCAGCTCGTCGAGCGAGCGGATCGCGGAGCGGGCGTTGCGGCCGGTCTCGTCGTTGTTCTTCTTGAAGGAGTCGAGTTCTTCGATCACGGTGAGGGGAATCACCACCTCGTGCTCGGCGAACTTGAAGAGCGACTGCGGATTGTGAAGCAGGACGTTGGTATCGAGCACGAAGTGCTTGCGGACCGCGGCGGCGTCCTCGGCGGTCGTGGCGGGCTGCGGCTCGGCGGGTTCGGCGGCGTTCCGTACCAAGTTGGGGGTTCCTCCGTGACTCGGGCGGCGGCGGACTCGCCCGCCCTCGCGACGCCCGGAGCCTCGTCGGGCCCGGGGCGTGGCGATGCTAGACGGCGAACCGGTCGCGGTCGCAACCGGATTCGCCCTTCACCGAAGTCACATCGACTCGCGGTACCTTGCGGTCGCAACGATCCCCATGTTCAGCTCCCTCCGCGAATTCATCCGCGCCCTCGACGCCGCCGGCGAGCTCGTCCGCGTGACCGAAACGGTCTCGCCGATCCTCGAAGCCGCCGAGGTGGCCGATCGCATGGCCAAGAGCCCCTGCCCCCACGCGAGCGAGGCGGCGCGGCGATTCGATCCCCTGCACGCCGGGCTCGGGGGCCGCGCGATCCTCTTCGAGAAGGTCGAGGGGTGCGACTTTCCGCTCGCCATGAACCTCTATGGAAGCTATCGCCGCATGGAGATGGCCCTCGGCTGCGCCGAAGCCGGCGGCTTCGAGGCGGTGGCTGCCCGCATCGGCTCGCTCACCAAGCCGCAGCCGCCCCGCTCGCTTGGCGAGGCGCTCGCGAAGGCGCGGGAGTTTCTGCCGCTGCTGCGGATCGGACCCAAGCGCCGGCGACGCGGCCTCTGCCAGGAGGTGGTCAAGTTGGCCGCTCGCGGCGAGGTCGATCTCACCCGCCTGCCCCTCATCAAGTGCTGGCCGCTCGACGGCGACCCCGACGCGGTCGGCTTCGGGATCTCGGCCGCGGACGCCGGCACCGCGGTCGGCCGCGGACGCTACCTGACCTTCGGCGGCATGCACACCATTCACGCCGACGATCGCGACGATCCTCGCCCCGCGAGCCACAACATCGGCATGTATCGGGCGCAACTCGTCGACGCCACGCGTCTCGCGATGCACTGGCACCTGCACCACGATGGCGCCAATCACTGGCGCAGCTGGAAGAAGCTCGGCAAGCCGATGCCGATCGCGATCGCGCTGGGCGGCGAGAGCGTGATGCCCTATGCCGCCACCGCCCCGCTGCCGCCGGGACTGAGCGAACTGCTCATGGCCGGCTACCTCAACGGAGGCGGCATTCCGCTGGTGCGGTGCCGAACCGTGCCGCTGCGGGTTCCCGCGAACAGCGAGATCGTCATCGAGGGATACGTCTCCACCGAGTGCGGGCCGATCGGCTTCGATCCCCGTGCTGACGGCGAACTCGGCCCCGGCGCCGTCTTCGAAGGGCCGTTCGGCGATCACACCGGCTTCTACTCGCTGCCCGACCGCTACCCGATCGTCGAGGTCACCGCGATCACCCACCGCCGCGACGCGGTGTTTCCCGCCACCCTCGTCGGCCTGCCGCCGCAGGAGGACTACTACCTCGGCAAGGCGACGGAACGGATCTTCCTGCCGCTGCTCAAGGTGCTCGTGCCCGACATCGACGACTACCACCTCCCGCGCTTCGGGTGCTTCCACAACGCAGCGTTCATCCGAATCCGCAAGCACTACCCGCTGCAGGCCCGCCGCGTGATGCACGCGGTGTGGGGTGCCGGGCAGATGGCCTGGACGAAGTCGATCGTCGTCGTCGACGACTCGGTCGACGTGCACGACGAGGCGGCGGTGATCCGGGCGCTCGTCGAACACTGCGACTTCCGCCGCGATCTCGAGCGGGTCCGGGGACCGCTCGACATCCTCGACCACGCGGCGCCGTTTCTCGGGGCCGGCGGCAAGATCGGCTTCGATGCCACGACCCGTTGGCCGGGTGAGGAAGCCGCGTTGGCCTCGAGCGCGGCTCCGGGGCTTCCTTCCGACTCCGCGGTGGCCGCAGCGCGACGGGCTCTCGAGTCGACCTTGGGAATCGCCGGAATCACCGGCGCGAGCCTCTGCGAGCAGTCCGGCGGTGGCGTGGCGGCGATTGGGGTGGAGCCGACCGCCGACGCCGATGCCGCCCTCGACGCCGCGGCCGCGGCGCTGGGCGATTCGCCCGCAGCCCGGTGGATCATCGCCGTCGATGCCGGCGACGAGGTCGGTCGCCTCGAGCCGGTGCTCTTTCGCTGGGTGAGCAACGGCGATCCCGAACGCGATTGCCGCGTGCAGGGAACGAGGCTTCTCTGCGACGCCACCCGCAAGCGCCCGGGCGCCCGTCGCGGCATGCCGGTGCGCGACTATCCGCCGCTGGTCTCGATGCCGACCGAGATCGTCGATCGGGTCGAGTCGCGATTCGCCGGGGTCCTGGCGCTCGCCCCCCGCCTCGGCTGGCCGACCGCCAGCGGCGCGGCGGCGCGACCATGAGCGACGAAGGGGTCAGTGAAGACTTCGAGATTCCCTCGGCCACGCGCTGGCTCCATGTCGGCCTGGGATGGATCGGATCGATCGCCTACTTCTTCTTCTGCTACTGCATCCTGCGAGCGCTGCTCGCGACCTACGGCACCACTGCGGGCACGGTGTTCGTGGCCACCGCGGCGACCGCCGCGATGACGACCTTCATCGTCTGGCTGGTGCCCTTGGGCGACCTTCCCGAGATCGTTCACGGTCACCTTCTGCCCCAGCGCCGCGCTCGACTCGGCCGCTGCTGCGGGTGCGGATACGACCAGCGCGACTCGCGCGAGCGGTGCCCGGAGTGCGGTCGCAGCGGACCGCCTCCGGGCCCGTGGCAGCTCAGTTGGCGGGCTGCGCGGCGCTTCGGGATCGCCATGCTCGTAGGCATCGTGTTCGGCGCCGGACTCGGCGAATGGTGGACCCACCTCGACGAGCATCGGTTCCGCCTCGAGGCCGAAGCGCTCGACGCAAGCC
>JAPOKA010000075.1 GCA_029977865.1 bacterium
CGGCGAAAGCCTCGATAAACGACCGCTCCTGGCGACGCCGCCATGACGAACCAGCCCTCGTGCTTGACGTCGGCCCCAGGATTCTCGCCGGCGTACTCGGGACTCGGATGCGACTGCACCGAGAGCGGGCTTGCGGCATCAAGCAGTTTCAGCAGCAGCGGAAACCCGCTCGATCGTGGTTCGCCTCGACCAAGCAGGGCGGAGCGATGCTCGGCCAGAACCTCATGCACCGATCGGCCGGCACCGCAGCCACGCGCGATGGTGGTGCGATCGCCAAAGCTGGACCCGGTGCGATCAAGGTCAGCCAGTTCCCACGACTCGCCGAAGGGACCGCTCCCCGGCTCACGCAAGGCAGTGGGTCGGAGCGACTCGAGGCGATCTCCACCCCAGGCTCTCCTTCGCAGGCTCGGCTCGAGAAGCATGGCGGAGACCACGGACGGATGGGTCTGGCCGCTCGGAGGTTCGAATCGAGTCGTCGAATGCACGGGAGGCGCCAGCGGTGCGGGGAGTCAGAAGACCATGCCGGTGATGGTGGTCTCCATCACCAATCTCCCGGCCACGACACCCTGAAACATCGAGACGAACCTCCGCTTGGTGGACTCGACTTCCTTGCACAGCACCAGCAGTTCGTCTCCCGGCACCACCTGCCCGCGGAAAGCGGTGTCGGTGCAGCGGGTGAACCCCACGAAGCCGAGGTTGGGGATCTTGGAGCGGTAGAGGTAGCTGCCGAGTTGGGCCGCGGCCTCGATCATGAGCACGCCGGGCATCAACGGACGTCCGGGCACGTGGTAGGGCACCCAGAACTCGTCATCGCGGACGTACTTGATGCCGACGCCCTGCGTGATCGCCTCGTCGTGCCAGATGATGCGGTCGATCTGCTGCATCGGGCCGCCTTGAGGGTTGACGCGGCAGATTGCATCGGAGTCCGCGTAGGTCTGGGTCAGGTCGATCGAGTCGAGGTCGATGAGCAGCGACGCGGCCATGGCGGCAGAAGACCTCCGAGGGCGTTTCTGGGCGAACGAAAGCCGCCTCCCCCGAAGGGGTACGGCGGCGGTTGGTGTCGCGGGGCGGTGCAGGTCAGGCTGGCGGCGCGTCGCGAGTCTCGAGCACCTTGACGCGGATTTCCTGAGCGATCGAGCGGATCTCCTGCATGGTCTTGCGGACCCGCGTTCCGGCGGCCTTGTTCCCGCCTGCGGCCTTCTGGAGGTCGGCGTCGGCCTCATGGACGGTCTTGATCAGCCGCTGGTAGAGCTCGTTCAGCATGGATGGATCTCCAAGGTTTCGGGGGGCCGGTCACGCGACCGGTTCAGGACCGCGAATGGTGCAGGACGGCTCCGACCAAGCCAAAACCGCCCACCACGACCTGCAACCCTACCGCGCCAACCGCGGTTTCGCCCACCCCCGGGGGGTTCGGCGTCGAACGGGGAGCCGGCTGACCCTGCGGACCGAGTCGGGCCCTCAGCGTCGGTCAACCCGCTTGGCGAGCTCCAAACAGCCGCGAAACGCTGGATTTGAGGCATCGCCGAGCAATTCATAGAGGGCCGACATCAGGCCGGTGGCGATGGCCCCAGCGGCCTCCATGCGACGGAAGGCGACCGGGATCTGGGCCGGCTCGGAGCCGGAAATGGCGTCGGTGACCAGCCAGGGGACGAAGCCGTGGGCGATCAGATCAAGGGTCGTCTGGAGGACGCAGACCGGGGCCTCGATGCCGCAGACGAGCACATGCCCGCGACCGCTCGCACGAAGGGCCTCGAGCACCTCTGGCACGCAGCCGCTGAATCGGGTCTTTTCGACCTTCAGGCAGCCAGCCCTGTCGAGGGCGGACTGCACGGCGGGGACGGTGGGGCCGAGTCCGCGGACGTACTGCTCGGTGACGAGGACCGGAATCTCGAGACGGGCCGCCAACTCGACCAGCAAGCTCGCATGCAGCACGGTGCGGTCCGCGTCGTGGATGGTCGGCATCAACCGCTCCTGCAGGTCGATCACCAGCAGGGAGGTCTCGTCGGCACGCAAGCGAGGAATGGGCATCGAATCGGTCCTCGGGTCGATTCAGACCCGCAACTCGGGACGCTCTGCGAGCGAGCCGGCAAACCGCGTCCGGATCGGCTCGACGATCTCGGCAAGGAACCGGTCGACCTGATCGGCAGCTCTGCCGGTGAAGGCCGCTGCCGAGGTGGCAGAGACCTCGCGATCGACGAGTCCGGCGAACAGCGGGTCGGCGGAGAGTCGCGCGAGCAGGTCGTTGCCGCCGCCCCCACGCATCGCGGCCTGCACTTCGCGGCTGTGATGGCGAATGACCTCGTGGGCTTCCTGACGGTCGGCCCCGCGGGCGACCGCCGCCATCAGCAGCGGCTCGGTCACCAGGAACGGCAACTCGGCCTCGAGCCTTCGCGAGATCGCGTGCCGGTTGGCCTCGAGCCCTGCCGCCACGTTGATGGCGAGGTCGAGCGCGCCATCGAGGGCGAGGAAGGCCTCGGGGATCACCAGTCGCCGAGCGGACGAGTCATCGAGGCTGCGCTCGAGCCACTGCACCGAAGCGGTTTGAAGGGCGGTGGCCTCTAGCCCCATCACGAAACGCGACAGGCCGCAGGCCCGCTCACAACGCATGGGGTTCCGCTTGTAGGCCATGGCGGAGGAACCCACCTGGTTCGCCTCGATCGGTTCGTCCAGTTCACCGAGGCCGGCGAGCAGCCGGACATCGGTGGCCCACTTGTGCACCGCCGCGGCGGCGAGCGCGAGCCCGGAGAGCATCGCGGCATCGGCGAGCCGAGGCATGGTCTGTCCGCAGACCGGCCAGCAGGCTGATGCGTCGAAACCAAGTCGCTTCGCAAAGAGCGCTTCGAGGGCATCGACCTTGGCTGCGTCGCCGGAAAAGAGGGCGAGGAACGAGGCCTGGGTGCCGGTGGCGCCGCGGAGGCCCTTGAGCCGCAGGCTCGTGTGCGCCTCCTCGACTCGAGAGAGCGCCAGGACGAAGTCCTGCGCCCACAGGCAGGCTCGCTTGCCCACCGTGGTCGGCTGGGCGGGTTGGAAGTGGGTGAACCCGGTGGTGGCGACGGCTCGGTGTGCTGCGGCGAAGGCCCCGAGTCGATCGATCACCCGCGCCAACTTGCTGGTGACGAGGGCCAGGGCATCGCGCCACTGCAGCACCTCGGCATTGCAGACCACGTCCTGACTGGTCATGCCAAGGTGGATCACGCCCTTCGCCGCCGGTGCGACCTCGCCGAAGGCATGCACATGCGCCATCACGTCGTGGCGAATCCGGGCTTCGTGGCGGGCCGCCGACTCGAAGTCGATGTGGTCGAGGTTCGCTCGCATCGACTCGACCGCCGCGTCGGAGATCTCGAGCCCCAGTTCCCGCTGGCTCTCCGCGACCGCGAGCCAGACCCTTCGCCAGAGCCCGAATCGATGCTGCTCCGACCAGATCCGCCGCATCTCGGTCGAGGCATTGCGGGTCTCGAGCGGCGATCGGTAGCCCTCCTGAGGCGACGGCGATGCACCGGATCCGTCGGGCGGCTGTGATGCGGTTGCGGGAGAAGTGGCCATGACTCGGGATGCTACCCGCCGTGTTCAGGCGCTCGCCGCTGTTCGATCACCGTGATCGATCGCCCACACGGTCTTCGGTGCCCGCGAGCAATCGCGCGAAGTTGCCGCGATGTCGCACCGCCACCAGCACGAAGACCAGGGCCGTCGCCGCCAGCAACGGCGCAGCCGCCGGGGGCCAGTCTCCGCGGATCGCAGCAACGAGCAGCACTGCCGGAGGTGCCATCGCGCCCACCACGCTTGCGAGCGACATCACGCGGGTGACCGCGAGCAGGATCGCCCAGGCCGCCAGCGCGGCGAGCATCGGCCCAGTGAGCAGCGGCCAGACCGCGACCATGGCGCCGAAGCCGGTGGCCACCCCCTTGCCGCCCTTGAAGCCGACCCACGGAGAGAAGACGTGGCCGAGGATCGCGGCGATGGCGACCGCGAGCCAGAGCATGGTCGGTCGCAGCGGAGCCTCGGCGAGCGGGAGACCCCAGGTGCCTTGCCAGAGGCCGAATAGAACGGTCGGGATCGCGCCCTTGAGGGCGTCGAGCAGGAAGCAGGTGAATCCCCAGCGACGTCCGAGGGCTCGTCCGAGGTTGGTGGCGCCGATGTTGCCCGACCCTTGGGTGCGAATGTCGATTCCGCGCAGTCGACCGAGGAGCAGGGCAAACGGCACGCTTCCGCAGAGAAACGCGACCGCCACCGCGAGGATCGCGACCGCGGGCTCTGGCAGAACCTGCCCGTCCGCAGGTAACGCGGGGCCAAGCAAGGCAAGAAGCGGCACGGCGGTGGTCACGAGAAAGGGTCCGGGCTGGCTTGGTGTTGTGGCCGATGCCGCTCGGGGAGCGACTCAGCGTCGATCGAAGAGCAGCAGCGCGATGGCGGTCAGTTGCAGCAGGGCGGCGCCGGCAAACCAGCGCAGGAAGTTGGCGGAGTCGGCCAAGTGCACCAGGCCCATGACCGCCGCGAAGAGCACTCCCAATTGCAGAACGATCGCGAGGAGTTTGCCCCCGGTCAGGTCGCGGGCGGCCTGGCGATGCAATCGCAACTCTTCGGCGAGATCGCGCATCGCGGCGGCAAGCGGACTCTCCTCGCTCCGCGGCCGCGAGGTTTCCCCGCGAGGCGCCGGCGGTGCCGCCGTCGGTTCACGAACCGGCTCGGCCTCGGATCGCCCATGGAGTTGAGATGGGCGGGCGACGGTGGCAGCGCGGAAGCGATCGGCGGGAATGGCGTCGAGCGATCGATCGCGAACTGGTGTTGCCGGCGCGGGCGACCGCTCGATCGACGCGGTCTCGGGCTCGTTCTGCTCTGCGAAGACCTCGACCACTCGGTCGTTCGAGGTCTCGACCGTCGACTTGTTCTCGGTGGGCGAGACTGCTTCGTCGAGACCCGTCGTGGATCGAACTCGCCCGGACAACACCACCGCCACGGCTTCATCGAGCGCTGCCGTGGTGGCGGAGTTCTCGTCGCCCACAGCAAGCACCGGCGCAAGCCTCGCCACCGAGGCGATCCGGCAACCCGCAGCCCGGGCGGCTGCGACATCGTCATCGCCGCCGGCGATCATCCAACTCGCAGCGAGATCGAGCTCGAGATCCTCCGCCGCCTGCAGCAGCATGCCCGGCCGCGGTTTTCGCCATCCATGCTCGCTGCGGTAGCGGTCGACCGCGGCGGTGGGGGTGAACGGGCACCAGTAGAAGCGGTCGATCACCGGTCCATTCGCGATTGCCGCAATTCGGGCGGCGAGGTCTCGGTCCGACTCGGAGACCGCCTGCTCATCAATCTCGCCGGAGGCGACGCGGGTCTCGTTGCTCGCCACCACGATCGCGTATCCGGCCTCGCGAAGTCTCCGCAGCGACTCGGCCGCGGCGACGGGATCGATGAGAGCTCGGTCGATGAAGACGGCGGGTCGTGGCATGGGTTCAGCAGATGACCGAGGGGGTGGGTCCGCCGGCGGGAATCTCGAGCGGCGCACCGAGGCTTGTGCCGACCGCGCGGGCGGCATCGAGCAGCGGATCGCCGAGCGGGACGGTGCGCTGGCGGTCTGCGCAGGCGAGCAGGTCGATGTCGGCATAGGTCTGCCGCTGCCGCACGATCAGGCGATTGCGGGCCCCGTTCATCAGGGCCGAGACCGCGGCGAAGCCGAAGTTGGTGGCGAGCACCCGGTCGGCCGCGATGGGGGCACCGCCGCGCTGCACGTGACCGAGGACGGTGGTCCGGGTCTCGAGTCCGGTGCGTGCGGAGATCTCGTGCGCGACCACCGCACCGATTCCGCCGAGGCGAATGGGATCGGCGCTCGAGACGTCGACCTGGGCGACCACCTGCTCGCCATCGCGGGGGCGGGCACCTTCGGCGACCACCACGATCGCGAAGCCGGGGCCGTGGCGGCGCCGGCCGTCGATGAACTCGGTGATGAAGTCCCACTGGAATGGAAGTTCCGGCAGCAGGATCACGTCCGAGCCGCTCGCGACGCCGGAGGTCAAGGCGATCCAGCCCGCATTGCGACCCATCACTTCGCAGACCATCACGCGGTGATGGCTCTCTGCGGTCGAGTGCAGCTTGTCGATCGCCTCGGTCGCGGTCGCCACCGCGGTGAGGAAGCCGATCGAGATCTCCGAACCGACGAGGTCGTTGTCGATGGTCTTGGGGATGCCGATCACGTTGATGCCGCACTCGACGAGCCGCGACGCGCCGCTCATGGTGCCGTCGCCGCCGATCACCACCACCGCATCGAGTCCCGCCCGTTCGACCGTCTCCACGCAGCGGTGGCGAAGGTCCTCGTGGCGGGGCTTGCCCTTCGCATCGAGGCCCACGAACTGGCGGGCGGGGTTGGCGCGGTTGTTGCTTCCAAGCACGGTGCCGCCGCGGGTGAGAATGCCCGAGACCTCGCGCGGGCCGAGCGGGTGAACCCGCCCTTCGATGAGACCCAGGAAGCCGTCCTCCACCCCGACGACCTCGAGTCCGTAGCGGTAGATCGCGGTCTTGGCGACGGCGCGGATGGTCGCGTTGAGCCCGGGGCAGTCTCCGCCCGCGGTCATCACGCCGATCCTTCGAATGGTTCGTTGTGGCATGGAGACGCAGTTCCGCGGCGCGGTCGCCCGAAGGCGCGAAGAGTACCATCCGGCACGAGCCTTCCGCCGAGCCGGATCCCCCAATGAGCGACCCAGCGCACGACCACGCCGCCTCCGAGGCGGAGACCCTCTCCGAACACGAGCTCGTGGCAGCGCGGCGCGAGAAGCTGCGCTGGATGCGCGAGGCCGGATTCGAGCCCTTCGGGGTTCGAGTCGACGGCCTCATGCCGCTCGTGGAGGCGCGGTCCCGCTTCGACGCAGAGGCGCAGCGGCAGTTCGACGAGGCATCCGCCGCGGCCAAGGCGAGCGGCGCCGCCGTCGAGGATTCCCGGCAGTCGGTGAAGGTCGCGGGCCGGATCATGCAGCACCGCGACCTCGGCAAGCTGGTCTTTCTGAGCCTCCGCGACCACTCCGGCGACCTGCAGGTGACGATCTCCAAGGCCCTCGTTTCGGAGGGGGCGTTCGAACTCGCCAAGCGGCTCGACTACGGCGACGTGGTGGTGGCGGAAGGGCCCATCGGGGCCACCCGCCGCGGAGAGACCTGCGTCTGGGCGGGTTCGATCGAGATCGCCTGCAAGAGCCTCTTCCCGCCGCCGGAGAAGTGGCACGGGCTCGTCGACCAGGAGCTCCGCTCTCGCCGCCGCTACATCGATCTGCACGCCAACCCCGAGAGCATGCGGACGTTCCTGGCCCGCAGTCGGGTGATCTCGCGGATCCGCCGGTTCATGGAAGGTCGGGGGTACCTCGAGGTGGAGACGCCGATGCTCCACCCCATCGCCGGCGGTGCCGCGGCGCGGCCATTCACCACCCATCACAACACCCTCGACATGACGCTCTTCATGCGGGTCGCGCCGGAGCTCTATCTCAAGCGGCTGCTCGTGGGCGGGATTCCGAGGGTCTTCGAGATCAACCGGAACTTCCGCAACGAGGGCGTCGATCGCAGCCACAATCCGGAGTTCACCGCGATGGAGGTCTACGAGGCCTTCGGCGACTCCGGCACCATGCTCGAACTGACCGAGAGCCTCGTGCACGAACTCGCGGTGGCATCGGCCCAAGAGCGGGCCGGCGAGCCCGGTGTGGCCGCGGCCTCGGGCGCCGCGGGACCGGTGCTTGCATTCGGGGAGATGTCCATCGACTACGCGCGGCCGTTCGACCGGATCGCCTACCGCGATCTCTTCGAGCGGGCCCTCGGATTTCCCTGCGAGGAGTTCGCGAAGGTGCGCGACAAGGCTCGCTCGCTCGGCATCGCGGAGGCGGGCATGGAAGACTGGCTCGTCGTCAACGAAGTCTTCGAGCACCTCGCCGAGCCGACCATCGATCCCTGCCGCCCGACCTTCGTGGTGGACTGGCCGACCGCGATCTCGCCCTTGACCCGCGCACGCCGCGACCGGCCCGAACTCGCCGACCGCTGGGATCTCTTCATCGGCGGCATGGAGATCGGTCCCGCCTACACCGAACTCAACGATCCAGATGTGCAGCTCGAGCGCTTTCGCAACCAGCTCCAAGGTGGCGACGACGAGCAGCAGACCTTCCGTTCGCTCGACGAGGACTTCATCGACGCGCTGCGGGTCGGCATGCCACCGGCGGGTGGGCTCGGTCTGGGCATCGATCGCCTGGTGATGCTGCTGACCGACTCGGCGAGCATTCGCGACGTGATCCTCTTCCCGCTGCTGCGCACCGCAACGCACGAGGCGCCGCCGCCCGAGGATGGGTGACCCGTGGCCGCCGTCGAGCGCCGTCGCGGCGTGGTCCATGCCGGACTCGCGGCTGCATTGGCGGTGGTGGGGCTGCTCGCGGTGGGTGTGGCGGCTGCTCCGGCGGCAGGGGATCCCCCGACCCCAGTCGAGCAGTGGTATCGGCTCGAGATCGACGGTCGCCCCTGCGGTCGCCAATTGCGGAGCGAGTCTCGCCACGACGGCGTCATCGAGACCCTCGAGCGCACCGAACTCGCGGTCTCGCGCGACGGCACCGAGATCGCGGTCGAGATCGAACTGCAGGTGACCGAGACGGAGGCGGGACGGCCGGTGGCGGCGAAGCGCCGCTTCGGAACCGGCGAGGCGTCGGTCACGACCTCGTGGAACTTCGAAGACGATGCCGTGGTGGTACGGGAGTCGCAGGGAGGCCGCGAACGGGTCGAGCGCATCGCCGTGCCGCCGCGCGACCCGCAGTCTCCCTGGCTCGCGCCTGCTCAGGCCGATGCGTTCGCAGCGGCGCGGCGTGCCGCCGGCAGCGCCGAGATCTCGATGAAGGTCCTCTCGTTCGAACGCGGGCTCGAGGTGGTCGCGATCGAGGCCACCAAGGTCGGCGAGGAGCGGTTTCCCTGGGAGGACCGGGAGATTCCCGCGACCCGCTGGCGGGTGCGGATGGAAGGCGATCCCACCGAGTCGACCCAGCTTTGGAGTCGCGACGGAAGACTGCTCGAGTCGACGGTGCGGACCGGCCTCGGCGATCTGAAGTCGACCCTGTGCTCTGCGGAGGCTGCGGCGCGGTGGCGTGACGGCGCGCTGCCCGACCTCATTCGCGCCACCGTGATTCCCATTGCGGGAACCATGCCGCGGCGCGGCGAGGCGGCCTTGCGGCTCTCCATGCGCGGCGGCTCGCTTCCGGATCTTCCCGAGAACCCTCGACAGTCCTTCACGCGAATCGACGAGAACTCGGCGACGGTGGTGCTCTTCGATTCGGACCGGCCGAGCGACGGAGCCTCCGAGCCGCCGGGCGCGGCTGCCAGCGCTGCGTCCGCCTTCGTCGACCTCGACGACCCGCTCCTGCGTGAACTCGCGCTCGAACGAGGGCCCGCTTCCGATGCATCGACCGCTGCGACCGTCGAGGGACTTCGCAGGCTGGTGCGGGGGCACCTCCGCACCAAGGACCTCTCCTCTGCCTTTGCCAGCGCCAGCGAAGCAGCTCGATCGCGGCAGGGAGACTGCTCCGAGCATGCGACGCTGCTCTGCGCGCTCTTGCGCATCCGCGGCATTCCGGCGCGGGTGGCGGTTGGTCTCGTACATGCCGATCGCTTCGCCGGACGCCGAAACGTGTTCGCGTGGCATGTCTGGACTCAGGCCTGGATCGACGGCGGCTGGCGCGATGTCGACGCCACCGAGGTCCGCACCGGCGACGCGCGCCGCATCGCCGTGGCCTACTCAGACCTTGCCCAAGGCGCCTTCGATCCTGCGTGGAGTGCCACGCTTCCCTTGATGGGTGGGCTCGAGATCACCGTGACGCGGCGAGCGAGTGACGACCCGGAGGCAGCGCGGTGAGCGGCCCGGTTCCGGAGTTGCCGGCGCGGCCGCAGTCGGCGCACAAGGGCGACTTCGGCACGGTGCTCGTCGTCGGCGGAGCGGTCGAGCCGCGCACCATGCTCGGCGGGCCGGCGCTCGCAGCCAACGCGGCGCTGCGGGCCGGATGCGGCCTCTGCGAGCTCGCGATGCCGGAGCCGCTGCTGGTGGCCGGGCTCGGACTGGCGCCAAGCGCAACCGGAGTCACGCTTCCGATCGATGCGGAAGGCTCGATCGACGCGGACGCTGCACTCGCGGCGCTTGCGGCGCCGCTCGCCCGCGCGACGGTGGTGGCGATGGGTCCCGGCCTTGGCAGTGGCGAGGGTGTCGACCGACTGGTCGCTGGGGTGATCGAGCTCTGTCGGAAGCGGCAACTTCCTCTGGTGCTCGATGCAGACGCCTTGAACGCCCTCGCGCGGCTCGCGCCGTCTGAACCCTTCGCCGCGCCGGTGATCGTCACGCCGCACCCGGGCGAGTTCGCGCGGCTCGCGCAGCGACTCGGTCTGGCGTCCTGCGATCCCATCGATCCCGATCGTCGTCCGGCCTCGGCGGCAGCACTCTCGCAGCGGCTCGCGGCGGTGGTGGTGTTGAAGGGACCTCGCAGCGTGATCGCGGCCGGGCGCGAGACTTCGATCAATTCAACCGGGGGGCCGACGCTCGCGACCGGCGGCAGCGGCGATGTGCTGACCGGCGTGATTGCTGGCCTGTGGTCGCAGTGGCGGGAGGCGGGCGAAGATCCCGACGGCGGTCGCTCGGCTCGGGCGGGGGTGTGGCTCCACGGTCACGCAGCCGATCGCTGGGCGGCAAGACAGGGCTCCGCAGGCATGCTCGCGGGAGACCTCGTCGAGGAGTTGCCGGCGGCAATGCGTGCGATGCGCAACGGCGACCGATCGCCGGAGTGAATTCCGGGAGAGGGCGAGGGCCGACTCGGGGTAGACTCGGCGTTTCGACCCGTCCCGGACCGATCCATGACCTCGATCCCGCATCCCTTCATTCGTGACCTCGGCGACACCGGCTACGTCGAGGGCGTCTACTCGCTGGTGAATCCCCAACTCGCGATCACTCGGCAGGGCAAGCCCTATCTCAAGTGCCTGCTGCGCGATGCGAGCGGCGAGATCGCCGCACGCAAGTGGACCTTCGACGAGCAGGCCCTCGGGCCCCTCACCTCGGCGGGATTCGCCCACGTCCGCGGCAACGTGCAGCGCTACCAGAACCAGCGGCAGCTGATCGTCGAGCAGATCGAGGCGGTGGAAGTGAGCGCCGAACAGATGGTCGATCTCCTTCCGGCCTCCAAGCGCGATCTCGGCGAGATGTTCGCCGAACTCGGGAGCTTGCTTGGGTCGCTCGAACATCCGGGCATGCGGGCGCTGATGCGCGAATTCCTCGGCAACGAGGCGCTGATGGAGCGCTTCCGCCGCGCCCCGGCGGCCACCTCGCTGCACCACGCCTTCATTGGCGGTCTGCTCGAACACACCTTGCAGCTCTTGAAGATCGCCGACGCGATCCTGCCGCTCTATCCAGAACTCAATCGCGACATCGTGCTCGTCGGGCTCTTCCTGCACGACCTCGGCAAGACCATGGAGCTCTCGTGGGACAAGGGCTTCGCCTACACCGCCGAGGGAAACCTCCTCGGGCACACCGTGCAGGGACTGGTGCTGCTTCGTTCGCTCGCGGCGAGAGTCCGAAGCAGCGGCGAGGAGCTTCCCGCGCAGGCGCTGCTGGTGTTGCAGCACATCATCCTGAGCCACCACGGCCAGCTCGAATTCGGCGCGACCAAGATTCCCTCGACGCCCGAGGCGATCTTCGTGCATCACCTCGACAACCTCGACGCCAAGACCGCCATCGCCCTCGCGCAGGCCGATCGCGCCTCGATCGACGGTCCCATCGAACCGGGTCTCGAGTTCACCGAGCGAATCTGGTCGCTCGATACGCGGCTCTTCCGGCCGGATCCGTTGGCGTAGCGCGAGTCGCGCTGATCGAACGACCGTCGCGGGCGAGGTGCCGTGGACCGCTGGCGTCTCGCCCGCCATGCGCGGGTCGCGCGGAGTGCCGTGGCCCGCGGGCGTTCTGGCTCGTCTCGACTCTTGTCCTCGACCACGATGTGAGTCACTCTCATGACCGTCCCGGGGTCGGGCGGACTTCGGGGTCGTGACCGTCGGCGGGAGGGTCGTATAGGCGATGCCCGACACCCGCGAACGCCTGGCGCCGGATCGCTCCTTCAATTCCGCCCTTTCCGGGAGTGCTCGATGAAGATCCCAACGCGTTCGCGTCCGCCGGTGGCTTCAACGACAGGATCGCTCGAAGGTCTTGCCCCGCTGCTCGATTCATGTCGACGGATCATCGCCTGTGCCGCGTCTTGCGGATCGCTGCGCGACCGTCGTCTCCTTCGTGCTTGAAGCGTGGTCAAGCCCCGCGGCTGCAAAGCGCGCGGGCGAGGGATGGTCGACTTGAGCCCCTGGTCGCCAAGGCTGCTTCAGAAACGTCCCTGCATCGCGTCGATCGCGTCCCGCACGACGCGTTCTGCTTCGGCTCGAAGGGCGTCGATCGCAGTCGGTGCGTAGAGCGGGAACGCCCACTCGCGGCTCGCGACGATCGCGGCAGCGTCGTCGCCGCGCGGCGGTGGGGGAGTCGTGCCGCAGGTGCGCCGATCTTCGTCGAGCTGGCGATGCATAGCGCGAAAGGCCTCGCGACGCTCGGCCGAACCTCGGGGCGCGGCCTCGATCGCGTGCAGCAAGGCCGACTTCGACGCGCTCGGGCCCGATGAATCGCCGGTGAGTGGATCGTGCCAGCGTCGGCGGAGCGATTCGGTCGAAGCGGTCGCCTCGCCAAGCGGCAGGCGGAGATCCGCGGTCGCCATCGTCATCGGCGCCAGGTCCGCGCCGAGCCAGTCGGCGAACCACCGTTCGGTCACGCGGTCGTAGCGCCAGCCGCCTCGGCCATGAATGAAGAGGTCGGCGACGAGGCGCACGATTCCGGTCATCAGCAGGCCTCGCGGAGCGAGCCGCGAGGGGCGGGCGGCGGCGGCTTCACGCAGACGGTCGAGTCGTTGGCCGCGGGACTCACGCCGATCGAGTTGCACGCGTTCGCGTGGCCGGCACCACCCGACCGACCACAGCGGCACCTCGACGCGGTCCTCCTCGATCGCCAGCGGACGGGCAGCGCGGGGATCAAGCCGCAGCGCCGCGTTGAAGCACGCGGCGCATCGCTGGGGGTCCTCTGCGATCGCCTCGAGGATCGCGTGTCCGATCGGCGTGGCGAGCAGTGCGGTGGCGGCATGCGATG
>JAPOKA010000076.1 GCA_029977865.1 bacterium
GAACCCGCCGCAGGTGGCAGGCCCGCTGCCTCGCCTGCGGAGAGTCGTTCCCGTACCCGGGGATTCGCCTGGGAGCCAGCGGCAGACCGGTGCGGCTCATGCACTGTCCCCGGTGCGGGCGATGGCGGATGTGCCGCGCCGAACCAATCGCCACGCCACCGGACTCGATTCGATCGAAGTGACGACCGACCACCCGAGCCCGGATCGGCGGCTCGAAAGCGCACCGGAGCGGCGATCTGGCCTCGAGCGTGTTCCTTCGGGCCATGGCCGCGACGGTCAGCCAGCACGTCGTCGGACGAGTCGCCGGCAGGATCCTGTTCCGGACCGAGGCTTCAAGGCTCTTCGCGGACCGGATTCCGCAGGATGCCCACCCGCTCGATCTCGATCTCGACCACGTCGCCCTCGCGCAGGAATCGCGGCGGAGTTCGCCCCGCTCCCACCCCGGCGGGTGTTCCGGTGAGAATCACCGTTCCCGCCGCGAGCGTGGTGCCGCGGGAGAGTTCCGCGAGTATTCGCGGCACGGTGAAGAGCATCTTGGCGGTCGAGGATTCCTGCATGGTCTCGCCGTTGAGCCGGGTGACCAGCCTGCAGGTGTTGGGGTCGCCGACCCTCGATGCAGGCGAGACCGCAGAGAGCGGACAGAAGGTGTCGAAGCTCTTGCCGCGGCAGAACTGCCCGCCGGAGCCGTGCTTCTGCCACCAGCGGGCGCTGACGTCGTTGGCCACCGCGTAGCCGGCGACCGCCTCGAGCGCCGTGGCTTCTGCGAGGTCCCGGACATCCTCGGCGATGATCACCGCCAGTTCGCCTTCGAAGTCGACTTGCGGACCGTGCTCGCGACAAGCCTTCGGAATCACGATCGGCTCGCCGGGGCCGACCACCGAACCGGGATTCTTCATGAACACCGTCGGATAGGGCTCGATACCGCCACCCATCTCCTTGGCATGGTCGGCGTAGTTGCGGCCGATCGCGAGTATGGCCGGCGGCAGCAATCGCGGCATGGCGCCACTCCCGTCAGGCGTTCTCGAACCGGTCATTGCGGCGCCGATTGGATGCTTCCGGCTTCGCGCGCCTTCGCCCGCTCGTTCTCCATGATGGCCAGCTCCATTCGATGGGCCTCCATGCCGGGAGGCTCCGGAAGCACCTGAGCGAAGGTCAACGAGTTGGCCATGAGGCTGGCGAGGAACTCCGCCTCGAGACGGGGCTGAACATCGTCATAGACGAGGCGACGGAGCTGCTCGTTGCATCGGTTGTAGATCGTCAGCCGATCGATGAGGGGCAACGTGGTGTCCAACAGCAGTTGTTGCAGCACCACCCGTTCGCTGTCCTCGAGGTCGCCGATCAGATCTGAAATGCGGCCCTCACCGAACTTGGTCACGAAGTCCCAGTAGCGGCTGGTCTTGAAGTAGGTGATCAAGTCTCGGGCGAAGACCCGGGCATCCTCAAGCACTTTGGGTCGATCGAGGAGCAATCCCTCGCGAAACCCTCGTCGCAACGCCGCGTACACGTCGGATCGGGCGACATCGGGCTGGAAGTCGTACTCGCCGACGGTGGTTTCGTCGACGAAGGTCTTGAGATCCCGGGAGTACTTGGTGTTGGGAATCAGTCCGCCGCGACCGAAGAGGCGGTCGAGTTCGTCGAGAATCTCCTGAGCACCTTCAATGTCGCCGGCACGGTACAGCTCGCGCACCGCCGAGGTCATGAAGTTCTCGTAGAAGTCCGCATAGGAGTCGGAGCCTGCTCCGCGGGTCTCGTAGTGCTTGTCGTAGAGTTCACGGAAGTAGCTGTCGATCACCTTGATCCAACGGGGATCGGATAGTCGCCCCGGGTTGTCGTTGCTGAACGGATCGACGCTCATCAACCCGGTCCGTGCGAGGGCCTGCATGGCGTGGATCTGCGCCCGGTCGTTGTTCACGATCTTAGAGATGTCGTCGGGATCGTCGACTCGCCGCTCTCCGTCCTCGGAGCCCTTGCGGGACCAGTAGAAGGCATGGGATTGCGGGTGCCGCCAGTCGAATGGGCCCACCTCGGCGGTGTAGCGGGCCATTCTCGCGGCGTCCATGTTGTAGGACTCGTCCAACACCTTGCGGCGAAGGAACAGCACCAGCGTGCGGATCGCCTTCTGCACCTCGGGATCGGGATCAGAGAAGACCTCGTCGATCGCCCGATACAGCGGACTGTTGGTTCGCAATTGCGCATCGATATTGAGCAGGCGGGCGTACGGCGAGACCTGCAGCGCCTCCCACTCGGAGTATGCCCTCAGCAACTTCTTGTCGAGCTGGAAGGACTCGGCCTGGCCCAGATCCGCGGCGGCTTGCAACCGCTCCACCAGCGCGAGGACCCCAGGGCTGCGAGATTCCGCCTCCGTGATCGTCTTCGCCGCGTCCGCGATCTCCTGCATCCAGGCGATGCGCCCGCCATGGTCGATCGGGGGCGTTCCGAGGATCTGCTGCCACTCCCTCGCGAACTCGCGCTTGTAGTGCAAGTGGGCATCGTCGGAGATGCCGTCGAGCTTGTGACCGAACCAGAACGCCAGTTCACGGTGCAGCACGAGGTCGTTTGGGTTGTAGCGAAGCCCCTCATTGCGAACCAGATCGATGCCCGCTCGCACCCAGTTCCAACGCTCCTCCGGTGTATTGGTCATCACCGAAACGTTGTAGGCCATGTTGTGGCCCTGAAACGCCCACACCTGCGGGAACCGCGGCTGCAGCTTGGTGATGAGGTCGGCGTTGGCCATGATCTCGTAGAAGAGTCCCTTCTCCTTCATCATGGCCAGTCGAATCCAGAGGAAGTCGACGATCATCCCCCGCAAGGCACCGATTGCGGTGCCGATCGCGACGATTGGAGGCGCGCCGTCGATGGCCACGTCGGTGTAGCGCAGGCCCGCCTCCCCGCTCCGTCGCACCGCGATCGGCAAGAGCGTGCCGGCGGTGCCGATGCACACGATGGCTACCAAGGCCGCGACCAGTTGGATGACTCGGTCCTTCATCATGGATCAAGACTGCCCGCTGTAGATGGCGAGTTCCTTGCGACGGAAGATGATCGCCGACGCGACGAGCACCGCGCCCGACCACCCGAAACCGATCACCACGAGCGCCCGGAAGACCTCGCCCCAACCGACCAGCCGCCCTTCCACCAGCGCCCCGCCCGGGCGGAACCGTCCGAACGATCGGAGCGTCCATTCGACCCCGGAGGCCAAGCCCCGGATCCACTGCTTCAGCCAGATCACGCTTCCGTCGAATTCCCAGATGCGATACTCCTCCACGCTGGTGGCGAGGAAGGGCGTCGCCTCCGCCGCAAGCACCACCGAGAAGGCGACCACGCACGCCACCGGGAAACTCAGGAACGCCGCGAGCGCCACCCCGAGCATGGCGGCGAAGGAGAGCTTGATCAGCGTGACCAGCATCCCCCGGAGGTAGTTGGCCTCGAAACTCGAAACCGGATAGAGCAGCTCGAGGCCATCAGGCTCGAAGGCGATGGTCCCACGACCTGGCTGGAATTGCGATGCGCCCGGCGTCGGGTCGAGCGTGAACGAGAAATTGCCGATCGCCACTTCGAGCGTCCCATCCTCGCCGATCATGGATGTGGGGATCATCAGCGTCATGGTCTGCGCTCCGATGAAGCGCTGATCGGTCCATTCGCCGGTCTCCGGGAATCGAAACACCACCGAGTACGGGTCGGTCGGATCTGAGTCACCCGCGTAGAACTTGTACTTGAAGGTGAGATCGAGCCCGAGGAGTTTCGCCTGCTCGAGGCTGGGGAAGCGGAAGGTCCGCTCCTCGCCGGGAGGCACCTTGCACTGCTCAGAGAGGTGCTTCTCGCGGAACTCCCGGAAGAGATCACGCCGCACCGTGAACTCGTCGCGGAGCCCGGTGGCGATCTCGTCCTTCAGGACCGGATCCGCGTCAATGGCCTGATCGATCATCTCCAGCAGCCGTGCCCGCGGAAGCTGGTCGAGTTCCGGGTGGAAGCCGATTCGGGCCACCAGAACCTCGTTCCGCACCGCCTGCGCGTCATAGGCATCGGAGGGTGCACGGGTCTTCAGATACTGGATGAACAGGAAGATCGAGAGCCCGCACACCACGAGCAGGACGCCATTGAGCAGCACGATCCCCAGCCACTTGCCCAGCAGGTAGCGAGTCCGCTCAAGCGGCTTGGTCATGAGTTGCAGGATCTGCCGGTCGCGGATCTCGAACGCGACCGTGGCGCAGGCCAGCACCAGCGTCATGCAGAGGGCCACGGAGTAGGTGATCATCAGACTCTGGCTGATGAAGGCCTGCAGCTGGTAGCGCAGCGGCGTGGCCGGATCGATCCAGAGCGGCACGAGGGGCAGCACCACCAGCAGCAGCACAATGAAGCCGGAATAGGCCTTCTGCCGAACCGCCTCTCGGATGACGGTGGCGGCGACCGCGCCGATCTGCCCAAGCCTGCCGATGCTCTCGACGACCAATCGAACAATCAGCACGAAGCTGAATCCGAGTATCCCGATGCCACCGATGGCAATGCACGCCCCGAGCTTGCCGAGCAAGAGGAACGGAAGCGTCAGCGCCGCCGTGGCGACCACCGTGAGCGTCAACTGCACGGCGCTGTTCGCCCAGACCGCGATCAGCAACCACACCAGGACCAATGCGGCCCATCCAAGCGAAGTCGCGGGGCTCTGCACCAGAAAGTCCGGAGCCCACGGCGGGATCTGGTCCGCCACCAGCACCTCCGCCACCGCTGCGGCGGAGAGGATGTCGCCAGCCTCGCCGAAGACGAAAGTGCCGCCGCGAAGACGGCCGTCACCGTAGGTCACGCCGTCGAGGGTCGCGGTCCCCCGCTCGAAGAGCTCGACCGCCGCCGCATCCCCCTCGAGCCGATTGGCGTCCGCAAGCATGGCGACAATGCCTGCCTCAAGTTGATTGATCCGCGACGCCACCCGATGGAGCGGGGCGAACACCGCCACCACCAACACCACCGCGACGATCGAGAGCGCGATCCTGGCGCCGCGACGATGCTGCCAGCGGTCGACTCGGCGGAAGATCTCGAGGAGCCTACGCCCCATGTCCTCCCTTTCGCGGTTGGTCCTCACCATCTCCAAGCAGGCCTTCGATCACCGACGAGTCCACACTCTTGGAGGGCTCGGTGGACTTGACGACCGGCCGCGGCGCTGCGGACTTCTCATTCAGCAGGTCGCCGAGGACATCCTCCTTCGGAGGTTCCGGAGTCGCCGGACGCACCGATGCCGCGGCGGGCGGTGGCGCCTCGGCATGAACGAGGCCTTCGATCAGATCCTCGCCCTCTGCATCCGCCTCGCCCATCAGGAACTTCGCGGTGGGGCCACCCGCCGCAGCGCCTGAGGTCGCGGCCTGTTCAGCCCGGGCCCGCTCGACGATCTGAAGGAAGAACTCCTCGAGTCGCTGCCGCGGCAGTTCCACACCGTCGATTCCAAATCCCTCGCGGGAGACGAGCACCCGCTCGAGTTCGGCGAGGGTCTCCGGACGCAGTTTGCCCGTGCGAATCGTGGTTTGGGTGGTGTCGTGAAGAAGTTCGTCGCCGGTTCCCTCGGCGCGGATTCGACCACCGTAGAGGATCACCATGCGGTCGCACACGTCCTCCACGTCGGCGAGCAGGTGAGAGGAAAGCAGAATGGTCTTTCCTCGCTGCCTGAGGTCGACGAGCAGATCCTTCATCTGCCGGGTCCCGATGGGATCGAGCCCCGACGTGGGCTCGTCGAGGATCAGGAACTCCGGGTCGTTGATCAGGGCCTGAGCAATGCCGAGACGACGGGTCATGCCCTTGGAGTACTCGCCGACCGGACGATGCCCGGCACCGCCGAGCCCCACCATCTCGAGGAGTTCCTCGGTGCGCCGACGCCGCACCGATCGCCGCAGTCCGAAGACTCGACCGTAGTAGTCGAGAGTCTCCTCGGCGTTGAGGAAGCGGTACATGTACGACTCCTCGGGGAGGTAGCCGATCCGCCTCTTGATCGAGACATCGCTGGGATCGCGACCGAACACGGTGAGCTTGCCGCGTGTCTTGCGCAGAAGGCCGAGAATGAGCTTGATGGTGGTGGACTTGCCCGAGCCGTTCGGGCCGAGCAGGCCGAAGATCTCGTGGCGACGGATCGTGAAGTCGATCCCGTCGACGGCGCGGGCCTTCGACCTCATCCAGAAGTCGCTGAACACCTTGACGAGGCCAGTCGCCTCCACCACCAGATCCTGATTCTCATCAACCGTCACCATCGGATTCCTCTCTCGCGAGACGCGTCTCGATGACGCAGCAACCGGCCGCCCATCATTCCCTCCCGAATCCGCCGCTCGCGTCGCGCTCAAGGCGACGACCGGCCTGATTGATCATGATGTTGCGGGAGTCCATTCGGAACGGTTGCAGCGACAGCGACGCAGCGTCGGCTTCACGCCGCTTGCGTTCGAGTTCGGCGCGTCGTCGAAGCTGCATGATGTCGGGCGAGCTGTCGAGGCTCATGTCGATGAGGGCGAGGCCCGCCGGCACCGAGAACACCTCCGCCTCCGAGTCCTCCATGACGGACCGCACGGCCTCGAGCCAGAGCTGCCGCACCAGTTGTTGCGGGTTTTCGCGGTAGGCCGGCAGCAGTCCCTGCAGTCGCCGAGCCTCCTTGGAAAGCGCCGACCGCCTGGCCGAGATGGATGCCTCGGCGCGGGCCACGATCATCGCCGCCTCTCCACCGACATCACCCTGCGCGAATCGTTGCCCGATCCGATCCAGCACCTCGTCCGCCGACTCCTGGTTTCCCAAGGTCAACGCATTCTCATACTCGATGATGAGCCGAACCAAGTCGGCCGATGCCGTCTGGCCCGCCGCCGCGGTAAGGGTGGTGGCGGCCTCTTGTCGGGCTCGCTCGACGAAGGACTTGACCTCCTCGCGCTTGGTCTGCACCGATGCGAAGTTGCGACGCACCGCCAGCGGTGCGATCCGCACCGGAAGCGTCACCGAGGCGATTCGAACCCCGCACGCCAGCTCCTCGAGAACCGCCTGAGCGTCGTCTCGAATCGAGAGTGCCGGCGCGTCGCGTTGTTCGGTGAGTTCCTCGAGGGTGATCCTCGCCACTGCGGCAACGGCGCCGCGTTCGAGGGCAAGCCGCACGATCTGGGGAAGCATCTCGGGACGAATCGCCCGCAAGAGGCTCACGGGATCCTCCACCACATACTCGGCCTGGATCTGCACGTGGGCGAGGTCGCCGTCGGCGGTCAGCAAGGCGCCGTCCTTGCCGGGTTCGATCGCCTTCAAGAGATCTGCGGCGTCGGTCGCCTCCTCGAGGGTGGTGGCACCCCGGCGATACTCCGGCCAGAACGCAGCGTCGACCGCGACGGGGCGCTTGAGCTCAACGGTCACGATCTGACCGATCGGATAGGGCCAATACCCATGAAGTCCCGGCGGCAGTTGCTCGTCGCCGGGATCACCGACGATGGCGCCGAAGAGCGTCTTCACGCCGACGGTGCCTTCCTGAACGCTCTGGAATCCCGAGAACAGGAAGGTTGCGATCAGCGCCAAGATGCCCAACTGCAGAATTCGGTAGCTCAGCCGCAGCGCTTCGCCGAGGCTCTGGTTGGCCGGATCCATGGCGTCGCGCAATGCCGCCGCGCTGCCGGGCTCGGCCTCGATCTCGAAGGCGGCGCTGGCAGCGCGACGAGACTCGACCTCGGGACCGCCTTCCTCGATCAGCCCGCCGTCCGGCAGGCCGTCGCGGGGATCCTGTTCGGGCATCTCGGTCACGGATTCGCTCCCGATCGGTCGGCCTCCGCCGCAGAGGCGGTGGGCTGGGGAATCCCAGCGCCATCGACCGGAGCGGTCAGATCGAGCAGGTGAAACGGCGCCTGCTGGGTGTCCGTCACGAAAGTGGTGCTACCCCGCAATCCCGCCTTCAAGGTGTCCAGCCAGGAGAGGAAGACCGCCAGATCGGCCTCGGACTTCATCTGCTGGTAGTAGCGCGTGGCCTCCTCGTTCCCGACCGCCTCGATGCGAGCGGCCCATTGCTCCGCGAAGCTGCGAATGGCATCGGCCTGCGCCGCTGCCTGACTGCGGAGCGCCTCGGCCTCGCTGGCGCCGCGGGCATCCTCGAGCTTGCCGAGGGTGTTCTGCACCTCGGCCATGCGGCTCAGCACCGCGACGGTTGTCTTCGGAGGCAGCACCACTCGACTGATGCCTACGGAGACGGGATCGATGCCGGCAACCGCGTTCTCGCGCAGGTCGGCGAGAATCGCCTCCTCGATCGCCGGCAGTCGGCTGTCCGAACCGATGAGGTCCTTGAACTCGTACCCGCCGACGGCGCGGACGGCGCCTTGCAGCCGGGTCTCCAACTCGCGACTCGCTGCTTCGGTGCTGCCGTAACTGGTGAAGAAGCGCATCACCGACTCTTCGTTGGAGTCGAGCTTCCACAGCAGGAACGCTCCAATCACCACCTGCTGCCCGTCGCGGGTGAGCACCGTCTCAAGGGGACTCTCCACCAACTGCATCCGGGTGTCGAGCTTGGAGACGCGGTCGATGAAGAACGGGAGCTTGAGATGCAGGCCCTCGCCGACGATCCCGGCAGGCCGACCGAATCGGGTCTTGACCGCCAGTTCATGGAAGTTGACGGTGTAGGTGGTGTTGAACAGCACCAGCACCGCGAGGATCAGCAGTCCGAGGAAGATCGCGAAGGTTCGATTCATGATTGAAATCGTGGGGTGACGAAGTGCGGAAGCGTCATCGGGTGAGCGACTCACCAACCGTGTCGGAGAGGTTGAGGCCCGCGTCTGGCTCCTGCATGGACAGATCGAGCCGAATGCGTTCGGGATCGGGGCCGAGCACGTACTTCACGCGGACCCGCGGAAGCACCTCGGCGAGGGCCTGCATCATCGCACGCTGCCGGTAGAGTTCGGGGTCGATCGAGTACGCGGCGGCCTCGCCCAGCACTTCCTCGGCGTTGCGCCTCGCCTCCATGTGCAACTCCCAACGGCGTGCGCGGGCGGTGCTGATGACGCTCGCGGTGAGGGCACGGGAATCGAGCAGCATCTGCTCGATCTGCACCTGCGCCGAGAGATAGGCGGCGCTCTCGGTGCCCTCGCGACGTCCCAACTCGCGGAGCGATTCGATCGCAGTGACGATCTCGGCCGCCCGCCCCGCATCGCCGATCAGGCTTGCCATGGTGGCATTGACGGTCTGCCTCGACTGCTCGACGAGTTTGCGCGAGTTCTGGACCGCGATGGAGAGTTCCTCGAAGCGCCCCGACTCCTCGCCGGGCGGCTTGAGCCGGGGGACCGAGATCGAAACCACCTCGACTCCGGTGTGGTGATCGTCGAAGCTGCGCTGGATCCGCCGCCTCAGGTCCGTGACGAGCGAATCGCCCTGCGGAGAGAGGACCGCATCGAGCGGCTGGGTGGAGAAGCTCTGGGTGGTCTCGCGCAGTGCCAGGTCGCGCAGAGCCATCTCCCGCATGTCCAAGGGGGAGCGGCGAGATCGCGTGTCGTTGCAGAATCCAAGCCAGTCGAGCAGACCGTCCGGCTTGATCCGGTAGCGAAGCAGCACGTCGGCATCAACCACCGCGAACTGGTTGGTGACCGCGGCAGACCCGCCGTCGATCGACGCCGCGGGAGCCGGAACGACGGCGCCGCCAAGCACCCCCCCTCCACTGGTGAGGCCGCCGACAACCGAACTGCCGCCTGACATGAAGCCGCCGCCGTCGAGAGTCTCCAGAGCCGATTGCAGCGCGGTGGCCTCTTCGCTGGCGCCGACGATGAACGGGCGCCGCTCGAGGTCCGGACCCTCGTCCTTGCCCCAGAGATTCACCGCACGAACCTGCTTCGGAACACCGGCGAGCGAGATCTCACGGATCATCGCCACGTCGTGCAGTTCGGCGACTTCAAGCGGCCAAGGCAACTTGAAGAGCACTCCGTCGCGATGGACGTCCGCGTGCAGCTGCCCCTGCTTCAGGATCACCGCCTGCTGCCCGGGCTCGACCACCACGATGGTGGAGAGCCCCAGCAGCACCACCGCCCCGAATCCAAGCAACCAAGCGATGCTGCGAAGCATCAGCCGGTAACCCCACGAACTCGCGATGTCGAAGCCGAACTGGTAGTTGATCGCTTCGCCGACGCTGCGGGCGATGGAGTCCGGCGCCGCCAGCAGGCTCAGCACCCTCGAATCGAAGGCAGCGCGGGGAATCTCGCCCGCACGGCGGGGACGATAGAGGTTGAGAATCAGGTTGAGGAGGATCTCGCCGGCGACGGCGAGGAAGAAGATCCCGAAGCCGTAGGCGATTCCTTCGAGTACCGCGGGCTTCTGAAGCAGTTGGAAGACGATGCCAACCGCGATCGCGAGGCAGACCAGCGCGTTGCCCACCATCACCCCGGCGCCGCCGCGAAGGTTCTGCCACGCGGACTGCTGGGACATTCCCGCCACGAACCGGGAGAAGATGAAGGAGATCAGCGAGAGTCCGATCGACACCGCGAGTTGCCAGCCGAGCGAGCCGCCGACGCTGAACGGGACGATGTCGGCGTTGGGATCGTCTTGCAAGCCGAACCAGATCAGGGCCTGCCATCCCAGGTACGCCAGGAGCGCCGCGAGCAGCAGGCTGGCGGCCGGCACCAGCCATCTGTGCATCAGTTCGAGCCGTCGCGAGGCGACCCGCGCCTCCGCCGTCTCCGAATTGAAGATGGTGGTTCCGGACGCAGCGGCGGCCTCGATCTCGTCGAACTCCAACGCCTCGAGCCGCTCAAGGCGGTGTTGGTTGAACACCAGCGCCAGCGTGGCCCACACCAGGCATCCCGGCAGCGTGTAGCAGGAGCCGATCACGTAGGCGCTGTCGCTGCCCACAATGCCGTAGATCAGGAGGGTGAGCCCGATGCCCAGTTGAAGCAGCAGTCCGATGCCCGCGATTCGGGTGGCCCGCTGGTAGGCGACGTGATCGGTCCGCATCAGATTGGTTCGGGGGGGAAGGTTCGAGTGGTCGTATGCGGGTGGGCGAAACGCCTCGCCCGATGCGTCGAGGACAGACGCAGAAAAGGAGCTCAGAATGGGTGGAAACGAACTCACCCCCCCCGCGGTTCGAAGAGAGCGGTACTTTACACGAGTCTGAGCCCCCTGCGGCTAGGCCACCCCCGTCGGAGATCGCGTGCTCGAATTCCTCGAACAACTTTGGGCCATCGTCCGGACCACCTTTGCCGAGAGCATTCGGCAACCCGTCCTGTGCGTCGGCCTCGTGGTGGGGTCCATCCTGATCGTGCTGGCGAACCCGCTCTCTGGGTTCACGCTTGAAGACGATCAGCGGCTGCTGATCGATCTCAGCCTCTCCAGCATCTTCATGGTGGGGGTGGTGCTGTCCGCCTTCCTCGCCACCAGCGTGCTGAGCCGAGAGATCGAGAACCGGACCGCCCTGACCGTGCTGTCCAAGCCGGTCGGCCGGCCGACCTTCGTCCTCGGCAAGTACCTCGGCGTGACCGCGGCGCTGCTGATGGCGGTGGCGTTCCTCTCGCTGGGGTTCCTGCTCGCCGAGATCCATGGCGCGATGGAGACCGTTCGGACCCCCTATCACGCCCCGGTGCTCACCTTCGCCGCATCCGCGGCGGCGCTGACGGTGCTCGGTGGCGCGGCCGCGAACTACCTTTACGGATGGAGTTTCACCAGCACCACCGTGACGCTGGGCGTGCCATTGCTGACCCTCGCCTATCTGCTCAGCCTGCTCTTCGGTCCCGAGTGGGAATCGCATCCGATCGGGACCGACTTCGATCCTGAGTTGATTGTCGCGATCGGGTACATGGGGATCGCCCTCGCGATGCTCGTGGCGGTGGCGATCGCCGCCAGCACCCGCCTCGGCCAGTTGCCGACCCTCGCGATCACCGGCGTGGTCTTCATCCTCGGGCTGCTCTCGGACTGGCTCTTCGGACGAACCATCGCGCGGCTTCAGGAGGGTTTCGCCGCGATCCCCGACGCCGATCGATCGATCTTCGACGGTGCCCACCTGCTCTACGGCCTCTGCCGCGCGTGCTACGCGATCCTGCCGGACTTCCAGTTGTTCTGGCTGACCGATGCCTTGACGCAGAAGCGGGAGATCCCGCTCAGCTACCTCGCGGTCACCCTCCCCTACGCTGCCGTCATGATCGTCGCACTACTGGCGATCGCCACCGTCCTCTTCCAACGGCGCGAGATTGGCTGAGTCTCGCCGGGGCAACTCCGCTCGACCGACGGAGGCGCTTCCGACTCGACCCCCCGCGAGCATCTCGAATCGAACGGGTGCAGGTCCGGAACGGTCCTACCAGCCGGCGATCTCCTCGCGCCGGCGTGGGTTCGTGAGCATCCAGCCACAGACCACCGGGAAGGTGCCCGTGACCACGACACCTCCCACGAAGGCAAGCTTCGACCACCGGAGCATGGCCTCGCGGTCGAGACCGGAACCACCGGCCCCGCCACCGACGCGGATGGTGACTCCCCGCGAACCGCCGCCGCTGCTCCCCCGGGACTCGCTGGCCTGCTGCTCGATGAGACTGAGTTGCCGGTCGACCTGTTGCGGCAGAGTCATCCAGCCGTAGACCCCGGCGACCAGCAGCAAGAGCAGACGGCCCACGACCCAGATTCCCGCCGCCCGCACTCCCCACGCCTTGCGGCGAAGCAATCCAACTGCTCCGAAGAGAAGAATCACCCCGAGGGCTGACGCCGTGACCGCAAGTCCGATTTGAACCCGCGCGAGCCCGCCCGCGGCCTCCTGGGCCTGCTTGCTGAAGCCGAGCATGGCCAGCCCGCCGAGATTCACCAGAATGCCGAGGATCGCGTAGACCAACGCGAACACGCCCAACCCCGTCGCCCATCCGCTGGCGGGTGGTGGAACCGTGGCCGCGGCTGCGGTGGGTGGCGTGGAACTCATGCGCAACGGAAGGCCGCGTCAGTTGCCGCGGCGCATCTGCCCGAGTTGTCGACGCATCTCCTCGAGTTGGCGTTCCAACGGCGCCTTGTCCTGAGGAAGTCCCGCCTCGTAGACCACCACCGGGTAGCAGCGGTCGTACCAGCGCAGAAGCTCCTGAACGATCTGGATGCGGGTTCCGAGGATCACCGCGGGATCACCGCTGCC
>JAPOKA010000077.1 GCA_029977865.1 bacterium
GCGTTGATACTATTCTATTCGTACACCTTTGTTGAGCTATGTTGAGCTTCATTGCGCTTCATTGAGCTATATTGAGTAGTAATGAGTCTCGGCAGATTCCGGCAGATTCCGTAGAACTGAAGGCGCTCGCTTCGCTCGCCGAGCCCCGCGGCGCGAGCACCGCGAGCGCCTGGTGCGGGAGTGGCGAGACAGCCGTCCGATCTCCGCACGGCGGGAATCAGAAACCGCCTGCTTCGGTCCCGATTCCATCAATTCCCGTCGGTCGCCTTGGGCGCAACAGGCCCATCGCTGCAGGCAATCGCGAAGCGCCGGGGGCTCGCCCCGCTCAGTCGTCGTCGTCCTTGCGGGTGAACGAGGCCACCACCTGCGCCTGCACGTTCGGCGGCGTGGGCGCATCGCGGCGGTAGTCCATCACGAAGGAGCCCTGGCCGGCGGTCATGCTCTTGAGCGTGCTCGAATAGGTGCCCATCTCCGAGAGCGGCACCTCGGCGCGGATCAGGCACATGTCGCCGGGAAGGATCTCGGTGTCGAGCACATGGCCGCGACGACCGGAGAAGTCCGAGGTCAGGTCGCCCATCGAGGTCGACGGGGCGGTCACTTCGACCTCGACGATCGGCTCGAGCAGCAGCGGCTTCGCCTTCTGCACCGCGTCGATGAAGGCCCGCTTGCCCGCGGTGACGAAGGCGACTTCCTTGCTGTCCACCGGGTGGTGCTTGCCGTCGTAGACCTCGACCCGCACTCCGCTGAGGGGATAGCCCGCGATGGCGCCGTCGAGCAGCACCTGCCGCACGCCCTTCTCGATGGCGGGCATGAACTGACGCGGAACCGAGCCGCCGACGGTGGCATCGACGAACTCGAAGCCGACCGCTTGGCCGCCCTCGATGGGCTTGACCCGCAGGTAGACCTCGCCGAACTGGCCGGCGCCACCGGTCTGCTTCTTGTGCCGATGGTGGCCTTCCGCGACCGCACCGATGGTCTCCTTGTAGGCGACCTTCGGCGGGTGGGTGTCGAGCTCGAGCTTGAAGCGGTTCTTGAGCCGCTCGAGGGCGACCCGCATGTGCAGTTCGCCCATCGCTCGCGCCACCGTCTCGTGGGTGGCGGCGACCCGCTCGACGGTGAAGGTGGGGTCCTCCTCGCAAAGCTTGGCGAGGCTCGTCGAGACCTTGGCTTCGTCGTTGCGGCTCTTGGCACCGATGGCGAGGCCGTACATCGGCCGCGGCATCTCGATGGCCGAGAAGCGCAGGCCGCCGAGATCGGTGCCGCCGTGGACCACGTCGTTGAAGTGCAACTCGTCGATCTTGGCCAGCGCCACGATGTGGCCCGGCTCCGCGTCATGGACCTCCTTGTGGTCCTTGCCGTGCACCTCGTGCAGGTGGCTCACCCGCACCGCCTTGGAGCTGTCGTTGATCTTGACCGAGTCGCCGGCCTTGAGCGTCCCCTGGTGCACCCGCAGCAGGCAGAGCTTTCCGACGAAGGGGTCGCCGGTCACCTTGAAGACATGCGCGACCAACGGCTTGGACGCGTCGGGCTCGCAGCGGTACGGCGACTCGCTGCCATCCTCGGCCACGATGGCGAAGGGCCGCGGATTGCCCTCGAGCGGGCTCGGGCAGAGATGTTCGAAGACCGAGAGCAGCTCGGGCACGCCGGCGCCGGTCTTGGCGGAGGTGAAGCACACCGGCACGAGGTGTCCCTCGCGCAGGGCCTTCTGGAAGGCGGTGCGGAGGGCATCGGGCGAGACCTCGCCCTTCTCGAGGTACTCGGTCATCAGGTCCTCGTCGACCTCGACCACCTGATCCACGAGCTGCTGATGGGCGTCCTTCACCGAGCTGAAGGCGACCTCGCCCGACTCGGCGGTCCAGAGATCGACCACGCCCGAGCCGTCCGGCGAGGGAAGGTTGATCGGCAGGACCTCGTTGCCGAAGGTCTCGCGAAGCCGCTCGAGCACCGCCTCGCAGTCGCCGAGGTGCTCGTCCATCCGGTTGATCACCAGCATCCGCGGCAACTTGCGTTGGCTCGTGACCGCCATGATCCGGCGAGTGGTGGTCTGAATGCCCTTGTCCGCTGCGACCACCACCGCCACCATCTCGGTGGCAGGCAGGATCGAGAGGGTCTGGCCGAGGAAGTCGGGGAATCCCGGGGTGTCGATCAGGTGGACCAGCAGTCCCTCGTGCCGCATGGTCGCGACCGCGGGATAGAGGCTCTGCTGGTGCGCCTTCTCTTCGGCCTCGAAGTCGCAGACCGTGGAGCCGTCCTCGACCCGGCCCGCCTTGGTAATGGTGCCGGAGTGGACGAGGAGGCTCTCGACGAGGGTCGTCTTCCCGGCGCCGGCGTGGCCGGTGAGGGCAATGTTGCGGATGGATCCGGTGGGGTGGCTCGACATCGCGGCATCTCCTGAAGGCGAGGCTTCGGGTGTCCGCGGGGGTCGGGTGTCCCTCGGGCGGCGTCCATGCCCGCGGCACCAGTTGGCGGGCCGGCAGTCCGGGCCCGAAGGAGGGAGTGTAAAGCTTCCTTGGGCGATCGAAACCGGCCCGAGCGGGTTTTGCGCGGCAGGAAACCTCCGCCGACCCGGAGGACAAGCGAAGGGATCGCCGATGAGCCCGCGATGCAGACGAGCTCCACCGACCGACGTGCCAGCCTCGAATCCCGCAGAGTTCTCGCCGAACGGGCGGTGGAAGCGGCCTCCCGCGCCACCCGCAGCGTGCACGAGTTGCCCGGCGAGGTCTCGGCGGTCCTCAAGGACGACCGCAGCCCCGTGACGGTGGCGGACTTCGCCGCCCAAGCGGTGGTGGCGATGACCCTCGCCTCCGCCGAAGGCACCGCTCCTCGACTGGTGGGAGAAGAGCACCCGGCTGCCCTCGAAGGCGATTCCGGTGGGCCACTGCTGCACGCCGTGACCGCAGCGGTGCGGACGGTCTTTCCCGACGCGACCTCCGACGAGGTGCTTGAGGCGGTCGGGCATGGCACCGCAGAGCCCGATGCCGCAGGCTTCTGGACCCTCGATCCCGTCGACGGCACCAAGGGGTTCCTGCGCCGCCAGCAGTACGCGGTGGCGTTGGCCTGGGTCGAGGAGGGTCGGCCGCTCGTCGGCGCCCTCGGCTGCCCACACCTCTCGATCGATCCATCGGCAGACGTCGAAGTCGCCGACCCGACCGGCTGCCTCGCCTCGGCGACCCTCGGCGGCGGCGCGACCATGCGGGCGATCGGCGCCGCGTCGAAGGACCGCCGCACCTTGCGAGCCGCAGCCTGGAACGAGTCCGACGGCATCGTCTGCTGCGAGTCGGTCGAGAGCGGGCACAGCAAGCAGGATCGCACCGCAGCCGTGCTCGCCGCCTGCGGCGCGTCGGCGGCTCCGGTGCGACTCGACAGCCAGTGCAAGTACGCGGTGGTCGCGCGGGGCCAGGCCCATGCCTACCTCCGGCTCCCGACCCGGGCCGGATACGTCGAACGAATCTGGGATCACGCCGCCGGCAGCCTGATCGCGACGGAGTCGGGCGCGATCGTCAGCGACATCGACGGCGCTCCGCTCGACTTCGCCCACGGCCGCGGACTCGAGCGGAATCGCGGCATCGTGGCCGCCAGTGCCGGGCTTCATGCGAGGTTGATCGAAGCGATCGCCCGGACTTGATCCCTCTCGCTCGCGTGAGCGACTCGCGCTGGTCGCAGCGGCACCGGCATCGCATGACGACCGCCACGGGTCACGAGCCGGCGGCAACCCCGGCGTGCAGTGACTTCAGGCGAGTCGCTTTCGCAGCGACTCGATCAGCGCTTCCGCGGCCGCGTCGATCGAGAGCTTCGAGGTGTCGAGATCGATCTCGGGATCGCTTGGCGGCTCGTAGCCCTGACCGATTCCGGTGAAGTCCTTGATCTCGCCCTTGCGGGCCCGCTGGTAGAGACCCTTGGGATCGCGCGACTCCGCCACCTCGAGCGGGCAGTGGACGTGCACCTCGATGAAGGGAATGCCAGCGGCCTCGTGCACGCGGCGGCAGGCGGCCCGATCGGCTGCGAAGGGACTGATGAAGGTCGCGATCACGATGGCGCCGGTATCCGCGATCAGCCGACAGACTTCGCCGGCCCGACGGATGTTCTCGGTCCTGTCTTCGGCGGAAAACCCCAGGTCGGCGTTGAGCCCGTGGCGAAGATTGTCGCCATCGAGCCGGTAGGCGAGCCGCCCCGAAGCGACCAGCCGCCGCTCGACCTCCGCGGCGACGGTGCTCTTGCCGCTGCCGGAGATGCCCGTCATCCAGACCGTGGCCGCCTTCTGGCCCAAGAGTCCCTCCCGAACCCCCCGCGCCTGGATCCCCGCATCCCAGACCACATCGCGAGAGGGGCCGCCGGGAGGTGACTTGGAGGAGGCAGGAGTGCTCGGTGTGCTCATGGTGTGCGGACTACCGTAGGAGGTCGCTCCCCCGGCGACTTCATCGGCAAGCCGAGTCGATCCATCGAGTTCTCGGTCCGAATCGGACAGATCGGGTCCCGACGGTCCGATGACCCTTTGGGCCGAGATCTCGCCCTCGGTCCGGAATCACTGGAAGGCAGACATGTCCGAACTGGCCCTGACCCATCTCAAGGCGCTCGAAGCAGAGAGCATCCACATCATCCGCGAGGTTGCGGCCAGCTTCGAGCGGCCGGTGATGCTCTATTCGATCGGCAAGGACTCCGCGGTGATGCTGCACCTGGCGCGGAAGGCCTTCTATCCCGCCAAGCCGCCCTTCCCGCTGCTGCACGTCGACACCACGTGGAAGTTCCGGGAGATGATCGAGTTCCGCGACTGGTACATCAAGGAGCATCTCGGTCTCGAACTGCTGGTCCACACCAATCCCGAAGGCCTTGCCGCCGGAATCGGCCCCATATCCCACGGCAGCCGCAAGCACACCGATGTCATGAAGACCCAGGCCCTCAAGCAGGCCCTGGACAAGTTCGGCTTCGATGCGGCCTTCGGCGGCGCTCGTCGCGACGAGGAGAAGTCGCGGGCGAAGGAACGGGTCTTCTCGTTCCGCGATTCCAAGCACCGTTGGGATCCCAAGAACCAGCGGCCCGAGTTGTGGAACCTCTACAACACCGAGGTCAACCGCGGCGAGAGCATCCGGGTGTTCCCGCTCTCCAACTGGACCGAGCTCGACGTCTGGCAGTACATCCACCTCGAGCAGATTCCGGTGGTGCCGCTCTATCTCGCCCAGCCTCGCCCGATCGTCTGGCGGCATGGCGTGATGATCATGGTCGACGACGATCGCCTTCCGCTCGAAGCGGGCGAGACCCCGGAGATCCGCACGGTCCGCTTCCGGACTCTCGGCTGCTACCCGCTCTCGGGCGCCGTCGACTCGACCGCGACCACGATTCCTCAGGTGATCCAGGAGATGCTGCTCTCCAAGCGCAGCGAACGCCAGGGCCGCGTCATCGATCACGACGCAGCCGGCAGCATGGAGGACAAGAAGCGCGAGGGCTACTTCTGAGCCCTTGATCGCGCCCTCCGTCACGCCCTGCCACCCCGACTCCCGCCCGCAGAGACGCCATGAGCCACGACTCCATCCTGATCGAGACCGACATCGAGGCCTACCTCGCCGAGCACGAGCGCAAGGAGCTCGTCCGCTTCCTCACCTGCGGCAGCGTGGATGATGGGAAGAGCACTCTGATCGGGCGGCTCCTGCACGACACCAACGTCGTCGACGAGGACTCGCTCGAAAGCGTGCGCAAGGACTCCAAGACCCAAGGCACCCAGGGCGGCGAGGTCGATCTGGCCCTGCTCGTCGACGGCCTCAAGAGCGAGCGCGAACAGGGCATCACCATCGACGTGGCCTACCGCTACTTCTCGACCCAGCGGCGCAAGTTCATCATCGCAGACACCCCCGGCCACGAGCAGTACACCCGCAACATGGCCACCGGCGCCTCGACCGCCGATGTCGCGGTGATCCTCATCGACGCCCGCCACGGGGTGATGGTGCAGACGCGACGCCACAGCTTCATCACCTCGCTGCTGGGGATCCGCCACGCGGTGATCGCCATCAACAAGATGGACCTCGTCGATTGGGACGAGGCGGTCTTCGATCGCATTCGCGACGACTACCTGCAGTTCGCCTCGCGGCTGCCCGAGCGGGAGATGACGTTCATCCCCATGTCCGCCCTCAAGGGCGAGAACGTGGTCGAGCGCGGGAGATCCATGCCCTGGTACAGCGGCGCCACCCTCATCGAGCATCTCGAGGCGGTGCCGGTCGCTGGCGACCGCAACCTGCGCGATCTGCGGATGCCGGTGCAGTGGGTCAACCGACCCAACCTCGACTTCCGCGGCTTCTGCGGCAGCCTCGCCTCGGGGGTGGTGCGGCCGGGCGACGAGATCATGGCCCTGCCTTCGCGGCGCCGTTCGAAGGTCGAGCGCATCGTGACCTTCGAGGGCGATCTCGAGCGGGCGCAGTCGCCCCAGGCGGTGACCATCACCCTCGAGGACGAGATCGACATCTCCCGCGGCGACATGCTGGTTCATCCCGACTCCCTGCCGGAAGTCGGCACCCGCATCGAAGCGACGGTGGTCTGGATGCATCAGGAGCCGCTCGCGCCGGGTCGCGAGTACCTCATCAAGCACACCTCGCGCAAGACGCCCGGCTCGTTCTCGGCCATTCGCCACCGCATCGACGTCAACACCCTCGACGCGCAGCCGGCCACCACGCTCGCCCTCAACGAGATCGGTCGGGTGCAGCTGGTGGTGAACGAACCGCTCTGCTTCGATCCCTACGTCCGCAACCGCACCACCGGCGCGTTCATCGTGATCGACCGCCTCACCAACATCACGGTGGGTGCAGGCATGATCGCCGAGGCGAGTGCGGGAAGCGGCGAGCACTGGGACACCTCGCCGGGCAGCGCGACCCTGGAAGAGGAACGCAGCGGCGTCGATGCCGCGGCGCGGCGGGATCGGCTGGCGCAGTCCCCCGCCACCATCCTGCTCACCGGGCTCTCCGGTTCGGGCAAGACCCGCGTGGCCTACGCCCTCGAGCAGATGCTGTTCGAGCAGGGTCACTTCGCGGTGGTGCTCGACGGGCAGAACATGCGCAAGGGCCTCAACCGCGATCTGGGCTTCTCCGCCGCGGAGCGCTCGGAGAACCTGCGCCGCTCGATGGAGGTCGCGCGGCTGCTCAACGAGGCCGGCCTCGTCGCCATCGGTTCCTTCGTGGCACCGGAAGCCGGCACCCGCCAGCGTGCCCGCGAACTCGTCGGCAGCGACCGCTTCATCCTCGTGCACCTCGCCGCTCCGATCGAACACTGCCGCGAGGCGCTGCCGGGACTCTACGGAGACGCCAAGAGCGTGGCGGTGCCGGGCGTCGACTTCCCCTACGAAGCGCCGACCGATGCCGATCTGGTGCTTCGAAGCGACGAGCTCGACGCCGCGGCCTGCGCGGCCAAGGTGGTCGAACTGCTGCAGTCGCGGGGACTGCTCGGTCGGTGAGCGATCGCCGACGCGATCGTCGCTGCCCGCGGTGTCGCGAGACTCCGCGCGATTCGTCGGTCAGGCCCCGCCCGCGGGTGGCGTCGGCAACCACGCCGGCGGCGCCCGGACCCGTTCGGTCATGATGCGTTGATGTCGCAGCCCGCCTCCGATCCGCACCCTCGAGATTCAGGACCGCTCGAGGTGCTGGGCGAGGTGGCGGTGCTGCCGGCGATCTACGCCGCGGCGGCCGCAGCGGTGTTTGCGATGCTCGCCGAACTTGCGATCGATCCGAGGGGCCTTGCCTTCGTGGTGCTGGTCGCGTTCGCGGTCTACCTGCTCGACCGCGTCAAGTGGCGCGACGGCTGGATCGACCCCGCCGACCTCGAGGCGCATCCGCGGCGACAGCAGCGGCTGCTTCGCCACCGCGGCGGGTGGCGGCTGCTCGCGGCGGCGGCGCTCCTGGCTGCGACGGTCGCGGGATGGTGGTCGGGGGAGTCGCTTGCCACTCGGTGGCTCGCGGCGGTCCCGGCGGCGGCCGCGTTCGGCGCCTTCCTCTATGGCGGCAGGCCCCGCGGTTCGATCGCCCGGCCCAAGGACCTCATCTGGCTCAAGAACCTCGCCGTCGCCGCAGCGATCGCGGCGCTGGCAATCGCCGCCACCCTGGCATTCCACGGCGAAGGCGTGACGCCCTTCGAAGCCCTCGATGCACTGGCGGCGCCGCCGCTCGCCTTGGCTGCGCTTGCGATCTCGGCCCGGGTCGCCGGCGATGCGATCTGGTGCGATCTCGACGACGCCGATGCCGACCGCCATCACCGCACCGAGAGCGTTCCCTCGAGGCTCGGTGCACGGGCGGCGTGGACGATGGGCCTGCTGGCATGCCTTGCCGGCGCAGCGCTTGCCGTGGCAGCGCGGCCTGACGCATTCGGACTCACCGCCGCGGGAATGGCGACGATCGGCTCGATCGCGCTCTCGCTGCGGCGACCCTCGCGCGTGCGCGACCTTGCCGAAGCCCGCCTGGCGATCGAAGCCTCGGTGCTCGTCGTGCTCGCGTGGCCGTTCGGCTGAGCGCCAGCCGCGTTCAACGAGACCGGTCAGGGCTCGAGGCGTTCGAAGTGGGTCGTACCGAGACCCGGAATCCCGCGGTGAAGGTCGCGCCCGGTTCGACCACCGGCAGATCGTCGCCTCCATCGTCGAGAGCGGCGGTCGGCGCGACCATCGGCTCGATCGCCGCGAACGGCTGACCAGCCGGACTGTAGATCTGCAGAAAGCGGATGCCCTGCTGCGGTTCGACCACCACCGCGGCGTCGGCACCGGCGAGGGTCGCAGAGCCAGCCGGCAGGGCCAGCTGGAAGAGATCATCGAACGACTCACCGGCCAGCGCGGCCTGTCGCGAAAGCTGCGCGGCGCACTCCAAGCGGCCATCCGTTCGCAGCGGCAGACCGATCTCGTCGAGCGCGACCTTGGCCATTCGCGGAAGCGCAAGGGTCAACGCAGTGCGATCCTCGTCGCCGATGCGGAAGTAGGGATGCCATCCGAAGCTCGCCGGCACCGCTTGCCCACGGGCCTCGACCGAGGCCTCGACCTCGAGCGAGTTGCCGAGCATTCGATAGCGCTGGGTGAGGCGATGCGGAAACGGGAACGCCGCGAGGAGTTCCGGATGCTCACCCCACTCGAGAGAGGCGGCGATCCACGCGCCGTCGCCGTCGGCGCCGGACTCGATCGACCAACCGCCGCTCGCAGCGCGGGCGGGCCACCGCAGCAGGTAGCCATGCATGGGAAGCCCGCGGCTGTCGCCATGCCGCAGCGGCGTCGCGTCGGGGTCGACGAGGCGACCGTCGAAGCTCCAGCGGGTCCCGCGCAGGCGGTTGGCGAAGGGGTACAGCAGCGGAATGCCCCCGGTCCGTTCCTTGGCGACGAACGGCCCCAGCGCCTCCGGGAGATGCAGGTGCTCACGGTCGCCCACCCGGAACGAGACCACCGAGAATCCCGCGGCCGGGCAGCACTCGACCTCGGTGCGGGCGTTGGGATCGACCAGCGCGAACAGCCCGACCCCGTCGCGCGACCTCGACTCCACTCGCGGCGCTTCGCGGTCGGAAGTCCTCATTCGATAGAGTCTACTGATCGGGTCGAGCAACCGACTGCCGTGACGATGGCGAGCAGGTCACCACCGTCGCATCGGCGCCACCCGACCGCTTCGCCCGCACGAGCCTCGCATGCACGACCCCCAAGACGATCGCCCGCTTCCCGGTCTGCCGCCCCGCGCCTTGATCGGCATGGTGCATCTCGCGGCGTTGCCGGGCAGCCCTTCCGCCTCGCAGCCGGTCGACTCGATCGCCGCCGCCGCCGCCGCGGAAGCCCGCATTCTCGCCGAAGCCGGCTTCGACGCGATCCTCGTCGAGAACATGCACGATCGGCCGTACCTGCGCCGCACCGTCGGACCGGAGATCGTCGCGGCGATGACCGTCGCCACCGCGGCGGTCCGCGCGGCGGTGGGAGTTCCCGTCGGCGTCCAGATTCTCGCCGGGGCCAACCTCGAGGCCCTCGCGGTCTGCGTGGCCACCGGGGCGAGTTTCCTCCGCGCCGAGGGATTCAGCTACGCCTCGGTCGCCGACGAAGGTCTCTTCGCGGAAGCCGATGCCGGACCGCTCCTTCGCCGACGTCGGGAACTCGCGGCGACCGGCGTGGCGGTGCTCGCGGACATCCGCAAGAAGCACTCGAGCCATGCGATCTCCGCCGACCTCGATCTCGGCGAACATGCCGCGGGCGCAGCCTTCATGGGCGCCGACGCGGTGGTGGTGACCGGAACCGCGACCGGCTCGCCCACTTCGGTGGAGGATCTCGCCGCCGCCCGCCGCGGCGGTCCGCTTCCGGTGGTGGTCGGCTCCGGCGCAGACGCCGCCACCGTCGCCACGCTGCTCGCCCACGCCGACGCGGTGATCGTGGGCAGTTCGATCAAGCGCGACGGACGATGGCAGAAGCCGGTCGATCCCGATCGCGCGCGGGCGTTCATCGCGGCGGCTCGCGGCCGCTGAGCGCGGTCCGGTGCCCGCGGTGATCCGAACCCTCCGCGGCAGCAGCCGAAGCTTCCGCACCGATACACTCCGGCCATGCAGGTCTGGCTGAACGGCTCGCTTCTGCCCGCCACGGCGGCGCGGGTCAGCGTCTTCGATCGCGGCTTCCTCTTCGGGGAGGGGGTCTACGAATCGGTTCGGATCTGCGAAGGACGCACCCCGTTCCTGGCGCGTCATGTCGCCCGCCTCGGCCGCAGCCTGTCCGCGATCGGCATGGACGCCGCGCTCGCCTCGGCCCTCTCCGCCGCAGTCACTGAACTGATCGCCGTCGAGCGCCTCGCCGACGGCAACGTCTATCTCCAGATCACCCGCGGCGGCAGCCCCGGCGTGCGTCGCCACGTGCCCGACGCCGATTCGTCCCCGACCATCGTCGCCTTCGCGCTTCCCGCCCCGGCCTTCGCCGCCGCGCCGGTCGAGATCGCGGCGGTCACCCGGCCGGACCAGCGCTGGCATCGCTGCGACATCAAGTGCACCAGCCTGCTCGGCAACGTGCTCGCCCTCGCCGATGCGGAGGCTGCCGAAGCCGAGGAGGCGATCCTCATTCGCGACGGCCTCGTTTCCGAAGGGGCCTACACCAACGTCTTCGTGGCCGTCGGCGGCCGCCTGCATACGCCCGCCCTCGACGGCGACACCCCGATTCTCGGCGGCGTCAATCGCGAGGTCCTGCTCGAAGCGCTGCGGGAGGCGGGCACGCCCTGCCTCGAAGGGCCGCTGCCGCAGGCGAATCTCGCGGCCGCCTCGGAGATCCTCGTCACCTCGAGCCGACGCCTCGCCTCCGCGGTGACCCGGCTCGATGGCCGGCCGGTCGGCGACGGTCGCATCGGTCCCTTCGCCCGTCGCGCGTATGAACTTCTTCGTCGAGCCAGCGCGGTCTCGACCCACGACCACGCACCCGCGGAATCCAACGCATGAGCCTGCGCCTGATCGCGATCGAGACCGGCAACACCCGCACCCGGATCGGCCGATTCGACGGTGATGCGCTTGAAGCCATGGAGTCGCACGCCAACGAACATCTCGAGGCGATCGCCACCACCGTGGCGGACTGGTGGTCCGAGATCGCTCGCGGCGACGCCGACCGCGTGATGGTCTCGGCAAGCGTCAACGAGCCGATCGCCGCGAGGCTTCGGGGGATGATCGATGACCGCACCGGCGCCGAGGTCTACGTGATCGGAGAGGACCTTCCCATTCCGATCGGCGAATCGCTCGACCCCGAGACCATCACCGGGCAGGATCGACTTCTCGCCGCCGCGGCCGCGTGGGACACCTTGAAGCAGGCCTGCATCGTGATCGACGCCGGCACCGCGGTCACCGTCGACTTCGTCGATGGCGAGGGCACGTTCCATGGCGGTGCGATCGCGCCCGGCGCGAGAATGCAGTTGCAGGCACTGCACGAGCACACCGCGGCGCTGCCGCTGCTCGAGTTCGCCCGGCCCGACGCCACCGAGGCGTTCGGCCGCAACACCGCGCAAGCCATGCTGCACGGGGTCTACGACGGCATCCGCGGCCTGGTGTGGAGGCTCGTCGAGCGGTACTCCGAGAGCTACGGCGCCTTCCCCATGGTGGTGGCGACCGGCGGCGATGCCGAACTGCTCTTCGGCGATGACGAACTCGTCAACCGCATCGTGCCCGAACTCACCCTCCGCGGCATCGCGGTGGCGGCGCGGCATGCGATGGCCGACGATGGCGGCGACGGCGGTCCGCTCCGTCGCGACCATGCCTGACTCGCCCGCGACGATCGAGGCGCGGCTGCGGACCGCGCGAGCCGCGGGCGCGATCGCCCTCGTCTCGCTCGAAGGCCCACCGGCCGAGCTCGACCGGCTGCTCGCCTCGCTGTGCGGCGGCGTGATCTCGCCGCTCGAGCCCGGCGCACTCTCGCTTCGCGCGATCGCTGCGCTCGACGAAGCCGTCGTGGCCCGCCCGCGGCGCGACCTTCTCTGGCTCATGCCGCACGGCGGGGTGCTGGTGGTCGATCGCATCGCCGAGCGTCTCGAGTCGCTCGGGGTGCGATGGTGCGCGGATCCCGGCGACGCGTTGCGTGCCTATCCCGAAGCATCCGACCGGCTCGAGGCCGCGATGCTCGAAGCGCTCGCGACCGCCACGAGTCCGCGGGCGATTCCTCTCCTGCTCGACCAGCCGCGGCGGTGGCGCGAGCGGCACGCGCTCGGCGCCGAGGCGCCAGCCTTCTCCAGCCGGGACGAAGATCGCTGGCAGCGCCTCGATCGCCTGCTGGTTCCACCAAGGGTCTGCGTGGTGGGTCCGCGCAACGCCGGCAAGAGCACCTTGACCAACACTCTCGCC
>JAPOKA010000078.1 GCA_029977865.1 bacterium
CGCCTCGCTCGGCGTGGAGCCGCAGTCGTCGCCCGCAGTGCCGGCGCAGCGGCTCGTCCCTGCACAGCGAGCGGTGCCGGCTCAGCAGATCGTGCCGCTGCAGCCGTTGGCGCCCGCGACTCCGATCGCGCCGCCGCCACCGCCGGCAGCCCGCGATGCCAGCACCGCCGCTGCGGCACCAGCCACCCCGCCGCCTGCGACCGCCGCCACCGCAGCTGCGACGACCGCTGCGGCAACGAAGGCGCCGCCCTTCTCACCCGAGGAGATCGTCGACTTGAAGGCGACCTATCTCGCCCTCGATCCCGATGGCAAGGCCTCGATGACCGCCTACTACAAGGACCTCGGCGTCGAACTCGAAGAAGCCCTCGGGCTCGCCGCCGAGCGCACCGCCGCGCAGCGGCGCGGTCAGCAGATCGCCCAGGCGATGCGGCAGTTCAACTTCACCCGTTCGCCGGAAGCGGTGCTGTCGGCGCGGGCGACCCTCGGCTTTGGCGGGCTTCCCTTCCCGGATGCCGAGGGAGCCGAGCCCGCCGAGATCGCGAAGTGGGTGCATCTGCACACCATGGCCGGCGAGTGGAGTCAGCTCGGTCGATTCCTCGCCACGCGACCCGAAGCCGAGGCGGAGCCGATCTACGCCGCGGTCCTGCAATCGGTGAATCGAGGCGACCCCGGCCTGCTTCCCGAAGAGGTGCTTGCCCTCGCGGAGACCGCACCGACGCCCTTCGAGGCCTGGCAGATGAAGGCTCTCGTCTCGATGCTGCAGCAGTCGGCTTCGAAGAACGGAACCTCTCTCCTGCTCGAGGCCCTGCGCGGCGAGACTCGCTACTTCGGCACCGCCACCGACGACGCGCGACGACGCACCATCGACTTTCTCGCAGGCGCCGGCCTCGTCGCCGAGGCCGCGTCGTTTCTCCCCTCGCTCGCCGACGCCCGCGCTCGCGGCGACGCGGCCATGCTCGTGGTGCACGCGCGCTCGAAGCTCGATCTCGCAGAGCAGGCCGGCGAGGGACCTCGCGCCGACGCGCTTCGGCTCGAGGCCTTCGAGATCCTCGGGGAAGCGGCGCTCTTCGAGAACGCAGACGCCGATGCCCGCCGCGAGGCCCTCGAACGGGCCATCGCCCTGATCGACTCGACGCCGAAGGCCCGCACCGAGCCCTGGCTCGACGCGGTCTTCGCGAACCCCGGACTCGGCCCGGCGGCCCTTGAGCAGCTGGCGCTGGCTGCGGCATCGATCGGCGATCGCAAGCTCGACGATGCGGCGAGAGCCCGCGCCGTGCTCAACCTCAAGGAGTCGATCGACCTGCTCATCGGCCGCGAGGAGATCGCAGACGAACTCGCGTCCGGGGCGCTGCGGGTTCCGCTGAGGATGGTGACCACGGCGCTCGTGGCCGAGATGGAGCAGGCCAGCGAGCAGAAGGGTCGACGTCAGTTCGTCGGCCCCGAGGCGGCCTCGCTCTACAAGGCGATCCCCAGCGAGCGCTGGCTCGCCTCGCTCGAACCGAGCCTCGCGACGCGGGCCCGTCGCGCCGCGATCTCGATCGCCATGATCTCGGACGAGACCGATCGGGCCATCGAACTGCTCGAGGACGCGATCGACTCCGACCCGCGGCTGGCGTCGACCTACGGCGACCACTTCCTCGCGGCCTGGAACTCGCGGCTGCGTCCCGAGGCCGAGTACGACGAGCAGACCGCCGCGTTCTACGCCTTCTACCGCGATGCCATGCCCTCGGCGCCGCTCACCCGCGGACGCCAGCGCCGCAACCTCGAACGGCTCGACGCGGTGATCGCGACCCTCGCTCGAAGCGGCGTCGATGCGCGGGCGCTCTCGGCGATGGTGCCGGCATTTCAGGGCTGCCATGCGAGGACCGAGGTCTACGACCGCGCCGACATCGAGCGGGTCTTCGGTCCCCTCGCGGAGATCCCGCCCCTGACCGCGGCGCGGCTCGCCTCGTCGATGGGCGCGAGCCTCAACGGCGACTGGCGGAATCGCGATGCCCAACGGGCCGCGGGGGTGCGCCGCAGCGACGACGAGATCGCCCAGCTGGTCGATCGCGGCTACGGCGTGGCGATCGAGTTGATCGAGTCGGCGCTCGCCCAGCGGCCGGAGGCGTGGAATCTCGCGGTGCTGAGCGCCGCGCTCACCTACGACCGGCTGCAGTTCCAGGAATCGGTCGCGGGAGGTCCCGATCCGGAGACCTTCGACAGCTATCGCCGCGATGCCTTCGCCGCCTTCGCCGACGCGGCGCGGCGCTATCGCGAGGCGCTCGAGCGCGGCGAGACTCGAGACGACCCCTCGGTCTATCGCCGCTGGTTCGGGGCCGCCATGGGCACCGCAGAGCTCAACTTCCTCCGCCCGGAGGACCTGCCCAAGGAAGGCACTCTGCAGGACGACCAGATCGACCTGATCCGCGGCTCCATGCAGAAGCTCGATTCAGAGACCTACGACCGGCATGTGACCGCCTTCGCCAACGATGTGCAGGCGGCGGTCGGGCGGGCGACGCCCGAGACGAAGCCGCGCCTGGTGCGGCATGCCCTGCGGGTGATCGGCGACCATCCCTCGGGCGCGAGCCTCCGCGCGATGCAGGAGCTCTACCGCGACCTCGTCAAGGACGAGATCAAGCTGCGGCTCGCCATCGACGGCGACGATCGCGTCGGCGTCGGCGAGCCGTTCGGCGCCATGCTCTCGCTGCGGTTCACCCACTCCGTCGATCGCGAGACCGGCGGATTCGGCAAGTACCTGCAGAACGGCGTCTACGCCCGCGTCGGCACCCAGTACCGGGTGGTCAACTACCGGGACGATCTCGAGAAGTCGATTCGCGACGCCTTCGGCAACCGCTTCGAGGTCGACTCGATCGGCTTCTTCGACGCCTTCATGCCCGCGCGAGGCGTGGTCGAGGAGGGCGAGGAAGGCTGGCTCGAGAAGCCGCTGGCCTATCTGGTGCTGCGGCGACGCGATCCCGCGATCGACACGGTCCCCGAGGTGGCGATGGACATGCAGTTCACCGACCAGAGCGGCCCGGTCACCCTCGCCATCGCAAGCAACACCCCATTGCTCGAAGTGGGACCGAACCGCTCGCCGCGACCGTGCCGAGAACTCGAGGTAAGCCAGGTGGTCGACGTTCGCGGCCTGATCGAGGGCGACGGCGAGCCGCCGACCCTCGAGGTTCGCCTTCGCGGCAAGGGCGTGCTCCCGGATGTGCGGGAGGCCCTCGCAGGCCTCGACACCGCGCTCGCGGGATACGAGATCGCCGCGGACGGCATCGAGGTCGAACCTCCCATGGTGATGAGCGACGGCAATGCCAACGTCGGCCTGCTCGCAATGCGGATGGGCGGGCCGCAGGCTCCCGCCGACGGATACCCCGAGCCCGACGCGGAAGGGCTCTACCGGCTGCCGGTCGAACAGACGGTGAGGATCACCTACGCCCCGGCTGGCGGCGCTGCCGCCGAGCGCTTCGTGCTGCCCACGCTCGCAAGCGGTTTCGATGGAGCACTCGAGAGCCGGTTCTACGACGAACTCGACATCATGCCGGTCGAAGGCGAGGCGGTTCCCATTCGCAGCGGCGGCGGTTGGGCGGTGCCACTCGTCGTCGCGGGGTTCGCGGTGGCGATCGTCGTGGTGATCGCAGCAGTGCGTCGAAGGCGACCTGTCGAGTCCACGGAGTCCGGCTGGGCTCCGGCTCGCTTGACCCCCTTGGGTGTGGTGACCTCGCTTCGGCGACTCGAGCGCGAGCGCGGACCATCGCTCGGCTCGAGTCGAGCCGACACCCTTCGCGCAGAGATCGCCAACCTCGAGCGCCGCTTCTTCGGTCCCGACGCCGTTTCGGCGAGCGAGCCGGAGCTGAAGGCGGTGGTCGAGCGCTGGGCGAGCGCGTGAGGAATCGATTCCGTGGAATCCGCCCACCCATCGCGGGTTCAGCGCCCGCGGTGGTGGCGTGGACCGCGTGGGCGTGAACCTCGACTCGCTGCTACTCGGGGCGGCGACGCTCGCCGCCGTCGCGGCGCTGCTGTGCTTCGCGTTTGCGGCGCTTCGGGCTGGCCGCTACCCGGCACGTTCGTGCCCGCGCTGCCGCTACGACCTCGCCGGGGCCGGGCCGCCGCCGCTGACCTGCCCCGAGTGCGGCCGAGTCACCAACGACGAGCGCGGACTGCGACGGCCTCGCTTCGCTCGTTTCGGATTCCGGTTCGGTCTCTTGCTGCTGCTACTCGCGCTGACGCTGTTGGGGTGGCGGTTTCGCGGCTCGATCATCCGGGTTGCCTTGGGACCCTGGCGGCAGCTCGACGCGGTGACGCAGGGACCCTGGGAAGTTCGACTGCTCGAACGCCGCGATCCGACCGAGACTCCGCCCGAGATGCCCCGACGGGTCGAGGTCTGCTTCGCCGGCGACATCGTCTTCGTGATGGAGGGATTCCATCTCCGCGCCGGCGCCGCGACCTTGGGTCTTGCGGCGGCGAGTCCCGGTCCTGATGCGTGGCCCCCGCCACCGCGATATCCCGTGGCGACCGACTCCACGCGGCTGCCGGCGGCGGGCAGTCCCGGCATGCTCGGCGACGGAGACGGCGATGGTCGGCCCGATCTGGCCATCGAGGATCCGAGCGCCGGCAGCGGCGGCTACACCACCACCTACCTCTTCTCACTCGAACCGACCGGAACGGTGGTGCCGACGGCGATTCTCGAGAACGCCTTCATGGTCCGGAACGACAACGACTCTGCGTTCGATGCGATCGGCTTCGATCCGCAGTACGCCTATCGCTGGACCAGCGGTGCCGGCAGCCCGCGGCCGCGCCTCGTGCTCGCGCCAGACGGCAGCGTGCCGCGTTCGAACTGGACCTGCGACGCCGAGGCGATGCGCCTCGCATCGCCGAGCGAAACGCAGTGGAACGCCTTGCTCGAACGGGTCAGGGAGGGCGCGGCTCGGGCCGCCGCCGAGACCACCCCGGGGGAGAGCGTCTCCAGCGAGCCGTGGCTTGCGCCGCTGCTTGCGAGCTTCTGCCACCTCGCCTACGGCGGACATCCCGATCTGGCCTGGATGTTTCTCGCCGAGGCGTGGCCGACCGGTGCGCTGGTGCGCGGCAATCCTCCGCTCGATCGCGAGGCGTTCGCGGCCGAACTCGCAGAGGCGCTCGCGGCAAGCCCCTGTGCAGAGGTGCTGGGCTTTCCAGGAGGACCGCCACCGGGGCCCGCGTTGCCCGATTCGCCGCACCGCTGACCGACGCGGCTCAGGGTGCTAGCATCCGCCCCCTCGATCCGGACCGAGTCCCCATCGGCCGGCTGTCCGATCCGCGCGAAGAGACCTGCTCATGAAGTCGACCGACCTCCGTCCCGGCATGGCCATCCTGCTTGATGGAAACATGTTCGTGATCACCCAGTACACCCACGTCACCCCGGGCAACCTGCGGGCGTTCGTGCAGGTCAAGATCAAGAACCTCGAGAGCGGCGTCATCATCGAGAAGCGGCTTCGTTCCGGCGAGGAGGTCGAGCGCATCGAACTCGATCGCCGGCCGATGGAGTACCTCTTCGCCAGCGGCGGCACCTACACCTTCATGGACACGGAGAGCTACGACCAGCACGAGCTCTCCGACGACCTCGTGGGCGAGATGATGGTCTACGTGAAGCCCAACACCCAGGTGGTGGTGCTGTGGGCCAACGGCAAGCCGGTCTCGATCGAACTGCCGAACGTGGTCGAGCTGGTGGTCACCGACACCGCGCCGGGCATCAAGAACGCCACCGCCACCAACCAGTTGAAGGAGGCGGTCTGCGAGACCGGTCTCAAGACCCGGGTGCCGCCCTTCATCAACGTCGGCGAGCTGATTCGGGTCAACACCACCGACGGCAGCTACAACAGCCGCGCCTGAGGTCGCGGACCGATCGATCACCCGCACGTCGCGCACCCGACGTCAGTAGCCAAGAAAGGACGGGCCGCCCGAGAGGACGGCCCGCCGAGAAATCGCAGCGATCTCTTGACTCGATCGGTCAGGGGCACATGCCCCAGGTCGCGAGCAGGATGGTCAAGTCCTTGCCATCGACATTGCCGTCGCCGTTGAGGTCGCCGGGGCATCGCGCTGGAGCGACGTCGGCATGGCGAACGATTCGGCCGTTCAGAAACTCGGTCGTCCAGACGTCTTGACCGACGATCTCGACCGCAGTGGGGACATTGAGGTTCTCGAGGAGCGGCTCGAACGTGCCGTTCTGTCGCACCCGGTAGAGCACCCCGGTGTTCGGCGCAGGCTGGCCGGTGGCCGGGTCGAAGCTGCCGATCGAGAGCGCCAGCACGCTGCCGTCCTCGGCGATCGCGGCATCGACCAAGGTGGTCAGGCCCGTGGCCACGGTGGTCAGCGTGCCGTCGCTTGCGAGTCGGAAGACGCTGGCGTTGCCGGGAACGAACGGATAGCCGCTGAGCTGGACCAGCACCGCGCCGCCGAAGCCGTCGGCGAGGATCCGCGTCGGCACCGCCTGCGACATCGGTGGCACGGTGCCTTCGGGGTTCATGATGTTGGGCAGCGTCGCCAGTACCGAGAGGTCGCCATTGTCCGCAACTCGGATCACCGCGTTGGCGCCGGAATCGACCACCCAGAGTTCGCCTTCAACCTCGGCGACGGAGTAGGCGTTGGAATCGCCGAAGCCCGATTCGATCACGAACGGGAAGATCGGGATCGCCGCCTCCAAGCGGGCGCCGTCGGTCTGGTAGGGGCCGTTCGCCACGCTGCCGAAGGAGATGTTGTAGATCAGCACCGAGCCGAGGTAGGGAAACGCCGGAATGTTCGGTCCGCCGGTGGCGACGAGCAATCTGCCGTCGTAGGTCAGCGACACATGGTGGGTGCCGGCAGGTTCCCCCATCGAATTGAACGCGACGGCCATGTCGGTGACGAAGGGGATCGCGGTCCAGCCCGAGGGCTCGCGGCTCACCATCGAGATTCGGCCTTGACCCGGAGCCTTGGGATTCGCCGGCACTCCCAATTCGCTCAACCAGACCTGCCCGGGGCAGACCTGATCGAGTCCGATGGGGAAGCTCAGACCCGAGATGATCTCCTCCTGGCCGAGGGCGGCACCGGACGACGCGATGGTCGCCGTCACCGCCACGGCGAGGAAGCGTGCTGAGGTGGACTGTGGCACTTGGATTCTCCTTTTTGGGATGGACCGCCCAGCCGTCGAGCCGCTGACGCGTCGATCCGACACGCTCGCGCGGACTTCTCCTAATCGTCATAGCGAATCCGTCGCGCGAATCCAAGGCACTTCCCAGATTCCGGCACCACTTCGCGACCGGTCGAGTCCCCGGGGGCCACCGCGTGCCGACCACCCGAACGGGTGGCTCGACCACCCCTGCGAAGCGGCATATCTTGTGAATTCCGGCCATCCGTGCCCGAGGCGGCGCCGTGGGCGATGGGAGGAGGTAGACACCGCTCCCAGGATCTCTCTAGGCCGATAGCGCCCAGAATGGTTCGCGGGTTGGGTGCATTGCCGAGACGCAGACGATGGCGAAACAGGTTGACCAACGAGAGTCCCGCCGATCGGAGATCGCCGCCCGCTTGGGACTCGAGCGGGTGTGGTTCCACGACGATCCAGGGGTCCGCGAGGTCCTGCTGGACATCGACCACCTGCGGGTGCTCGACTTCGTCCGGCGGTCCGCCGGACCGGTGCAGCCGCATGACCTCGACGCCCTCGATGCGTCGCTCGCGCCGCGGGCAAGTTCCATCCTTCGACTCCTCGAGCAGGCCTGCTTCGTGCGCTACGAACCCGGGCGCCGCGGCCGAACGAGTGGGTACTTCAGCACCGGCGCCACCTTCACCTTGGCCCATGCCGAGTCGGAAGAGGCCCTGCGGCTTGTCGGGGACTATCGAGAGACCATCGCCCGTCACAACACCCGGCGCATCAAGGGGAAGTCCCAACAGCCGTTTCGGGATCACGCCCGCGAGCCGTTCATCGATCGCGTCTTCCTGATGTCGAGCGAAGAGGAGGATTCGCTGCGGGACGCGATCTTCCGGCTCTTTCAGACCACCGCGGCCATCGAGACCGCGAACTTCGGCAAGGGCAATCTCCCGGGCGGGCGGCAGCGGATGCGGCTGACGGTCTCCCTTGAGCCGATTCCCGACTTCGACTCGTACGTCGCGCCGGTGCTGGTGGTGAACCTCGCGAAGTCCGGACTGAGCCGCTCATGGGTGCGCTCGCTTGCCGCGGCGCTGACCGCCCGGCAACGGCAGATCGCGAAGCTGCTGGTGGAAGGTCGGTCGCGTCGCGAAATCGGCGATCGCCTGGGCATCTCCGAGAACACCGTGAAGAGCGCCATCGCCGAGATGTACCGGAAGTTCGAGGTGACAACTCGCGCGCAGTTCGTGGCGCGGCTTCAGGGCTGATTGCGACGGCGCGGTGCATCATGCTCGCGGCGAGGTCCGGCCGCGCCTCGATCGCGACGCGGTGGCTCCGGCCTGCCCCACCACCCGACCGGGGGGTCGAGGGGCGGCCAATCACGGTTTGTTCCGCGACCGATCCGGTTTGTGCTGGTCGCGGGACGACTCCGAAGCTCTGGTAGAGCCGACGGATGCGGCTTCCAACGCAGCGGGCGAGGAGCCGCTTCCGGACCCTCGTGGAGACTTCGAATGTTCACGCGATCCAACGCCGCCAGCATCCTCGCGACGGCGATCGTCCTTGCGGCCTCTTCCCAAGACGCGATCGCCGGATGTCCGCCGGACCACGTCCCCGTCATCTACGAGGTGTTCAGTCTCGCCGAGCTGTCCTCGGCCCTCGGCAACGTCTGCACTGGCGACACCATCGTCATCAAGGCGGGAACCTACGACGTCAACAGTCCGATCGTGATCGTCTCCAGCACCGCCTTCACCATCGAGGGCGAGACCGGCAAGGGCGGTGAGCTGCTTTCGATCCTGGATGGCGGCAACACCTCTCAGATCATGATCGCCAGCGCCATCAATGTGACGCTGCGGAATCTCGTCTTCCAGAACGGCCGGCAGTTCGGCAGCGCGGCGACGACCGGTGACGGGGCTGCCATGCGCTGTGTCAAGCTGGCCCTCATCGAAGGTTGCCGCTTCCAGAACAACGTCGCCAGTCTCGGCGGCGGTGCGGTGGTGTTCCGCGGCCCTCAGAACACGCTCGTCGACGGCTGCGTCTTCCTGAACAATCAGGCGATGTACGCCGGGGCGGTGTTCCACGCTCAGGACAGCACCTCGAACCCCACCTCGCCGACCATCCTGAATTCCTCATTCATCGACAACACCGCGACCGGCACCGGCGGTGCAGTGGCAGCGGGCGGTTCCAGCCCGACGTACGACGGTTGCACCTTCTCCGGGAACCAGAATCTCGTCAGCCCGCCCTCCAACTGGAACTGGGCCGGCGGTGGCGCGATGCACTTCAACGCGGGCGGGAGTCCGATGGTGATCAACTCGTTCTTCACCGACAACTCGGTGGCGGGCGGTCAGTGCGGCGGCGCGATCTGGGTCGGCAGCGTCACCAACCCGGTGGTCGTCGGAAACCTGCTCTTCTGCAACAACACCTGCAACGGCAACGAGAGCAACCTCTCGGGCTTTGCCTACAACAACATCGGCGGCAACGAGATCTGCGACCTCTGCCCCGCCGACCTCAACGGCGACAACGTCGTCAACGGCGGCGACCTCGGTCTGGTCGTCGGCTACTGGGATTGCTGCGGCGCCAACTGCCTCGGCGACGTCAACGACGATGGATGCGTCAACGGCGTGGATCTCGCCTTGGTGCTGGGAACCTGGGGCCCGTGTCCCTGAAGTCCGCTGCGCGGTCGCCGCATCTCCAGCAAGACATGCCCCCGATCCGTTCGGGGGCATGTCGCATTCCGAGGCCAGGTCGCGAAGGCTCGGTGCGGACGCCGCTTCCTCCTTCGAGGTCGAGTCGGAGGACCGATTCAAGCCGCGCTCCGCGCTGCGGCATGGCCTGCGAACCGGATCGGATCTGGTGCGCAACCCGCGACGGCGTCGAAGCCGCCAGAGCCGGGAGGACCCCCGCTCAGTCGGCGAACCGACGCACGATCACGGTGTCGTTCTGCCCGCCGAATCCGAAGGAGTTCGAGAGGCAGACGTCGACCTCGGCGGATCGGGCCTTGTTCGGCACGTAGTCGAGATCGAGCGCCGGATCGGGATCGTTGAGGTTGATGGTCGGCGGCAGCATGCGATCTCGAATCGCGAGCACGCAGGCGATCATCTCGACCGATCCGGCGGCGGCGATCAGGTGCCCGAACATGCTCTTCACCGAACTCATGGGAATGCGCGGCGCCAGTTCCCCGAACACCCGCTTGACCGCCGCGGTCTCGATGGAGTCGTTCTCCTGGGTTCCGGTGCCATGGGCGGAGATGTAGTGGACGCCCGGTCGCCCCGCGGAGTCGGTCGCGGCAGGATCGATCCCGGCCTGGGCCAACGCGCCATGCATCGCTGCGGCGGCGCCGCGGCCCTCGGGCTGGATGTCGGTGATGCGAAAGGCGTCGGCGCTGGAGCCGTAGCCGATCACCTCGGCGAGCGGCGTCGCCCCGCGACGCTTCGCGTGCTCAAGCCGTTCGAGCACCAGCATCCCCGAACCCTCGCCCATCACGAATCCATCTCGATCGCGGCTGAAGGGCTTGCTCGCCTTGGTCGGATCGCCCTTCGAGGTGGACAAGGCGGTCAAGCGGTTGAAGCCGGTGATTCCCAGCACATGGATCATGGTGTGGGCGCCGCCGGTCAGCATGAGATCGGTGTCGCCGCGGCGAATGATGCTGAAGGCCTCGCCCATCGCCTGGGTGCTGGCCGCGCAGGCGGTGAGGCAGTTGTAGGCGGGACCGCGGATGCCGAACTCCTGCGCCAAGTGCGTCAGCGGCATGTTCGGTTCCTGCTCGATCTCGCGGGAAGCGCTCATCAGCCGCCGCGCCGCCTCGATCCACGCCCGGCCATCGACCTTCGATTCGGCGGCGTTCCATCCGGCGAGGTTGCTCGCGGCGTAGCGATCGAAGTCGAGGACGCCTTCTCCGGCGCCGAGATAGAGCCCCACTCTGCGGCGGTCGAGCTGGTCGAACTCGTCGAGCCGAGCCTGCTTCCAGGCCTGGCTGGCTGCTCCGAGGGCAAACGCGCTGTTGAGCCCGGCGTTCGCGTGCAGCGCGGGATCCCGCACGTAGTCGGCGAGGTCGTAGTTGCGAACCTGGCCCGCGAACGTGGTCGGGAAGGTCCGTGCATCGAAGTGGTCGATCGGCGCAATTCCGCTCTCGCCGGCAAGCAGTCGCTTCCACACCGACTCGAGGTCGTGTCCGAGCGGCGTCACCCAGCCCATGCCGGTGATGACCACGCGGTCGCGGTCGCTCGCCGCCGCGGAGTGCTCGGCCGTCATCTCAGGAAGCCCTCCGCAGCAGGACCGCAGCCACCTGACCGCCGAGCCCCACGCTCACCGACAGGACCTGACGAAGCGAGGCCGCGCGCGCCGGCGCGGGCCCGGCGTCGAGACCGACGACGCGCCCGGCGTTGATCCGAGCCGGAAGCCGCTGGGTCGCGAGGCAGTGCGCCGCCACCGCCACCGGAATGGCACCGGCACCCGCGGCACAACTTCCGACGTTCGGGATCAAGGTGATCAGCGGAATGGAGGCGACGCGGCTGCCGAAGACCCGAGTCAGGGCCGCTCGTTCGACGGCATCGATCCCGGGCACACCCGAGCCGAAGGGAGCCACTGCGTCGACCTCGGAACTGGTGGTGCCGGCATCCTTGAGCGCCGCCTCGATCGCAAAGGCGATCTCCTCGCCGGCGGGATCGAGGTCGAGCCCGGCCCCATCTCGCGCCGCCGCGTGCGCTGCGCCGAATCCGGCAAGTTCCGCGTGGACCTTCGCCCCGCGAGCCCGCGCCGTTCGCTCGGCCTCGAGCACGAGAATGGCGCCTCCCTCTCCCACCACGACTCCTGCGGCGTCCTCGGCAAACGGCCGTACCACCGCCGCGGGATCGCTCTCGACCGTCGCCGCCGCGATTCTGCCGGAGAACTCCTGCCGCAGGAGGCCCATCGGATTCACCTTGCTCTCGGCGCCGCCGGAGAGGCAGCAGTCCGCGTCTCCGCGCTCGATGACCCGCATGCTCTCGCCGATCGAGAGCACCCCGCTCGCCTCGGCGCAGGTGATGGTGTTCGACGGGCCCTGGCAGTCATGGATGATCGTCACATGGCAGGCGAGCATGTTGGGCAGGTACTTGAGCATCCACAGCGGCGTCAGGTTCTGCATGCCCGCCTCGCCCCAACGACCGATGTCGAGGGAGCCGTCCACGGCGGTGCTTGCCGCGAGCGCCGCGGTGAGCTCGTCGACGTCCGCGGCGATGAGACCCGCCCCGATGTGGCAGCCGACCCGCGCGGGCGGAATCGTCGGCGTGGCGTCGGGATCGGTCCCGCGGGTGACGAGTCCGGCATCGGCGATCGCCGCAGCCGCCGCCCCCACCGCCAGCTCGATGTCCCGCGACATGACCTTCGCCGCCTTGCGGTAACTCTTCGGCACGACGCTGCGGGCGTCGAACTTCTCCGCCGGCACGCTCGCCGCGAGGCACGACCGGAAGCCGCTCGCGTCGAAGGCGGTGATCGGGGCGATCCCGGTCCGCCCCTCGCAGAGCGCTTCCCAGAGAGGCTGCATGCCGGCGCCGAAGGCCGAGATCGGCCCAAGTCCGGTGATGACG
>JAPOKA010000079.1 GCA_029977865.1 bacterium
GCCGCGTCCCGCAGGCTGCCGCTTCGCCGCCGGCGCAGTTGCGTTCTCCCCGACAAGAAACGAGAGTCCCGACTTCACCGATTCATCGCGATCCGCCAAGCCATGAGCCTGCGGTCGGCGCGAGGAGTCGCCAACGGCCCGAGACACGCCGCGCCTCGCGCGCGAAAGGACCCCGTTCATGATCCGCACCCGCCCCATGTGCTTCACCGTGCTTCTCGCCCTCGCGCTGGCAGCGGCGGGCTGCAACCCGACCCGCCACTACGACGTCTCGCCCGCCGGCGGCGACGCAATGCCGAACGTGCGCGAGATGACCCTCTACAACGCGCCGCCGATGATCGAGGTCTTCGACTACGGGTTCCCCGGCGGCAGCGCGGGCGACATCATCGTGTGGCACGCACCGCTCGCGAAGGCGCTGCCTACGAAGGACGCCCCCGACGTCGAGATCGGCCTCTGCACCGGCACCATGATCGTCGTCCGGAGCGGCGGCGAGCCACTCGTCGGAGAGGGTGGCGACCGCGAAGACCGCATGACCCAGGTCGAGTTCGACTGGCACGACTCCAGCGACAGCCTCGTGATCGCCGGCTCGCATCCCTATCGGAGGAACGCGCCGCAAAGCGATCGCGCGATCATGCGGGCGGTGGTCGGCGGCACCGGCCGCTTCATCGGGGCCCGGGGCGAGATCGTCTCGACACCCCTCGGCAACGGCTGGTACGAGCATCGCGTGCGACTGATCGACTGAGTGCCGCAGCAGCGGCCGCGAGCTCGAAGATCCGAGCGAGGCCGGTTGCAACCCGAGATGGGCGTCGGCCAGACGCAGCCCGGCTTCAGCGCTTCCCGCACGGACCCCAGTTCGCGAGCAGGATCGACAGGTCCGCGCCGTTCACCTCGCCGTCGCCGTTCAAGTCTGCCGGCACGATCGCGTTTGGAGGCACGTCGCCCCACGAGGCCAGCAGCAGAGTGATGTCGGCGCCGTCCACGAGACCGTCGTCGTTGAGATCGCCCGGACACGCTGCCGAGAGCGTGACGCGGAACATGAGATTCGATCCGTAGGTGGTGGGCAACGGCAGCAGGCCCTGGCCGTCGCATGCGATGCCGCCGAAGACGAGCGCCACCTCGACCGGCGAGCCGGTTGCGAGCAGGGCGTCGAGATCGAACATGCCGTGGCTGTCGGGGTCGACCAGCGGAAACACCGCGGTCTCGGTGCCGAAGTAGAGCGGGTTGCCGCTTGAAGACGAGAGGACCTCGGGGTACGAGGCGAGCAGCAGGTGTTCCGACCACTCATCGGTGGCGGGCGCGTAGCGAATAGCAGAGGCCGCGTTGGAGTAGGGAAGGTTGGCCGCGGTGTTGAGATGGCCGTTCGTCACGACCTGGTAGCCGATGCCTCCGAGCACCGCGAACCAGTTCTCGCCTCGTGAAGCCGACCACATCGGAAGCTGTGCGGCGTGGTAGATGTTGAATCCCTGCTTGAAGGTCTCGGGGTCGGCCGGATCGTCCATCGACATCGATCCGTCGGCCGTGACCACGATGGGGACCGTCCAGATTCCTGCGGGAAGGCTGGTCGTGAAGGGTCCGCCGCCGACCACGGCTCCGAGGCCGCCGGGAACCCGGGCGGGGAACATGTTGAGATCGCGTCGTCGCGCCCAGCTCTCCGTCGGCGTCGCGCCGAGGAAGTGGGCCGCGGGCTCCGCTGCATCGAGATCGATGGCGAAACGACGGACCTGCTGCGCGTAGGTCTGGTTGGGAAAGTTCGGTCCGCACGAATAGCCCTGCATGAAGCTCTGTCCCAGACAGAGCCAGTACTCGACGCCCTTGGGGCGCTCGACCCGGAACAGGTCGCCGCCGGTCAGCGTGAAGAAGTCGGTGGCGAGGGAGCCGGGAGCGTCCGCAGGAGGACCGACGAACCGAACATGGTCGGAGAGGCTCGTGCGGTCACCCATGACCCAGCCCACGATGCCGGGAACGTCGATGATGCGAAGGGTCGCGAAGGTCGTGAAGTGGCTTCCCGCGCTGCTGCCGTCGTATCCGTAGCCGCCCGCGACGAGGAGCCGCTCTCCGTCCTGCACGAACAGCGGGTTCGTGGCGGTCATCGCGGCCTGCTCGGTCGCATCGAGACCCGAGGCGGTGCCGCCGATCGATCGCGAGTGGAGCGTCTCGTTCGCAAGATCGATGACGATGATCTCGTCGCTGAATTCGGCAGGGGCGAAGTTCTGCATCGCGTTGCAGGCGAAGCCATGCAGCCCTGCGGTCCTGCCGCCAATGAAGACCCACTTGTCACCGAACACGGCGGTCGCCGCGGAATGGATCGCCGGCAGCGGATCGCCGGTCCACTCGACCTGCTCGATCGAGAGCGTGAATGGTGCGCCGCCCGGCTGGATCGGCGTGAGGGTCGCGGTCTGGTTGTCCCTTGCGGACGCGGCTGAGGCGAAGGCGAGCACGAGGATGGTGATGGCTTTTCGGTTCATAGGTCTCCCCTTAGGGTCGGCCGAAGGCATGGACGCCTTCAGCCGCGAGTGGCGTCGAGCCACGCTTGCCGAGGCAGAAGTTATTCCCTATTGCCGGGAAGACCAGCGGACGGTCCGAGATTCCCGGGACTCATGCCAATCGACCGGGAATTCATGGCCGGTCTCGGCGCCGGGATCCGGCTCGGAATGTCCCGAGTCGCTCGCAACCTCCCTTGATGCGCAGCCGCCCGGGGGCGGATCGGGACCCAGGTCGCGGCTCCGAGCTGGTCGAGTTCGACCGGCGGGCAAGCCGCGGCGAGCGGCCGAGCGAGCGGTCGGATCGGTTCCCCTCGCCTGTGGCTGCTGCGGCAGGCGGACCGAACTTCCCGGAACTCGCGGAAAAACCTGGAATGCCGGCGTTGGAGGCGCATGCTGACCCCGAGTTCGGTCGTCTCGGCGTGTGGCCGAGACCTACCGATTCGGCCATGGGAGGTCCACATGACTCGACATGCACGCGGGCTGCCGATGCTCGCCCTCGCCGTCATCGCGATGGGGTGGCAATCCGCGGGCGCGGACACCTACTCCTGGATGAACGACTCGGCGGGGTACGGCTACTTCTGCCAGTACTCGATTCCCAACACGCTCGCTGACGAGTCCTGCGCGCCTTCGTCGGCGATCAACACGCTCGTCTTTCTGCAGAACACCTACGCATCGCAACTCGGCGGCGTGCCGCTCGTCGGCAGCGGATACGGCGGATGGAACGCCACCGCGCAGACTTTGCAGGGGTACTTCGGGACCACCGAAGACGGCTCGTCCGGTCCCGGGCAGACCGCAGGGCTCGCGAACTACCTTTCGTCGATCGGGGCGGCGGATCTCGTGACGCTCGACGCGATCGCATTCGACACGAGCGCCGAATACCCCGAGTGGGTGGCGCAGGGCGCGACGCCGACCTTCGGCGACTTCTACGGATGGATGTCCGGAGGCGACGGCGTCTACTTCGACATCATCTATGCCGACGGCGGCACGGGACCAGGCGACGTGTTGGGGCACGTGCTGGCCCTGGTTGGGCTCGAGTGGAACGACGCGAACGGCGATGGCGTGGTCGACCAGAGCGAAGGCGCGACTTTCTCGGTGATCGATCCCCTCGACCCGAGCGTGAACTACGCGGGCAGCGAGGTGCTTGGTCCTCCGAAGGTGACCACGGTGTCGATCTGGCAAGGCGTTGCCGGAGAACTGCAGTTCAGCTACCAGCAGTATCAAGGCAATCTGCCGTTCAACGCGAGCAACTACGCAACCGCAAGCGGCTTCATCGGCGGCGCTGTCTCGATCTCGGTGATTCCCTCGCCGGCGGCGTGGGCCACTTTGACCGTCGGCAGTCTGGCGAGGCGTCGTCGACGAGTCGGCTGAAGTCACGGGATCGGCGAGTCGGCGGCTTGATTCGAAGGTTCTCGACCCACGCGAACCGTTGGCGGCGTGCTAGGGTCTCCGCCCAATGGCCTCGCCAACGTCGGCATCAGCCTCGGGTGCGCCTGGAATCAGCGGGATCGGTCTCGCCGCTGCCGTCGGTGCGATCGTGTGCTGGACGGTCACGCCGATGGTGGTCGAGTACTTCACCGGCCACCTCGATCTCTGGGCAAGCAACGGATGGCGCTACAGCATCGCCGCGCTCATCTGGATGCCCTACCTCCTCTGGACCCTCGCCCGCGGCAAGGTGGATCGCTCGATCTGGCGGCGGGCGTTGCTGCCGGCCTTCTTCAGTAGCGCCGCCCAGGTCGCCTTCGTGGCGGCCTTCTACTTCACCGGTCCGGCCCAGCTCACCTTCGGACTGCGGATGCAGATCGTGGCCACCGCGATCGGGGCGGCGATTCTTTTTCCGGCCGAACGCGCGATCATCCGCCGATCGACCTTTCTGCTCGGCACGGTGGCGGTGCTGCTCGGGGTGATGGGGGTGGCGGCGTTTGCGCCGGGAGCGGTGGAAGCGGTGAAGCAGGAAGGGATCGTCGACGCGGCGCTCGAGCCGACCGGCGACTCGAACCTCTTCGGCATGTTTCTCGCCGCTCTCGCCGGGATCGGCTACGCCGGCTACTCGATGAGCGTGCGCCGCTGCCTCGCCGGAATCGGGGCGAAGCTCGCCTTCAGCGTGATCAGCCTCTATGTCGGGGTCGCGCTGATCATCCTGATGGTGCTCTTGAGCGACTCCCCATTCGCGCAGCTGCAGTCCCTCGATCTCGGCCAGTGGGGGTTCCTGCTGCTCTCGGTGGTGCTGGGTCTCGCGGTGGGCCACGTCATCTACTTCGTCGCGATGGCGCGGCTCGGCGTCGCGCAAGCGACCGGCATCATCCAGCTGCAGCCATTCACGGTCGCGGCGGCGAGCTTCGTCGTCTTCGGCGAGATGCTCGCTCCGATGCAGATCCTCTGCGGCACGGTGGCGGTCGCCGGCTCGGGACTGATGCTCTACACCCAGCACGCCATGGCGAAGTCGCAGCACCTCGATCCGCTTCGCGAACTCGACGAATTCCCGATGAACGAATCGGTGGCGCTCGAAGAGGCCGAACTGGCGGGCGGCGGCGGGGAGGTCTCGCCGGTCGATTCCGAACGAGCATCCTGAGACCGCGGCGCTGCGAAGGTCGCGGGTTCGATTCGCTCGATGCGTGAACAACCGGGCGACGCCACGGCGATCACGGGGTCCACTACGATCCGCTCCATGAGCACCATTCGAGAACAGGCGGTCCAGCACCATTGCAGCGGGGAACGGTTCGAGGGGTTCGTCGCGATCGACGAGTCGACGCGCGGCCCCAAGCCGGTGGTGGTGATCTGCCCGGCGTGGAACGGCCGCGACGAATTCGTCATGGAGAAGGCCCGCAAGCTTGCCGCATTGGGATACGTCGGCTACGCCGCCGACTTCTACGGCCTCGACAGCGAGTCGCGGGTTCGCGTCGGCACCACTCCGGAGGAGTGCGGCGCATTGGTCACGCCGCTCGTCGAAGATCGCGGCGAGGTTCGAACCCGCCTCGCAGCCATGGTGGAGTCGGCGCAGAAAATCCCGGGCGTCGATCCGGCGAAGGTGGTGGTCATCGGATACTGCTTCGGCGGGACCTTCGCCCTCGATGCCGCGCGGGCCAACCTCGAAGGCGTGGTCGGCGCAGCCTGCTTCCATGGAGTCTTCACGCCGCCGGATCTCGGTCCGCAGGCGCCGATCAGGGCGAAGATCCTCGCCTGCCACGGATGGGACGATCCGTGGGCGACGCCCGAAGCGGTGCTGGGCTTCGCCCGCGAGATGACCGAGGCACATGCCGATTGGCAGCTGCACGCCTACGGCCGCACCAAGCACGCCTTCACCAACCCCAAGGCCAACGACCTCGAACGCGGGATCGTCTACGACGCCACCGCCGACGCCCGTTCGTGGGAGGCCCTGTCGGACTTCTTGAGGGAGTGCGCGAAGTAGGGACGCAGGCGGGCGGACTCGTTTGCCACAGGGTGCTCGCTGCGCGTGGCACCCACGGCGACGGCTCCGAGGCGGCCGCCGCGAATCGGCCATTGATCGGGGCCGATCCGAGTCTGCGCATGCCCAGTCGGACCGCATTCGACGCGCTCGTTGCCGAGCGCGCCGCGTGGCCGGGCCGTTCAGTCGCGATCATCGACGCGAGTCCCGCAGCCTGTCTCAGCGTGAGGCCCGACGATCGGCGCGCTCCACTACCGGCGCTTGCCCTTCTTGCCCTTGCCTTTGCCTTGCGGGCGAAGCTTCTGCTTGCGGCCGCCGTAGGTGCCGGGCTTGCGCAAACTTCGATCATCGCGGCCGCCGCGGCGGCCGTGGCGCAGGTCGCGCAGCGGGACGTCTCCCGATCGGGGAGCTTCGCTTCGCACCTCGGTCACCGCGAGGTCCATCTGCCGCGAGGCGGAGTCGACGCGAAGGATCTTCGCCGTCACCGCGTCTCCGAGGCCGATCGAGGCTCCGCTGCGGGGGGCGATCAATCGCATCGACCCGGGATGGAAGCTCCACTGCGACGAGAACCGTCCTCCGCCGGGGAGATCCTGCGACTTCACCATGCCCTCGACGAGGAAGCGATCGAGGCTGACGAAGACGCTTCCCGAGGGCATCACGCCGGTGACGGTCGCGGGAAGATCGTCGCCGAGGTGCTTCTCCTCGAGGAACTTCATCACCAGGAAGGTGCGCAAGCTGCGCTCGGCCTCCTCGGCGTTCACCTCGGTGCCGCTGCAATGCGTGCCGAGCTCGAAGAGTCGCTGCTCGCCAAGCACCCGCTCGTCGTGGGCGAGGTCGCTTCGCAACTTGGCCTGACCGCGTCCGCCGGGCACGCGGGCACCGTTGTCGGTGAGGTCGAGGTAGGCGTCGCAGGCCCGATGCACGGTGAGGTCGGGATAGCGGCGGATCGGGCTGGTGAAGTGGGCGTAGTGCTCGCTGGCGAGGGCGTAGTGTCCGATCATCGCGGGGGCGTAAGCGGCCTTGGCCAGAGTCTTCAACACTGCCAGATGCACCGCTCGCGCCGCGGGATGCTCGCGGGTCGACTCGAGCAAGGCCTGCAGATCGCGGCGATCGGGTTCCTCGGGGATCGCGAATCCAGCCACGCGGGCGAAGGTCCGCAGCTCCTCGATGTCGGCGAAACCCGGATCGGGATGGACCCGACGCAGCAGTGCGATGCCGAGATCGGCGAAGGTCCGCGCCACCGCCTCGTTGGCCTCGACCATGAACATCTCGATCAGAGTGTGGGTGAAGGCGTCGTCCTCGGGTTCTGCGTCGACGACCTTGCCCTCTTCGTCGAAGACCAGCTCGAACTCGGGGAGCTGCAGCACCAGCTGACCCGCCCGCATCCTCCGCTCGCGAAGGACCCTGGCCAGGCGATCGGCCTCCCGCAGCACCGCGATCACCTCGTCGGGGTAGTCGGGCTCGGTCTTGGCGTGGGTGCGGGCCGCGGCGACGTCGCCGTCGATCACCGCCTGAGCCTCGAGATAGGTGAACCGCTTGCGCGATCGGATCACGCTGCGGCACAGTCGGGTGCCGAGCACGCGGCCGCGATCATCGAGTTCGACGAAGGCGGTCTTGGTGAAGCGAGTCACTCGTTCCTGCAGCGAGCAGACGCCGTTGGAGAGGACCTCCGGGAGCATGGGAATCACATGTCGCGGCAGGTAGACGCTGTTGCCGCGGTGTTCCGCCTCGCTGTCGAGTGCTCCATCCATCACCACGAAGGCGGCGACGTCGGCGATGTGCACGCCGAGGCGCCACCGCGGCGAGCCGTCGTCTTCGATCCGCTCGACGCTGATGGCGTCGTCGAAGTCGCGGGCATCGGGCGGATCGATGGTGACGGTCAGGAGACCGGTGAGATCCTCGCGGTCTGCCCAGGGGCCGTCGGCGTGCTGCTCGAACTCGGCCGAGACCGCACGGGCCTCCGCGAGCACCGCTTCGGGAAAGGGGCCGGGAAGCGCGTGCGCGGCGATCACTGCTGCGGTTTCGACATCGAGTTTGCCGGCTTCGCCGAGCACCTCGGTGATGACGCCTTCGCCGAGCATGCCGTCGCCGGGGTGCAGAAGGAGCTCGAAGACGATCTTGTCTCCGGCGCGGGCGTTCTTGGCACCGGGATCGCGAATGACCACGGGATCGTGGAGCACGCGGCCATCGGGCACCGCCAGCCACTGGCCGCCGTCCTTGGCGAGGGTGCCGCTGAAGGTGGTCCTTCCGCGTGCCACCACTTCCTCGACGCGGCCGTAGGTGTTCTTGGAATCGTCGCGTCCACGAGTGCGACTGCGGCGGTAGACCCGGGCGCGAACCCGATCGCCGCTGATGGCATCACCGACGGCGTCGGGAGGAATGAAGAGATCGCCCTCGCGGTAGGGCTGGTCGGTGACCACGAAGGCGAAGCCCTTGGCGGAGACGCGAATCTTCCCTTCGACCACATCGGGAAAGCCCGGCAGTCGCAGCTTGCGATCGTTGCCTTCTTCGATGAGTCCCTCACGCACGAGGCCATCGAGGGCCTCGTGGAACGCACCCTTGAACTCGGTCGGGACCCGGAGCTGCTGCGAGAGCACGTCCGATCCAGACGGGAAGTAGCGGTCGTGCCGAAGGTGATCGAGGATGCGCTGCCGGTAGCGGTGGGGCATCGGCGGAGTGTACGGGGGCGAACGCGGTGGTTGTCGCGTTTGGGGAGCGCTCCTCAGCCGGTGCGTTGAGACCGGAGCGTGCGGTGTTCGGACCGCTCCTCCGCCGGTGCACTCGCTGCGCTCGTGCCCCGCCAGCTCCCCAGCGACGCTCGGTAGCGGTTGGCAGCGCGGACGCGAACGAGTGCGACCCTTCCCCCGCGAGATCGCGAAGCGATCGAGAAAGGGGGGAAAAGGCCGAGCGCAGCGCGGACAGCGGGAGCCCTGCGAACGGGGCTCGCGCACTTGGAGCCGTCCACAAGGTGATCCTCGGGGTGGGTGGGTCGAGCCGCCAAGTCCCGGTACGCTGACCGCATGAGCATCCTTGCCGCAATCACTCCGATCGAAGCCCCCGCGGTCATCCACTCCGCGTTGGCGCTCGACGCAAGTTCGATCCTGACCCTCGCCGAGGGCAGCTATGGACGCTTTGTCGGTCGTTTCCATCCGCTCGTCATCCACTTCCCCATCGCGCTCTTGATCGTCGCGGCGCTCGTCGAGTTGCCGCGGTTGCTGAGCGCCCGCGCAACGCGGCCGACCTCCTTCGGCACCATTGCGCTTCTGTTTGCCGCGATCTTCGGATGTCTCGCCGCGTGGAGCGGGTGGATGAACGCCGAGTTCGAGAGTCCCGATGATGGCACCACGCTCTTTCTGCATCGCTGGCTCGGCATCACGACCGCAGCGGTCGCGGTCTGCCTGTTGCCCTGTGCCCTGATCGCGCGCCGCGGCGGCGACGACGAGTCCGAAGCCGAAGAGAACGAGGGCGATGCATCCGTCGAGCGACCGCAGCGATCGAAAGCGTTCTTGATCTATCGCTACGGCCTGCTGGCGGCGGCCGGACTGGTGGGTTTCACCGGCCACCTTGGTGGTGACCTCGTCTATGGCGAGGACTACGTGATGAAGGCATGGCCGAGTGCCGACGACGTTGACGACGAGTCGTCACGCTCCGATGACACCAGCCAGAGCGCGACCACGGCGACCGCGCCGGAGTCCGCGCCGCCGACTGCCACCGCACCGGCAGTTCCGTCGGCGGCCGCACCGGGGCCTGGGGACACCGATTCGTCCTCGTCGGTCTTCGTTGCGAACGTGTTGCCGATCTTCGAGGCCCGCTGCGTCGAGTGCCACGGGCCCGACAAGGCCAAGGCGGGACTGCGGCTCGATTCCCTTGCAGCCATCGTCGAAGCGGAGCACGAGGAAGAGGATCCGCCTCTGGTCGTTCCCGGCGATCCGGACGAGAGCGAGCTGCTGCGCCGCGTGCTGCTGCCGCGTGACGACGATGACGCGATGCCGCCCAAGGGCGACGGCCTGACGCCCGCACAGATCGAGGCGATCCGCGCGTGGATTGCGGGGATGCCCGCTGCATGAGCCAGGGTCGATTCGCCGAAGCGCGTCCGTGCCGAAGGTCGAGTGTCGGAGGCGAGTTGAGGCGAGCGTCAAGCCGAGCCGCAAGGGCCCGCGCCGCTGCATCGCCTCGCCATCGTTGATCTCCGAGGCCGCTTGGTTGCGAACTCGTGCGAAGCACGGAGGTACCGAGTGCCGCAGAACTCCGTTCGCCGCGCCCCACCTCATTCGTGCGGCTGCGTTGGCAGGAGTTGCAGCAGCCTCCGCACGCGGAGGGCGAAGCCAGTCTCGACGTTGCTGCGGTTTGCGAGGGTTGGCGTCGGCCCCGCCGTTGTGGTTCCTGAACTCGATGAGCCTGCAGCATCGCTCGATCGGACAGGCCTCGGCGATCGGTTGCCTCGGTCGGCTCGCACAGGCACCGAAGCGCTCTCGCTGTGTTCGGGCAAGGCCGCGGCAGGCCAGTCGTCTGGCGTAGCCCGTGCACGCTCCGAATCGGCGTGAATCACCCTTCGTGCCAGTTGGTCGAGCCGGCGAGCAATGGCGTCGAGTTGGCCGTGAAGCAGCAGCCGACGCATCGATGCGGTCTCGGGGTGGGCCAGGGTCAGCCGCATCTCGATCGCGGCCCGCTCGCCCATCGCATGGAGGAGCCCGTCGTGGGCGATCGCCTCTGCGAAGGCCGCCCCCGTGGCGGCGGCGCCGCGAGAATTGGGATGAAGGAGTTCCTGAACAAAGGGCGATCCGCGGTCGGCCCGACGTTCGTCGGCGAATCGTGTGCTCCGACGCATCAGCCGATCGCCGGCAGCTTCGTCGAGGGCGCTTGCGTGGGCAATCCGAGCCGCCGCAGCAGCCGTACCCGCGAGCAGGGCTTGTTCCTCGGCGTTGATGGCGGCGAGGTCCGCACCGCTCGGCGTGCCCAACGAGATCGCGGCATCGATCGCGTCGCGACAGCGGCCGACAGCGCGGGCGAAGGCTTCTGACTCGTTGGAAGTGCGTGTCCTTCGCGGCAGGATCGGTGCGGTCGACTCGATCCATCGCGCGAAGCCGCGGGTGAATCGATCAGGATCGAGGTCGCTGAGTGCCGGCCGAGCATCCGTTGCATTCAAGACGTCGGCAAGCGCGCGGGCCAGCATCTCTCGTTGCGGCGTCCCGTCGTCCGGGAGCGAGCCGATAAGCGCCGCAAGTGCGGTCCACAGTGGTGCGTCCGCTTCCGAATCAACTGCAACCGCAGACGCAAGTGTCGTGGCGGGGTTCTCGGAGACAGTGTGGGAAAGAAGCGATGCGGCCGACGGTGACTCGACCGTGCGGTCGGACCGCGCGGTGTGGGGTGCCCAGGCATCGCCATACCGATCCGCAAGCAGTGCCTCGAGCCTGGTTCTTCCCAAGGGGACATGCCACGCCGGAGATTGCCCGGCCAAGTCGCTGAGGTCGGTCTGTTCATCCGATTCGGCAAGTGCAGCCTTCAGGCGGCTGGCCGCGGTGCGATGCGCGAGATCTGCGCCAGGGTGCTCTTCAAGGCGGGCCGCCAGCAGCATGGCGGCACCGAAGCGACCCATGGCGATTCGCTCCCGCAGGAGAACGGCGAGGGCCGCCGCCGCGAGGCGGTCAATCTCAGGAGTCCATACCCGGTCGATCCAGGCCGCGAGCCATTCGACCGCGCTCGCAGGAAACGCGGTGCCGGCATCGGGCTGCGGCATCGATTCCATGGGCCCAATCACCGCAGCCATCGACTCGGCGACGGCCTCGAGATTGCGGACGAGGACAGCGGCGTCGAAGCCGTGTCGCTCGAGGCGAAGACGCAGCTCCGCGACCGCCGCGGAAACAGCGTCGAGGTCACCTTGCTCAAGCGCGTGGATGACTGCAGCGCGAGCAGTCGGCAGCGAGTCGGTCCGCAGCGGCTGAGCCTGTCTGCTGATGCCTTGAGGCGCTCGGGACGCCGCCGATGCTCCGTCGGCAAGTGCCTCGCGCCAACGGCGCGCGGTCGCGAGGGCGGTCGAGTTCGAGAGTGCCCGCACGTCGCTCCAACGCCAGCGTGCGATCTCCTCGGTGCCCTCGCGAAGTGCTCCCTCGATGCGGTCGCGATGGATCGAGAAGGTCGCTTGCCTCTCTGCCGAGAGAGACCACACCGAGCCGGTCGGCCGCAAGACGCGATCCGGCAATCCGACGCCCGACGCATCGCCGGTGAGTTCGTAGCGGTGCGGACTGCTCCAGCGACAAGCGACCGGAGGCTGATCGATGACGATCCGCCAGCATGGCTCGGTTGCATGGGTGTCCAGGGAAGCGGTCGCCCGCTGCAGCATGGCGCCAGCCTCATCGTGCGCCGCGTAGGCGATGGCGACGCCTTCGGGATGCTGCTCGCGGCGGTCTCGATCCGCGGCAGGATGCGGCGCGGAGGCGAGTGCGTCGGCTGTTCGCGTGTCGCGCTGCGAGTCGGGGGAGCGGCAGTCGCCG
>JAPOKA010000007.1 GCA_029977865.1 bacterium
CATGAGGAACTGATCGCTCGCAAGTGCCGCCGGGCTGCGGGGGTCGCAGCCAAATCCGAGTTCCGGAAGGGCTTCGCCGTCGGGGCCGCGGCGTTCGCCGGGCTGGATTCGCATCGGACGGTAGTAGAGGTCGCGATCGAGCCGCACCGCGCGCATCGACAGCGGCGATCCCTCGAAGCGCCAGCGCAACTGCGGAGGGGCGGGAATCGCCGAGATCGGATCCCGCTGGTACTGCTCGAGGGTGCGGCCGAACAAGGCGGACTCAAGCCGTTCGAGCGGGCCCCAGTCGTACTCGAGGCGAGCGACCTCATCGTCGTCGACGAAGATCTGGAGCGTCTGATCGACGTGCCAGAACTCGAGATCGAAGGCCCGGCGGCTCGGGAACTCGAAGGTGGTCTCGGCGCTGAGCACCGGCGGCGAATCCGAATCGCTCTCGGCATGACGGATGGTGATCCGCGCCTGGCCTTGGCCGTTGACATCAAAGGTGAAGCGATGGCTGCGAGCGACGAGATCGAGGCCGGTCGAGAACGACGCGACATCCTCGGGCTCGATGGTTGCGGCGACTCGCAGATCGCTGACCGGATAGAACGGCTGGACCGGCCGGAACATGTTGTAGGGAACGCGATCGTCGATCGGCAGGGCCTGCCAGTTCCACTCGAGTGCCGTCGCCGAGGCGCGGTCGCAGCGCCAGGTGCGATCCTCGCGCACTTCCCAGCCGCCGCCCTGCCAAGGGGGACCGGGATAGGCTGCCTTCCATTCCTGTTCCAGTCGCGCGAGGTCGATCGGCACGTAGTCGCTGTCGTAGATCGGCTGCCAGACCGCCCGTTGGATGTACTCGGGTTTGCGCTGGATCTCGAGCGAGGCCGGTTCGGCACCGAGCGGCCCGGTGAAGACATCGCCGTCGGCGAGCAGCAGCGACTCCTCTGGAAGCCCGACGAGCCGCTTGATGTAGTTCTGGGTGTCGCCCACCGGGTCGGTGGGATTCTTGAAGACGACCACGTCCCAACGGCTCGGCTCGGAGAAGGGATAGAGGAACTTGAGCACGAGCACTCGATCGCCCATGCGGGTGTCGGGCAGCAGCTCGGCGGTGTTGCGACTCGCCACCGCGCCGGTGGTTCCCAGCATGGGGTCGTAGATCCGCCAGAGCCTTGGCGGCGCGACGCCGGCGGCTGCCGCTCGAGCCGAGTCGATCACTGGTCCTGCATCGATCGGGAACTCGTATGCGGTCTGCGGTGAACGGAACCGAAGGTGCTGGCCCATCAAGGTCGGCGCCATCGATCCGGTAGGGATCACGAAGCCCTCCACGCAGAAGCCGCGGAAGGTCATGGCGAGCACGAAGGCCACCACCAGCGATTGCAAGGTCTCGGGCACCGAAGTGCCGTCGTGGTGCCGATGGTTCTTCGACGCAGGCGGGGTCGCGTTCATGGAAGGGTTGATCGTATTGGTGGCGGTCTGGACATCAGGATCGATGCGACTGCGCTCCGCCGTCCATCGCGGACTCCGCAGTCGTTCGATTCACCATTCTGTGAAGGTCTTCGACGCGGAAGCACCGCAGGTCGGTCCCGGCCCCAGACTCCGATGGCTCCCTCGCCGTCACTTGGTGTAGTACTTGCTCAGGAGCGCGACCACCTTGGGCTGCTCCTGGTTGAGCCGAAGCGAGTTCCGGAAGGCATCGCGAGCCTCGACCATGGCATCGAGGTCCTTGCGTTCGCTGGCGAGCCAGGCGTTCAGGGCGTTCACGCCGATGCCGTTCCAACTCGGCCAGTGGTCGGGCTCGAGCCGCACCGCCGCTCGGTACGCCGCCTTGCTGCGACCGAAGTCGCCCATTCGGAAGTACGCGAAGCCCATGCGCTCGTAGGCGTTGGCGGTGACCTCGAGCCGCAGCAGGATCTCGGCGGCGTTCACCGCCTCCTGGAAGCGCTTTTCGGTGATGTAGGCGTTGATGAGGTTGAGGAGCAGGGGTCCCGAGGGCTCCATCAACTCCATCGCGACCTCGTACTGGACGATGGCGTCGCGGTGCCGCCCCACCCGCTCGTAGGCGGCGCCGAGATTGGTCCGAGCCCCGCCGTTGTCGGGATCGAGTTCCACCGCCTTCTCGGCGAAGGGGACCGCAAGCGTGGGTTCCTCGAGTTGCAGGTACGCGGTTGCGATGTTGATGTTGCTGTCGATGTCGTAGGGCCGAATGGTCAGGGCCCGCTGATAGGCCCGGACCGCCTCGGCGAATCGGGTCAGCAACTGCAAGACCCGACCGTGTCCGAACTGAGCATCGAAGTTCGAGGGTTCGAGCCGCACCGCGCGGGCGTAGGCAGGCTCGGCCTCCCGGTAGTTGCCTTGGGCGAGGTGGATGTCGCCGATGCCCACGAAGGCCACGGTGAGGGTCGGATTCTCTGCGAGCAGCGACTGGAAGAGCCTCAAGGCCTCCTCGTAGTCGCCCGTCTCCGCCAACACCCGAGCGCTCTCGACTCGATCCTGCTGGGTCGGCGATGGCGTCGGAGCGGCGACCGGTGCGATCGGTTCCACCGGCTGCGCCGGCGCGACCACCGTGCGGGTGGCTCGCGGCTTGAAGAGATCGCAACCGCCAAAGCCCAACACCAGCGCCGCGAGGGCAAGGCGTCCCGCAATGCTCGCGCGTCGCCGCAGACCCCCCCGGCGTTCGAACTCTCTTGGAAGGTTGCGGCGTGTGGGGCTCATGAACGCGACGATCTCGGGGTCCGCTTTCCGGTCGCCGCGGTCCGCCCGCGGCTGCCGGCTGCGGCGCCGCTCGCGGCACCGCCACCACTTCGTCGAGTTCTCCGAACCGACGAGGGGACGCCCGAGGCCCGCGGCGCGCGGCACAACCCGCGAAGCCGCCGAAGGTTGACGACGTCCCAAGGCTCTTGATCGGCATCGCCTTCCTTGGGCGTCTCCAGAATCTTGGGAATCGACGCGAAGCGAGCCTCGCGGCATATCGCCCGGAAGCAGGCCATCCCACAGGTTCCGAGTCCGATGTGGGCATGGCGGTCGAGCCTCGATCCGACGGCCCCCTGCGAGTCGTTGAGATGGAATGCAAGGAGGTGCTCGAGGCCGCAGACCTCGTCGAAGTGTTTCAGGACCTTCGCCGCCTTGGCCGGGCTGCTCATGTCCCATCCGGCGGCGGTGACGTGACAGGTGTCGAAGCAGAAGCCGACCCGATCCGGTTCGGCGACCGCCTCGCGGATCGAGGCAAGGTGGCGGAAGTCGAAGCCGAGATTGGTGCCGCTGCCGACGGTCGTCTCGAGCAGCGTCTTCACCCGGTACCCGGGCAGGTCGCGATGAACCCGGTCAAGCGCCGCCGCGATCCGCGCGAGTCCCGCACGCTCGTCAGGGCTCTGCGGACGATCGAAGTCGTGCGGTCCCTTGGCCGGCGGCGTGCCGAGATGAGCGCCGGGGTGGATGACGCAGCGCTCGATCCCAAGTGCTTCGCAACGCTCGAGTTCCGCCCGATGTGCCATGATCGATCGGCCGCGGTTGCCGGCCTCCGGCGATGCGAGATTCACCAGATAGCTGTTGTGGCTGACGACCCGCGGCGGACCGGGACGATCCCAGCTCAGCGCCGCGAGCCCCGCCTTCCACCGCGCCACCTCGTCGGGAGCGATCGGCGGGTTCCGCCATTGCCGCTGGTTGCGGGTGAAGATCTGGACGCAGTCGCAGCGGAGTTCACCCGCCGCCTCGAGCGCTCGCTCGAGTCCACCGGCGATCGACAGATGGCTTCCGAACATCTCGGGAAGATATCGGACGTTTGGCGACCGCAGAACCCAGGACGATCACACTCGATCGGCGAGCCGATCGATCTCTTCCGCGATCACATCCCGCTCGGGTCCTTCCTCGATTCGCTCGTCGAGCAGGCGGCGAGCCCGTCGTGCGACGATCGAGGGACTCTCGATCGCGCAGGGGTTCGCGCTGGACAGGACGTCCTGCCGAGCGATGCGAAGCACTTCGATCGCGACCTCGCTCGCACGGCGATGCTCAACGCCTGCTGACGCGGGTCGCCGCTCGGGCGGATCGATCCAAGTCGCCTCGATCGGGAGCATGCTGCCATGCATCGCAGGTCCCTGCTCTCCGCGATCGCGATTCGAATCCGCTTGCCACGCCATGCTCGGAGGGAGATCGGCGAAGTCCGCGTCGATGGATGAACCGCGCGGCATCAGGGTGTCGACCTCGGCAGGGATTCCGTGGCCTGCTCGAGGGCGACGGGAGTCGCCTCGGCTGCGGCATGCTCAGCAAGCAGCAACGATGCCAGCGCCACCAGCCGCGCCGTCCTCGCGGCGAGCCCAGGCAGGATTCGATCGGCGTGGTCGGTGACCTGGTGGTAGTCCTCGTGGTCTTCGACCGAGAAGAGCACCGCGGGCACGCCCTTGGCAAGGAAGGGCCCCTGATCGCTGCGATCGAGCCAGTCGGGGTGGGTGTCGAAGCGGATCTCCATCGCCACCGCTTCGTTGGCGGCGCGGAGCACCTTCCGAAGGGGTTCGGAGAAGTCGCGACCATCGCAGTAGATGAGGTTCTCTTCGCCGCGACTGATCATGTCGAGGTTGAAGACGCCGAGGATCGAGTCGAGCGGAAGCGGCGGCTCGGCGACGAACCGCTTGGCCCCCTTGAGGCCGGCCTCCTCGCCGGTGAAGGCGACGAACATCATCCGGCAGGCTGGCCGCTCGGGCAGGGCGGCGACCGCCCGCGCGATGGCGATGATGCCGCAGGTTCCAGAGGCGTTGTCGTCGGCGCCGTTGTAGATCCGGTCCTCGCCGCGGCGCTTGGGCGGAAGATGGTCGTAGTGGGCCGAGATCACGATGGTGCGATCGGCGACGGGTGAGCCTTCGCGGGCCGGAAGCACTGCGATCACATTGGGTGCGGCTTCAGGATCGGCGAGCGGCATGAACCACGGCGACGGCTCCGCCGCGGCCGCGGGCGTGTCGGCTTCACCGTCGCCGCTTGTCGCAGGCCCATCAGTGATGTGTCCTGCATCGACCGAGGTTTCCGTGGCCGGCGTCGATCTCGCCTCGACGCCGCGGAGTTCGGGGTTTCCCGGTGCCAGTCCGGCGGTCTCGAACTGGACTCGAATCCACTCCGCGGCCTTGAACGCGAACGGGCTGCGGAAGAAGCGGCCGTAGAACTCGTCTGAAGCGAGGAAGGTGACGTCGGTGAGGATCCCGCTCGGAGTGATCGAGGTGACGACCCGTTCGACCGTCGCCGGCGCCAGCGCGGTCTCGCCGAGCGCGACCTTCGCCTTTCCCTCCTCTTCGATCGAGGCCAACGCGGCAGACCCACACACGCAGAGCACCACCGTCACGCACCGAAGCAATCGCGGGAGAACGGAGATCGGGCGGTCGAGTTCGGTTCGCATGGGGTCGCGGATCATCGCCGATTCGGGCTGCGATGGAAGCGCCGAGTGAAATCTACGAGGGTTGAGCAGCGCAAGTTCCTGCCACCGAAGCGGTCCAACCGAGATTGGGATGCCACCCGAGGCACGCGGTAGAGTCCGCGGATGGCGAGCGAACATCCCAATCCGCCCGAACTCTGGCTCCTCCGCCACGCCGCCACCGACTGGAGCGAGAACGGCCGGCACACCGGCAGCCGCACCAACCTGCCGCTCAACGCCGCCGGCCGCGCCGCGGCGATGCCGCTTCGGCAGGCGCTTGAAGACGTCTCCTTCGCCGCGGTGCTCTCGAGCCCGCTCGATCGATGCGTGGAGACCTGTCGGCTCGCCGGGCGCGGCGACACCATGAAGACAGACCCCGATCTCGTCGAGTGGGACTACGGCGACTTCGAAGGGCTGACGACGCCGCAGATCCGCGAGCGCTATCCCGCGTGGACGATCTGGTCCGGGCCGTGGCCGGGCGGCGAGACGGCAGACCAGGTCGGCGCTCGGGCGAAGCGCGTGATCGAGAAGCTGCGCGGCATTCCCGGCCGCGTCGCGATCTTCAGCCACGGCCACTTCTCGCGCGTGCTCGCGGCGACGTGGCTCGGCTTCGGTGCCTCGGAAGGCAAGGCCTTCGCCCTCGACACCGGCACCTACTCGGTGCTCGGCTGGGAGCACGAGTACCCGACGCTTCGCAAGTGGAACGAGATGCCGGGCGAGTGACGCCGTTCGCCGAATCGTTCGCTTGCGAACACCGCGGCTCGCGAGCGCGGGTGAAGTCTGCGAGAAGCCCGCGGCGCTGTTCGTGCCGAACCGACCCTCGGCTGGATTTCAGTCTCGGCGCTCGTAGCAGCGCCCGGGTCCTTACGCCTCCGGCCGCTCGGCGAGCAGGGCGTCGATCATCTCGGTCTTCTTCTCGAACTCCATCGCCGGATGCAGGCCGTTGTGCCGCAGGACGCCGTTGGCGTCGATGATCGCAAGGTGCGGGATGCCGCTGACGTCGTAGTCGGGGTTGAAGACCTCGGTCGTCGAGAACGCAACCGGCCAGGTCATGTCCATCGCGGTGATGTAGCCGACCATGAGCTCGCGCTCCTTGGCTGGATCGCCCTCGCAGTCGATCGGCTGCTCACCGCGGGGATAGTGGCGTCCCTGCAGGCTGGTGACCCCGATGATCGCCACGTCGTCCGACGAATAGTGCTCGCGGAGCTCGCGGACATTGGGGAAGCTCGCCACGCACGGGCCGCACCAGGTCGCCCAGAAGTCGAGCACCACGACCTTGCCGCGCAGGTCCTCGAGCGAGGCGATCGCGACCGGCCCCTTCGCGTCGTGCATCCAATCGAAGGCGATCGCCGGCGCGGGCTGATCGACGATCGGCCCCTGCATCGGGCGGCTCTCCAGTCGAGCGATGGTCCTGGCGATGCGTTCGACCTGCTGGTCGCCGCCATCGTCCTTGGCCGCGGCGAGGGCGGCGTTGGCCTTGGCAAGCAGCGCCATGCGCAGCGCTTCGCGGGGCTCGTCGTCGATGGCGCCGAGATCGACCAGCATCTTCATGTAGTTGGAGGCGCCGGTCATGCCATCGGGCGTGGGCTTGAACTTCCAACCCAGGAGATAGAGGCGATCCGCGTGGGGCAGCAGCAGTTCGCGCTGGGCGTACATCAGCCGACGGCCGAGCGCGAAGGGACCGTTCTGCTCGACGAAGGCCGCAAGACCAGGGTGGGCGAGCACCGTCCCCATGTCGATGCCCTCGATCGAGAAGTCCATCGCGGCAAGGCCAGCCTCGAAACCGCTCGCATCCGGAGACTGGAATCCCGCGAGGAACCGCTCCTTGGCCGCCTCCTGCATGGCGGGGGTCATCATCTGCCACAGCGTCTGCATCTGGTCGATGCTCGCGGTCGCGAGATCGATGGTGAACTCCTCCCAAAGCGCCTCGCGAATCGGGGCGAACCGCTCCTCAAGGAGCGGCATGTCCTCGGAACTGAAGTTGCCGCCGCGCTCCTTGAGCAGCGCCTCGTACGCGGCGCGGGCGTTGGTGAACCAAGTCTGCTCGATTGCTTCGACCATCGCGGGATCGATGCCCGATGGTGCCGCATCCTGCGCTTGGGAGACCGCAGAAGACAGCGCGATGGCGGCGACGGCGGCAAGCAGCACGGATCGACGTGGGTGGCTGGGCATGGCGAGATCCTTCCTTCTCAAATGGCGCGGGACGGCCCGAAGTGACCGCCCCGCTCGAGGCGGAAGGTACCGCCGAGCACGCCGGCCGGTGCAGGGGAAAGGCGTACTCCGACCGCTCCGACGACCGATGCGGCTCGATGGGGGTTGGGCGGATCGACGGTGCCGGGGGCAGGTCGCGATTGCCGCTGGAGCCGCGGCGAACCGGAACTACTCTTGGAGGTCATGACCGCCACCCGCCTCGTCGCCGCCCTCGGACTCGCTGCCGCCCTTGCGGCGATCTTGCCGATGCCGGCACCGCCCGCGGTGCACGCCGCCCCGCCGACCGAGCCGGGCCCGCCCGGCTCGCCCGACCTCGGTGCCGCCGAGGCGATCTTTGCGGCCGAGGTCCTCCCGGTGCTCGAAGCCCGATGCGTCGAGTGCCACGGGTCCGACCGCGCCAAGGCCGGCCTTCGACTCCACGAACTCCGCGGGATTCTCGAATTGCCTTCCCTCGACCGAGTCGTCGTGGGCGGCGATCTCGAGGCGAGCGAACTCTGGCACCGGGTCAACCTTCCCGACGGCGATGACGATGCGATGCCGCCGGAGGGTGCCCGACTGAACGCCTCGGAACTCGACGCGATCCGCCGGTGGATCCTGGCCCTGCCCGAGGATGGAACTCCCGTCGTCGAGGTCGAGTCGCTCGACGCGTCGGAACTCCATCAGGCGCGAGTCGAGGAGGCCCTTCGCGAGCGCTGGGCCTTCCGGCCGCTGGTGAAGCCGACCCCGCCGCGGGTGGTGCATCCGGAGTGGTGCCGAAACGAGGTCGACTACTTCATCCTCGCCGGGCTCGAAGAGATCGGCGTCGACCCTGCTCCCGAGGCCGATCCGTTCACGCTCCTTCGCCGCGCGAGCCTCGACCTCACCGGCCTGCCGCCGTCTGCAGCCCAGATCGAGGCGTTCACGAGTTCCTGGCAGGCAGATCCCGACCAAGCCTGGAGCGATCTGCTCGATCGACTGCTCGCAAGCCCCCACTACGGCGAGCGGTGGGGTCGCCACTGGCTCGACCTGGTGCGCTACGCAGAGACCAACGGCTTCGAACGCGACAGCGTCAAGAACGGGGCCTGGAAGTACCGCGACTGGGTCGTCGACGCCTTCAACGAGGACATGCCCTACGACCGCTTCGTGCTCGAGCAGCTTGCGGGCGACGAACTCGAAGACCGCGACTTCGACAGCCTCGTCGCGACGGGGATCTACCGACTGGGCATGTGGGACGACGAGGTGCCGGATCTCGCCCAGGCCCTCGCGGACGATCTCGACGGCATCGTCGACGTGGTCGGCCGCACCTTCCTTGCGCTGCCGATGGGATGCGTCCGCTGCCACGACCACAAGGGCGATCCGATCGGCCACGACGAGTACTACGAGTTCGCGGCCTACTTCGCGGGCGTCAAGCCCTACAAGACGAGTCCCTTCAACTCGATCGCCGCCGAGAACGTGATGCGGATGGTGCGCAGCGACTTCGGCCACGCGGATCCCGAGGTCGAGCGGCGGAACCATCGTCTCGAGCGCGAGCGGCTGATCGCGGAGGTCCGCCGCGCCGAGGCCGACGCCGGACTCGCCGCCGATGCGACCTCGTTCCTCGACCGCGCTCCCGACGCCGGCTGCGTGGCGCACCTGGCCTTCGAGGACGAACGCTCCGGCGAAGCGAAGGACGCACGCGGAGGCGCCAGCGCCTCGGTGCGCGACGCAGGATTCGCCGCGGAGGGGCGAATCGGCCGCGGCTTCGACTTCGACGGCGGTGACGATCGGGTCGAGATCGCCCGTCCGGTCGCGGAGGACTTCACGATCTCCTTCTGGATGCGCACGACCGATGTCGGCGGCGGCAGCGAGAGCGATCGCCGCTGGTTCCTCGGCAAGGGGCTCGTCGACGGCGAGATTCCCGGCATCGTGCCCGACTTCGGGGTGAGCCTCGTCTCCAACGGCTACATCGCCGCAGGCACCGGCGAGCCCGAGACCTTCCTGAGTTCCGGCCCCGGCCACAACGACGGCTTCTGGCACCACATCGCATTCACCCGCGAGATGGCCTCGGGCGAGATCGCCCTCTTCGTCGACGGCGTGAAGGTCGATCGCGCCCGCGGCTCGACCAGGCCGCTCGATCGACCCGAACGGCTCGCGATCGGCGCGATGCAACCCGGCCACGGTGCGTTTGCGGGCACCCTCGACGAGATCCGCTTCTACGACCGGGTGCTTCGCGACGAGGAGATCCGCAGCGCGGCGTTCGGAACCCTTGCCCGCGACGATTTGACGGAGTCGATCGCGGCCCGGCTCGGCGCCGAGCGATCCGAGGAGTTCTCCGCGGCGCAGGAGGCGCTGCGAGCGCTCTCACCGCCGGACTGGAAGGGCGAATCGGTTCTGGTGGTGCGCGACGATCGCTCGCCGCGCGAGACCTTCGTCCTCCTGCGCGGCAATCCGCACAGCCCCGGCGCCAAGGTCGAGCCGGATGTGCCGGACCTTGCCGGCGGATTCCGGCCCGGCCCCATCGAACCTCCCGCGCACGGCGAGAGCAGTGGCCGCCGGCTTGCGCTCGCGAGGTGGATCGCCGACCCGCGCAACGGCCTCGCCCTGCGAGCGATCGCGAATCGCCTCTGGCAGCACCACTTCACGGCGCCGATCGTTCCCTCCTCGAACGACTTCGGGAAGTTCGGCGAGAACCCCACGCATCCCGCGCTGCTCGACTGGCTCGCCGCGAGTTTCGCAGAGCGCGGCTGGTCGATGAAGGACTTCCATCGCCTGCTCATGCAGAGCGCCGCCTACCGCATGTCGAGCGTTCCGAGCGACCGGGCGTCGATCCTCGATGCCGGCAACGAGCACCTCTCGCGGCAGCGGATCCGCCGCCTCAGCGCAGAGGAGCTGCGCGACGGGATGCTTGCCGCCAACGGCACCATCGATCTTCGGGTGGGCGGCCCGCCGATTCGCCCGCCGATGCCCGAGGCGGTGCTCGCGACGAGTTCGCGTCCCGACGAGGTCTGGCCGTTAACGCCGGAGGAGACCTGGTCGAGGCGCAGCCTCTACATCCATCAGAAGCGATCGCTGCAGCATCCGCTGATGCTCATCTTCGACTCGGCCGACATCGATTCCCCGTGCCCGGTGCGCTTCTCGACGGTGCAGCCGACCCAGGCGCTCTCGATGCTCAACGGCGATCTCGCCATTCGCGAAGCTCGCCTGCTGGCGCGGCGCCTCGAGCGGGAGCGTCCCGGCGACCTGCGCGGCCAGATCGCGCTCGGCCGCCTGCTCGTCGGTGGCCGACCCGCCGCCGAGGAAGACCTTGACGAGGCGGTCGCATTCGTCGAGGAACTCGAGTCCTTCGACGGTCTCTCCCGCGGCGAGGCCCTCGAGAACCTCTGCCTGGTCTTCTTCAACCTCAACGAGTTCCTCTATGTCGATTGATCGGACCCGCGAACCCGAACCGATCGCGACGCCGGCGCGAACTCTCCGATCACTCCGAGCGAATCCTCGACGCAGCCTGCACGGTGAACCATGACTGACCCTCTCCAGCCCCACCTCCGCCCGCAGAACACCTTTTGCGGCCGCACCCGCCGCGAGTTCATGTGGCAGGCCGGCGGGGCGTTCACCTCGGTCGCCTTGACCGGCATGCTCGCGTCGGAGGGCTTCATCCGCCGGCAGGCCTTCGCCTTCGACGGGCAGACGCCGCTCCCCGACGGGCCGCTCTCGCCGAAGCCGCCGATGATTCCCGGCAAGGCCAAGAGCGTCATCTTCCTCTTCATGTACGGCGGCCCGAGCCACGTCGACACCTTCGACTACAAGCCCGAGCTCTACAAGTTCGACGGCAAGACCATCAAGGTGAAGACCAAGGGCCGCGGCGGCGACAAGAACGAGGGCCGCGTGGTCGGACCCAAGTGGAACTTCGCGCAGCACGGCGAATGCGGGGCGTGGGTGAGCGACCTCTTCCCGCACCTCTCGACCTGCGTCGACGACATGGCGTTCGTGAAGAGCATGTACGCGGAGAGCCCCATCCACGGCTCGGCGATGCTCATGATGAACTCGGGCAAGCTGCTCGGCGGCGCGCCGGCACTTGGTTCCTGGGTCAACTACGGCCTCGGCACCGTGAACCAGAATCTGCCGGGCTTCGTGGTGATGCTCGACTCGACCGGCGGCCCGATCTCTGGCGCGAAGAACTGGTCGAGCGGCTACATGCCGGCGATCTACCAGGGCACGGTGCTGCGCGGCGAGGGCCCGCCGATCCTCGATCTCTCGAATCCCTCCGGGCGCAGCGACGGCCTGCAGCGGCGCCTGCTCGATCGCCTCAAGATGTGGAACAGCCGCCATGCGCTGCTCCGCTCGGGCAATCAGGAGCTCGAAAGCCGCATCGAGAGCTACGAGCTCGCCTACCGCATGCAGGCCGACGCGCCCGAGGCGGTCGATCTCGCGAAGGAATCGCCGAAGACCCTCGAGCTCTACGGGATCGACCGGCCCGAGACCCGCGAGTTCGGCGAGAAGTGCCTGCTCGCCCGGCGGCTCGTCGAGCGCGGCGTGCGCTTCGTGCAGGTCTATGCCGGCGGCAACCACAACGATGCCAACTGGGACGCCCACGGCGATCTCAAGAAGAATCACGACTACCACGCCGGTCGCACCGACCAGCCGATCGCGGGGCTGTTGAAGGACCTCAAGCAGCGCGGGCTTCTCGACGAGACGCTTGTGGTCTGGGGCGGCGAGTTCGGCCGCCAGCCCACCGCCGAGTACGCCGAGGGCACCGGCCGCGACCACAACTCCTTCGGCTTCACCATGTGGATGGCCGGCGGCGGCGTGAAGGGCGGGGTCACCGTCGGCGAGACCGACGAGCTCGGCTCGACCGGCGTCGGCGACCGCTACCACGTCAAGAACCTGCACGCCACGATCCTCACGCTGATGGGCCTCGATCCGAACGAGCTTTCCTACTTCTACGGCGGGCTCGACCAGCGGCTCGTCGGCGTCGAAGGCGCCGATCCCATTCCCGGCGTGATCGCCTGACTCTTCCGATGGGTTCGCGAGGCAACGCTGGCGGAGGTCGCGTGGCCGAGCGGTCGAGGAAGTTCTGGCGACTTCGACTCGGATCGGTGTGGCGCTCGCGACTGGAACGCCTGCTTGGAAGGCGCGGCCGCGCGGAGCAGGTCCGCTATTCTGAACGCAGTATGCGCATTCCGAACTTCCGTCTCGACGGCAAGGTTGCTCTGGTCACCGGCTCGAGCAAGGGCCTGGGCCGGGCGATGGCCTTCGCCCTCGGTCGAGCGGGGGCGCGGGTCGCCTTCAACTACCTTCACTCCGAAGCAGCCGCGAACGCCACCTTCCAGGCCTACCGCGAAGCAGGACTCGAAGGGGGGCTCTTCCGTCACGACGTCATCGATCCCCGGGGCGTGCGGCATCTCTGCGCCGAGGTCGCCGGGGCGCTCGGGCCGATCGACATCCTGGTGGTCAACGCCACCCCGGCTCAACCCCTCAAGCCCATCGAGCAGTACGACTGGGACTTCTACCAGGAGATGCTCGACTTCTTCGTGAAGAGCCCCTTCCTGCTCACCCGCGAGGTGCTTCCGCACATGAAGTCGAAGCGCTGGGGTCGGATCATCAACATCACCAGCGAGGTCTTCGAACGGGCGGTGGCGCCGTTCTCCGCCTACGTCGCCGCCAAGGGCGCCCAGAACGGATGGATGCGCAGCATGGCGACGGAGCTCGCGCCCTTCGGCATCACCTCCAACGCCATCGCCCCGGGCTGGATCCCGGTCGAGCGGCACGAGCAGGACCCGCCGGAGATGAAGGAGGCCTACCGCCGCGGAGTTCCCATGGGGCACATGGGTGTGCCCGAGGATCTCGACGGCGCCATCCTTCTCCTCGCGAGCGAGGCGTCGGACTTCATCACCGGCCAGACCATCCATGTGAACGGCGGGACCACCACCTACTGAGCGCCCGCGACCTCCACGCACTCCCACGGACCACGCCATGGCCACCATCCCAAGACGCAGCGCCGCCACGATTCTCGCTCTCGCCGCGACCTTCGCGGCAAGCATGCCCGCGCTTGCCCAGAGCCGCGACGCCCTGATCGCTCGTCAGAAGAAGGCGATCGAGGCGATGAAGGCCTCGCCCAAGGATCCCGCCAAGATCGCCTTCGTCACCAACGGCGTGGCGTTCTTCTGGGTGCTCGCCAAGGCCGGAGCCGAGGCGGCGGCGAAGGACACCGGCGCCACCGTCAGCGTGCTGATGCCACCCAACGGCATCGGTGACCAGAAGCGCATGCTCGAGGATCTCGTCACCCGCGGAATCGACGGCATCGCGGTGAGCCCCATCGATCCGGTCAACCAGGCCGACACCCTCAACGCGGTGGCGCGGCGGGCGCTGCTCATCACCCACGACAGCGATGCGCCCGAGAGCGCCCGGCTCTGCTACATCGGCGTCGACAACTACGAAGCCGGTCGAATGTGCGGCCGCCTCGTCAAGGAGGCCTGCCCCGACGGCGGCGAGGTGGCGATCTTCATCGGTCGGCTCGAGCAGGACAACGCGCGGCGCCGGAGGCAGGGAGTCATCGACGAACTCCTCGGCCGCGACTCGAATCCCGACCGCTTCGATCCTCCCGGTGCGACGGTCTCGGGCAACGGCTTCACCGTCGTGGGCACCTACACCGACCAGTTCGACCGCGCCAAGGCCAAGGCCAACGTCGAGGACGTGATCGCCCGCAACCCCGGCATCGACTGCATGGTCGGTCTCTTCGAATACAACCCGCCGCTCATCCTCGAGGCCCTCGATCGCGCCGGCAAGATCGGCAAGGTGAAGGTGGTCGCCTTCGACGAGGCCCGCGAGACCCTCGAGGGAATCCGCAAGGGTTCGGTGCAGGGGACGGTGGTGCAGGATCCCTACCTCTACGGCTACCGCTCGGTCGAACTGCTCAACGCCCTCTGCCACGGCGATGCCTCCGATCTGCCCGCCAACGGCGTCATTCCGGTGCCGGCGCGGGCGATCCGCAAGGACAACGTCGATGCGTTCGAGGCAGAGACCAAGGCCCGCGGCGAGGCGGGCGCCGCCACCGCGAACTAGCCGCGTGAACGGCGCCTCCACCGTGAGCGAGCCAGGATCGCAGCCGATCCTCGAGGTCAGAGGCGCCGTCAAGCGCTTCGGTGGCGTGGTGGCGCTCGATCGGGTCGATGCGGTGGTGCGGGGCGGCGAGGTGCTCGCGGTGGTCGGGGAGAACGGCGCCGGCAAGAGCACCCTGATGAAGATCCTCGCGGGCGTGCATGAGCCCGATGCGGGCGAACTGCTCGTCGATGGCGCGGCATCGAGGCTTCGCTCGGTGCGCGACGCCCAGCGCCGCGGCATCGCCCTCGTCCACCAGGAACTCAACCTCGCCGAGAACCTCGACGTCGCTGCCAACATCGTGCTCGGTCGCGAGCCGAGGCGACTCGGCGTGCTCGATCGCGCCGCCGCAACGAGGCAGGCGCAGGCGGCGCTTGATCGGGTGGGCTTGCGAATCGCGTCGTCCACGCCGGTTGCCTCGCTCGGGGTGGGGGCGCGGCAGCTCGTCGAGATCGCCAAGGCCCTTTCCGCCGAGGCGCGGGTGCTCATCCTCGACGAGCCCACCGCGAGCCTCTCCCGCCACGAGACCGATCGGCTGCTGGCGCTGCTCGCGGACCTGCGTTCACGCGGCACCGCGGTGGTGCTGATCAGCCACCGGCTCGACGAGGTCCTGCGCAGCGCCGATCGCATCGTGGTGCTGCGGGACGGCCGTGTTCGCGGCGAACTCGCCCGCGCCGACGCCACCCGCGACGCGATCGTGTCGCTGATGGTGGGCCGCGAGGTCGCGGCAGTGTCGCGGGCGACGATCGCCCGCGGAGCGCCGCTGCTGCGGGCGCGGGGGGTGCGGACCGAGGCGAATCCGCGCTCTGCGATCGATCTCGAGATCGCCTCCGGCGAGGTGGTGGGCATCGCGGGGCTCGTCGGAAGCGGACGCACCGAACTGCTCGAGACCCTGTTCGGGGTCCGCCGCGCCGTCGCAGGGGAGATCTTGCTCGGCGAGCGGGCGCTGCCTGCGGGCGACCCGCGCGCCGCGGTGCGTCGCGGCATGGGGCTCGTCCCCGAGGATCGCGCCCACCACGGGCTCTTCCTTCCCGATCCGGTGCGGCGGAACTTCTCGATGGCGACCCTCGGGGCGATCGCCTCGCTCGGGGTGATCTCCTCGCGGAGCGAACGCGCGCTCGCGGACCGGCTCGCCCGCGAACTCGATCTTCGCCCGCCCGACCATGGACGCGCCGCGGCGACCCTCTCCGGTGGCAATCAGCAGAAGGTGGTGCTCGGGCGATGGATCGCCGCGAACCCCAAGGTCCTGCTGCTCGACGAGCCGACTCGGGGCGTCGACGTCGGCGCGCGGGCGGAGATCCACGCGATCGTCCGTCGCCTCGCCGCTGCGGGTGCCGCGGTGCTCTTTGCAAGCAGCGAACTTGATGAGGTGCTGGCGCTCTCCGATCGCATCCTCTGCCTGCGCGACGGGGAAGTCACCGGCTCGCTCGTGGCCGCGGAGGCCACCGAAGAGACCTTGATGGCGCTGATGACCGCAGGACGGGCGGCATGAAGAAGGCCCTCGGCATCCTCGTGCTGATGGTGGCGATCGGGATCTTCACCGCGCTCGCCGCCGACGGCTTCCTCACCGCCTACAACCTCGAGAACCTCCTGCGGCGCACCGCGCTCTTCGGCATCCTCGCGATCGGCGCCGGGCTGGTGATCATGGCCGGCGGCATCGACCTCTCGACCGGATCGGTGGTGTGCCTGGCGGGTTGCATGCTGCCGTGGCTGCTCGTCGATCACGGATGGTCGCCGCCCGCTGCGGTGGCGGCGATCGTCGCCGCGGGCATCGCGATCGGGCTCTTTCAGGGCTGGCTCGTCGCGTGGGCGCGACTGCAGCCGTTCCTGGTGACGCTCTGCGGGTTGCTCTTCTATCGCGGTCTCGCCCGCGGCTTCACCGAGGACCAGACCCAGGGATTCCGCGGCGGCTTCGAGGAGCTTCGCTCGCTCGCCACCGGCCGCATCCCCGTGCCCGGCCTCACCGACCTCGAGGCCTTCGACGGGCCGAGCGCCTTCGCGATTCCCGCACCGGTCGCGAGCCTGGTGGTGATCGCCGTCCTCGCAGCGTTCCTGCTGCGATACACGGTGTGGGGGCGTTGGCTGCTTGCGACCGGCCGCAATCCGCAGGCGGCCGCATACAGCGGAGTTCCCGTCAAGTGGGTGACGCTCTCGGCATTCGTGCTCGGGGCGGTGCTCTCTGCCTACGGAGGCATGCTTTTCGTGCTCGATGTGGGCAGCGCCCAGCCCGCCGACTTCGGAAACTTCTACGAGCTCTACGCGATCGCCGCCGCGGTGCTGGGAGGCTGCAGCCTGCGGGGCGGCGAGGGCAGCGTGGTGGGGATCGTGGTCGGTGCGGCACTGATGCAGGTCCTCCGCAACGCCCTGGTGCTGGTCGACTGGATTCCGGACAACCTCGAGTACGCGGTGATCGGCGCGGTGATCCTGCTGGGGGTTCTGGCCGATGAGTTGGTCCGGAGGGTGGCGAGGCGCCGCTCCCGATCGCCGTTGGAGACGTCCGGGTCTCCGCAAGCGCGTGAGGCCCGGAATGAACCCGCCGTCCGATCCGACCGAAGCTGACCTCTCCGACATCCGCCGACGCCTCGACGAGGCCGACCAGGCGATTCTGGGGGCCCTGCGAACCCGGATCGACGCCGCCCGCTTGATCGGCGACATCAAGCGCCGCCACGGCGCCGAGATCCGCGACAGCTCGCGCGAACTGGAAGTCCATGCCCGCTGGGCTTCGCGAGCGGAGTCGCTCTCGCTCAACGCCCATGCCGCCGGAAGAGTCCTGCGGGAGATCCTGGAGTGGTCGCGGCGCGAGCAAGAGGCGCTCTGGCGCGACAGCGGCGGTCGCGAGGCGGTGGTGGCCTATCAGGGAGCTCCGGGTGCCCACGGCGATCTCGCGGCGCGGCGCCTGATGTCGATTCGCGGCGAGTCGGCGAGAACGCTCGGCACTCGATCCTTCGACGGCGCCCTGGCGGCGCTCTTGCGCGGCGAAGCCGACTACGCCCTGGTGCCGGTCGAGAACTCGATCGTCGGCGCGGTCGATGCCGTCGACGGCCTGCTGCTCGAGGACGGGATTCACATCGTGGACGAGGAACCGTGGCAGGTGCGCCACAGCCTCGCCGTGGTGCCCGGCGCGAGCCTCGAAGCGCTGGAGCGGGTCTTCTCCCATCCGGTCGCGCTGCGGCAATGTCGACGCACCGTGATCGAGTCGCTCGGCCTCGAGGCCGAGGAGATCTGGGACACCGCCGGCGCAGCCGATGCGGTGCTTGCCGCCCGCAACCCTCGCCATGCCGCGATCTGTTCGCCGGAGGCCGCCGCCGAGCGCGGGCTGGTCGTGCTCAAGGAGGACGTCTCCGATCATCCCGACAACACCACGCGCTTCCTGCTGCTGGCCCGCGAGCCGCAGCCGGTCGCACCCGGCATCGCGGTGCGCACGACGCTGCGGCTCGTCGCGAACCACCAGCCCGGTTCGCTGGCCCGCTGCCTCGGTGCCTTCGCCGCCGAGGGGGTCAACCTGACTCGCCTCGCAAGCCGGGTGCTGCCGAACCGGCCCGGCCAGTACGCGTTCATCATCGACCTCGAGGGTCGGATCGACGACGAGTCGGTCGCGCGTGCGATCACCGAGCTGCGTCCCCATGCCCGGCAGGTCTCGGTGCTCGGAAACTATCCCGATCGCAGCCGATCGCTTGCAGAGTCGGTGCCGCGCGTGACTGCAGCCGCAACCTCGTCGCCCGAACCGGGCTGTCCCGCTCCGTCGCGACCGGCTTCCTCGCTGCCGCTTGCGTCGGGCGGCCGTCGTTCGGAGCTGCCCACCGAGATCGCGGGGGTCCCGATCGGCGGAAACCGATTCGTGCTCATCGCCGGTCCCTGCGCGGTCGAGAGCGTCGAGCAGATCGAGCAGTCCGCGGTCATGGTGCGCCGCGCGGGCGCGTCGCTTCTGCGCGGCGGTGCGTTCAAGCCTCGGACCTCGACCTACGCATTTCAGGGACTCGGCATGGAAGGCGTCGACATGCTGGTCGCCGCCGGTCGCCGCCACGGCCTGCCGGTCGTGACCGAGGTCCTGCAGGCTCGCGACGTCGAGGCCATCGCCGAACGAGCCGATGTGCTGCAGGTCGGAGCCCGCAACATGCAGAACTTCGAACTGCTGCGCCGCCTCGGCCGCTGCGATCGTCCGGTGCTGCTCAAGCGGGGCATGAGCGCGACGATCGACGAATGGCTGCATGCCGCCGAGTACATCCTCGCGGGCGGAAATCAGCAGGTGGTGCTGTGCGAGCGCGGCATCCGCACCTTCGAGACCTCGACCCGGGCCACCCTCGACCTCGCCGCGGTGCCGGTGCTTCGAGCCCGCACCCACCTTCCGATCATCGTGGATCCCTCGCATGCGGCGGGGCGGCGCGAACTGGTGGTTCCGCTCGCGCTCGCGGCGGTCGCCGCCGGTGCCGACGGCTTGATCGTCGAGTGCCACCCGCGGCCCGAGGAAGCCCGCTGCGATCGCGAGCAGGCCCTCGACGAGGCGGAACTGCAGCGGCTTGCCGCGGGTATCACTCCGCTGCTCGCGGCGCAGGGCCGATCGATATCGTGAGTCCGGGGTGGCGTCGAAGCCGCCTTCCCGCGAGGATGACTCCCTCACCCGTCAGGATCCGCACCATGCCTTCCACCGCCCGCCTTGCCGCCCTCGCCGCCATCCTCGTGCTCGCCCTTCCTGCCGTTGCGCAAGAGCAGAAGCCAGTCAACTCCGATGGACCGCAGCAAGCGCCGACCGACAGCGGCCGAAGGCCGGGCCGAACCGCACCCATCAAGGATGGACCCGTGAATCAGGACGAACTGCTCGGCATCGAATCGCAGAAGCAGTCCCGCGTGGTTTCGGACGCCACCAGCGAGCTCTGGGGCGAACTCGATGGAAAGCGCGTTCGGGTGCACACCCTTCGCAACTCCAAGGGCACCATCGTCCGGGCCACCGACTACGGCACCATCATCACCGAGGTCATCGTGCCTGACCGCGAGGGGAACTTCGCCGATGTGGCCTTGGGCCGGAAGAGCCTGATGGACTACGTCGAGAGCAATCCCTACTTCGGGTGCACCGCAGGCCGCTGCGCCAACCGCATCGCGGGCGGCAAGTTCACCATCGACGGCACCGAGTACCAGGTCACCACCAACAACGGACCCAATCATCTCCATGGCGGAGCCAAGGGCTTCGACAAGGTGGTCTGGGACGGCACCGCCCGCATGACTCCCAAGGGACCGACGGTGCAGTTCCGGTACCAGTCGCCCGCCGGCGAGGAGGGCTACCCCGGCACCGTCAGCGCGATGGTGACCTACACCCTCACCGAGAACAACGAACTGATCGTCGACATGTCCGCCTCGACGGACGCCAAGACTCCCGTCAACCTCGCGCATCACACCTACTGGAACCTCGGCGGCCACGATTCCGGCGACATCCTCGGCCACGAGTTGTCGATCCCCGCGAACCTCTATACGCCGGTCGACGACACCCTCATCACCACCGGCGGGTTCGCCAAGGTCGCGGACACTCCCTACGACTTCCGCGTCGCCAAGCCGATCGGCCGCGACATCGCCAAGCTTCCCGCGACGGCCACCGATCCCGGCGGCTACGACGTCAACTTCGTCATCGACATCGCCGGCGAACGCGATCGGGTGTGGCCCTGCGCCAGGCTCGCCGATCCCAGGTCGGGTCGGGTGCTCGAGATCTTCTCGAACCAGCCCGGCATCCAGTTCTACAGCGGCAACTTCCTCGACGGGATCACCGGCAAGAACGGCGCTACCTACGAGAAGTTCGACGGCCTCTGCCTCGAGACCCAGGCCTTCCCCGACAGCGTCAACAAGCAGGGAGTCGAAGGCTGGCCGAACGTGATCCTCGAACCCCGCCGCATCTACCGCCATCGCATGGTGCACAAGTTCTCGACGGAGTGAGCGGTCGAGGGCTCGATCGACGCTAGGAGAGCCGCCGACCTGCGGCGTCGCGGGCAAAGAGATGCGCCTTCGAGAGATCGATCGCGATCGCGGCCGTCGCGCGTTCGCGAAGTTCGGTGCCGGTTCCTTCGCATCGGCTGACGATCCTCGCGGCTCCCGCCGTGAGCACCAGATCGACGCGGTCCCCGTAGCGCTCGACCGCCTCGAGCGTGGCGGAGGCGATCGCGAGCGAAGCACCGGTCGTCGGAGCCGTGGTCGGCTTCACCGCATCCGGCCGCACGCCAAGGGTTGCCGGGACGGTCCGCGCCGTGCCGGCAGCGCGGCGGGCGATCTGGGCAAGCCGATCCGGAAGCGCGATCGAGAAGGTGTCGGCCGCGGCGGTGCCGGAGGAACCACCGACTGCGACGAAGGAGGCCGAGTCGTCGCCGAGGCGGACCTCGCCGTCGATGAGGTTCATCGCGGGCGTGCCGATGAAGCCGGCGACGAAGGCGTCTGCGGGCTGCTCGTAGATCTCGATCGGCGTGCCCTCCTGACGGATGACGCCGTCCTTCATGACCACCAGGCGATCGCCCAAGGTCATCGCCTCCTCCTGGTCGTGGGTCACGTGCACCATCGTGCCTCCGGTGCGGCGATGGAGCATCCGCAACTCCGCCCGCATCTCGAGCCGCAGCCGCGCATCGAGATTCGAGAGCGGTTCGTCGAGCAGGAAGACCGCCGGATCGCGCACCAATGCCCGCCCGAGCGCCACCCGCTGCCGCTGTCCACCCGAGAGTTCCTTGGGCTTGCGAGCGAGCAGGGTCTCGATCTCGAGGGTCTTCGCAGCCGCTTCGACGCGGGCGGCCATCGCGGCGATCTCCGCGCGGCGAGCCTTCGCATAGGCGGGTGAGACGAGGCTTCGCAGCAGGCTGGCGTGGCGACGGCGACGAAGCAGCGGAAACTCGAGGTTCTGCCGGACCGAGAGGTGCGGATAGAGCGCATAGCTCTGGAAGACCATGGCGATGTCGCGATCGCGGGCGGGAACGTCGTTCACGGTGCGTCCGCCGATCGAGATGGTGCCGGAGGAGATCTCCTCGAGGCCGGCGATCATCCGAAGCGTCGTGCTCTTGCCGCAGCCCGACGGCCCCACCAGCACCACGAACGATCCGTCCGCGATCGAGAGATCGATGGCATCGACGGCCCGCACGCCGCCGGGGTAGATCTTCGAGACCGCTTCGAGCCTGACCTCCGCCATGGGCAGAGAGGGTAGCGGCGTGGCGATCCGACTCGTTCGCGACGCCAGCCTCGCTCGGGCTGCGGCGACCCCGGTCCGCGTGCCGATGACTCCGCGAGTCCCATGCCGGCGCCGACCTCCAAGCCCGAACCGCCCTTCGAACTGCCCGAGGGTCTTGACGCGCCCGAACTCGTGCGGGCGGCGCGGGAGTACCTGGGGTTCCTGAAGGTCGAGGCCGGACTCAGCCGCGCCACGCTCGTGGCCTATCGCCGCGATCTCTCGGATCTCTTCGTCGATCTGGTGGAAGGGGGCCGAACCTCGCTCGCCGCGATCTCGGCCGAGGATCTCCGCGACCATCTGCGGCGGCTTGGCCGCGATCGAGGCCTCGAGCCGGTCTCGATCGCCCGGCATCTTGCCACCATCCGGACCTTCTTCCGATTCCTCTGTTCGCGGCAGCGGATCGCGGGCGATCCGGCGCGGTTGCTCGAACGTCCGACCACCTGGAAGAAGGTGCCCGGGGTGCTGACGCCCGGTGCCATGCGTCGGCTCGTCGAGATCCCATCGCCCGAGACCGGCCCGTTGTGGGTGCGCGATCGGGCCATGCTCGAACTCATGTACGCCGCGGGCCTGCGGGCGAGCGAGACCTGCGGGCTCAAGGTGAACGACTTCCACGCCACGCTTGGAAGCGTCAGCGTCATCGGCAAGGGATCGAAGCACCGCGTGGTGCCGATCGGCGAGCCGGCGATCGAGTGGACGCAGCGCTATCTCGACGAACTGCGCCCGCAGCTGGCCCGACACGAGGATCGCCGCGACGGCCATCGGCTGCTGCTCTCGGCGACCGGCCGGCCCCTCGAGCGCACCGGGCTCTGGAGAATCGTGCAGCGGCTCGCCGGCCGCTGCGGCCTCGCCGACGTGCACCCGCACACCCTGCGGCACTCCTTCGCCACCCACCTCGTCGGCGGCGGCGCCGACCTCAGAGTGGTGCAGGAACTGCTCGGGCACGCCGACATCGCCACCACCCAGATCTACACCCATGTCGACCGCACTCAGTTGCGCGAGGTCGTCAAGGCCTGCCATCCGCGCGAGATGGCCGGCCGCATGAAGGTCGCGCGGCCCGCCCGCGGGCCCGCCGCGGATTCGGCCGCATGAGCGAATCCCGCCTGGTGCTCCTGAGCGGTTTCGAGCCCTTCGGCGGCAGCGATCGCAATCCCTCCGCGGAACTGGCGAGCCTGCTTGCAGGCGCCACCATCGGGGCCTTTCGCGTCGAGACCACCACCTTGCCGGTGGTGACGGTGGAAGCGGGGGACGTTCTCTCGAGTTTCATCGATCGACTCGATCCCGAGTTCGTCATCGCCACCGGCGAAGACGGCGGCGCCTCCGCGATTCGGGTCGAGCGCCGCGCCGTCAATCGCCGCGACTTCTCGCAACCCGACAACTCGGGAACGCATCTGCGCGGCGAGGCGGTGATCGAGGGCGGTCCCGAGGCGCTGCTGACGACGCTTCCGGTCGACGCGATGATCGCGGCAAGCCGATCGAGAGGAGTCCCCGCCGAAACCTCCCTCTCGGCGGGGACCTACCTCTGCAACGAGGTCAAGTACCGCATCCTGCACCGGCTTCGCGACGAGCCTCATCGTCGCGGCGGGTTCATCCACGTTCCGCGACTCCCCGAGCAGTCGCGATCGCCGCGGGGCGCGGTTCCGATGCCGATCGAGCAGACCCTCGAAGGCATCCGGGCGATGATCGCGGCACTCGCGGACTGACCCTGCTCGGTCCGGATGGATCTTGGATCGTCGGCTCGGAGCACCTTGCCGCAAGTCGATTCGCGGGAAGCCCGGCGGCGCTAGACTGCGTCCCGCGCCGTCGCGAACGCCGTGCGATGGCGGCGCATCCTGTGAAGTCCTTGCTCGACTCGACCGCCGAAGGTGATCGACACCCATGACCGATCCCAGTCCCGAGTCCATCGTTCGCGTCGAGATCGACGGACCCGCCGCCCGCGTGGTGCTTGCCGATCCGGCACGACGCAATGCGCTGTCGCTGGCGATGTTCGATGGGCTCGAGCGAGCTCTTGATCGGCTGCAGGCCGCTTCGGTGGTGGCGGCCTCCCTCGAGGCGGAGGGTCCTGCCTTCTGCGCGGGGTTCGATCTCGCCGCGGCCGCCGAGCGGGCCGAGACCCTCGTCGAATTCGTGCGCCGGCTTGGCGCACTGGTGCGCTCGATCCGCCGCATGGAGACGGTGCTTCTCGCCGCGGTGCAGGGACCGGCGCTGGCCGGCGGGGCGGCGATCGTCTTTGCCTGCGACCTGCTGGCGGTGACCCCCGAGGCCCGGCTTGGCTACCCCGCGGTCCGATTGGGGATCTCTCCCGCGGTCAGTCTCCCCACGCTGCTGCCGGCGGTCGGCGGCGGCGAGGCGCGGCGGTTGCTCCTCTCGGGCGAGCTTGTCAATGGTCGTGAGGCCATGAAACGCGGGTTCGCCGCGGGAATCTCCGAGAATCCGGAGTCGCTGCGGAAACTCGCCGCGGCGCTCGTGCGAAGAATCGCCTCCTCCGGGCCGCAAGCGGTCCGGGCCACCAAGCGCTGGTGCGGAGAAGACGAGGGAACCGACGAGGACTCGCTCTTCGAAGTGACCACCCGGGCGACGGAGTCGCTTGCCCTCGAGGCGGAGTGCCGCACGCGAATGATCGAGGCCCTCGCGGCCAGGCGATCGAAGGACCGAGACCGATGAGCCCCAACACGCCGTGGAATCCGGACCTGATGTTCACGACCTCCTCGGCGGTCGCCGAGGTCGCGAACGACTCGTCCTCCGCGTGGGTGGCTGCGCTTGCGATCGCGGCCGCCGTGGCGCTCGTCGGATTGGTGGTTCTGGCTGCGCGTCGTGATCGAGCCCATCGCCTCGAGAGCTTCCAGACGCTCGCGGTGCAGCAGGGACTGGCGCTGACCCGAGGCGGCTCAGGAGACCCGGCGGTTGCGTCGCTCGAGCGATCGGGAGATCGCGGCCGACCTGCCTCGGGACGTCGCCGCCGCGGTGGCGGATGGGATACGCCGGTCGTGCCCACGATCTCGCCGCGTCCGGTTCGTCCTGATCGCCATCGCGGTCGCCGCATCGGCTGATCGCTACGCTCGTGGGATGAGTGCTGCGTTCGCGGAAGAGTCGAGGGCATGCTCGCGGTCGTGGGGTCCGCCAGGGTCGCGGCGATGAGTCGCTCGCCGCATCGCCTGCCGAAGATCGAGGAGCGAATGCCGCCGGCGACGACGCCGGAACGACCAAGCCCCGGTCCGCGCTCCGCCTACGACTGGCTTCTGGTCTTCACGGGGGTGGCATGGGCCCGCGAGGTGCGTCGCAGCGCCGCCCGTCGCCGTCGAAGCAAGTGGGACCGGGCCCGCGACGGTTGGGCACTGGTCTCGTTCGCGATCGCGCTGCCGACCGCGTGGTTGCTCGGCCACGTCGTGCTGTGGTCGGGGTCGCAACCGATTGCCGAAGGCGTGGTGTTCGTTCCAGCTTCGCGCGGCGAGTCCGGCTCGGCCGCGAACCCGGCGCGGGCACGCGAGGCGACCGCTCGGTGGGTTGGTACCGAGGCCGCCTCGCAGACCACACGAGGCACTGTGTTGGGCACCTTTCTCATCGAGCAGACCTCGGACTTCGGCGGCTGGCCGTTTGCCGGGCGCGTTCGGGTCCGGTCGCCGCAACTGCTGCTCTACGACCACGCCTCCGGTCGGGACGGACCGGTTCTCGATCCGCTCGGCCATGCCTACCTGCCCTTGATCACCGACGCGATCAAGCGGCTCGGATCGGTGGATCGAAAGGACGCCGAATTGATCGACTCGTCCACCAAGCTGCTTCAGGCGCTTGCCGATGGCGACACGCCAGCCCGCGAGCCCTTCCGCACCGAGGCCGGCGGATTGGCGGCGGACACCTTGATCGCGGGAACCCTGCTGCTGCTGGGCGGTTCAGTGGCGATCTCCCTGATGCAACTGCTTCTCTGGCTGGGTTCGGGAAGCGCCGAGGCTCGGCGCGAGCGTCTTCGCGGCCGCGGGCTCTGCCCTCGCTGCGGCCACGACGTCCGGGGAAGCGTGCTCAGCGCCCAGTGCCCGGAGTGCGGTGAACTGCTCTACTGATCGGCACCAACTCGACTCCGAGATGGGCGACGCTTCGACTCGCCGTGCGACAAATCACTCTTGGCAGGCCTGGGCTGCAATACTTTCGGCCATGTCTCGATCACCCGCTGCCTTGGCGTTGCTGACAGTCGCCGCCTCCTTCGCACCCGCCGTTGCGCTGCCCGCACCGCCGCACGCCGCGACCGGACGCGAGTTCATGGTCGCCGCGGCGCATCCGCTTGCCTCGCAGGCCGGGTCCGAGATCCTCGCCAAGGGCGGCAACGTGGTCGATGCCGCGGTCGCCACGAGCTTTGCGATCTCGGTGGTGAGGCCGCAATCGAGCGGCATCGGCGGCGGCGGGTTCATGGTGATCCACCTCGTCGATCGCGGGTCCTTCGCCCTCGACTTCCGCGAAACCGCTCCGGCGGCGGCGCAGGCCCGCGACTACCTCGACGCGGACGGCGCGGTGATTCCCATGCGCTCGACGACCGGTGCGTGGTCGGTCGCGGTGCCAGGCCACGTGCGCGGCATGCAGGCGGCGCTCGATCGCCTCGGCACCATGACCCTTGCCGAGGTGCTCGAGCCAGCGATCCGACTCGCCCGCGAGGGCTTCGCGGCCGATGCCATCCTCTCGAACTCGATCGCCGACGCGGCCGAGCGCATCGATCGGTACGTGGCGATTCATCCCGACGAGACCGGCGAGTTCGAGGCCTTCCGCGCGACCTATCTTCCGAAGGGCCGACCACCGCGCGAAGGCGAGATCCTCACGCAGCCGGCGCAGGCGTCGACCCTCGAGACGCTTGCCCGCGACGGCTCCGATTCCTTCTATGAAGGCTCGATCGCGAAGGCGATCCTCGCGGCGATCGCGGATGGCGGCGGTCCCATGACCGCGGAGGATCTCGCCGCGTATCGACCGAAGTGGCGGCAACCGCTGTCGGCGGAACTTGCTGGCCGCTTCGCGGGCGACTCGAAACGAACCGTCATCTCGATGCCGCCACCTTCTTCAGGAGGCGCATGCCTGCTGCAGGCGCTCCTGGCCCTCGACGGCCTGCCGCGGCTCTCCGATCCCGAGGCCTCGCGGCGGCAGATCGAGGCGCTGCGGCACGCCTTTGCCGATCGCGCGGCCCTGCTCGGCGATGCCGACGCAAGCCCGGAGGTTTCGGCCGACCTCCTTCGCATGCTCGAAGCCGCCCACCTCGAACGGCTGCGGGCCGCGATCGTGTTGCCGCCGCGGGCGAAGCCGCACCGCTGCGGGCTCGGCGGGCTCGCCGGAGACGGCGCGGGTTCGAAGAGCGTTCCCGAGGACGGCGGCACCAGCCACTTCTGCGTGATCGACGCGGCGGGCAACGCGGTGGCGTGCACCGACACCGTGAACCTCGGATTCGGTTCGCTCGTCGTGCCGCCTGGCGCGGGGTTCGTCCTCAACGACCAGATGGACGACTTCGCGGTGCGTACCGATGTCGCCAACGAGTTCGGCCTGTTCATGTCCGAGCGGAATCTGCTGGCAGGGGGACGACGTCCGCTCAGCAGCATGACTCCGACGATCGTCGTCGAGGACGGCAAGGCGGTCTTCGTCGCCGGCGCCGCGGGCGGTCCGCGGATCATCAGCGCAACCCTCGCGGTACTGCTGGCGATGCTCGACGGCGCCTCGGCCGCCGAGGCGGTCGCGGCTCCTCGGGTTCACCACCAGTGGATGCCCGACGAACTGCTCGTCGAGCGGGGCGTTCTTCCTTCGCTGCGCGAATTGCTCACCTTGGCGGGTCACGCCGTTCGCGAGGAGCCGGGCGCGATCGCGGTCGCGCAGGCCGCGCGGCGGACACCCGACGGCTCCGTCGAGGGCGCCAGCGACCCCCGCGGCGCCGGGCTGCCGGCGGGGCGATGAGCGAAGTCCGCCGCCGCTTCGGCGAACTTTGGGTCCAAGGCGATCCCGCCGCCGATCACCGGATGATGGGACTGGTCCTTCCGATCTCGCTGGTGGTGCTGGTGTTCGCCTCGGTCGCGCTCGCGCGACGGCCAACTCGACCGCCGCTTCCGCTGGTGGTGGCGGTGCAGGTCCTGACGCTCGTGGTCGGATTTGGATTCGGCTTCAGCCTGGCCGCGGTCGAGTCGAGTTCTCTGCGCGATGGGTTGGCGGGACTGGTCGAAGCGACCGCCTCGGTGTTCGCAGACGACGAAGCCTCCGGATGCGAGCGGGTTCGTCGCGCGTACGTCGAAGGGGTCGACGCGATCGAGGAGGGAGCCGAAGGCGTCGGGCTGCAGTCGCGGGTCCTGCGAAGCCTCGAGCAATCCTCCGACGAGGCGGTGCCGGGCTCCTAGGACGAACCTCGGTTCGGCTGGCTTCTGCGACTCGAACTGCACCGACCGCCAACGATGCATGAACCCGACTCCCAGACTCGCGATGCCGCCGAGCACTCCGAGCGAGGCTCCGATCCGCTCTCGGTCGCGGGTCTCGACCGGGATCTCTCGCGGCGATCGGTCCGGGGCGGCGCGTTCGTCATGGCCGGCCAGGGCGGCAGCATCCTCGTGGGTATCGCCTCCGCGGCGGTGCTGGCGCGGCTGCTCGATCCCGAGGACTTCGGCCTCGTCGCGATGGCGGGCGCGTTCATCGTGCTGCTCGGCGAGTTCGCGGATCTGGGCTTGTCGCAGGCGACCGTCCAGCGCCGCGAGGTCACCACCGCGCAGGTCAGCACGCTGTTCTGGGTGAATGTGGGTCTTGGCGCCGCGGCCATGCTGATCGGGTTCGCACTGTCGTGGCCGATCGGGCTCTTCTACGAGGATGCCCGGCTCGGACCGGTCGCGGCAGCGCTCTCGATCGGCTTCTTCTTCTCGGGCGTGGCGGCGCAGCCGCTCGCGGTGCTGCGGCGCCGCATGCGCTTCGCCGCAGAGACCACCGTCACGCTGATCTCGCTTGCGGTGGGGCTCCTCGCCGCGATCGTGGCCGCCCTGTCGGGACTGGGGTACTGGTCGCTGGTGGTGCAGACCCTCGCCACCGCGGCGACACGCATGGCGGGAATGTTCATCGCGAGCGGCTGGATGCCGTCTCGTCCGGCACGCGCCGAGGGAATTCGCGAGATCCTGCGCTTTGGCGGCTACCTCTCGGGATCGAACCTGATCGCGGCGGTGATCCGGTCGATCGACAAGATCCTCGTGGGCCGCTTCGTCGGTGCGGACGCCGCGGGCCTCTACTCGAATGCCCAGCGGATCCTGCTCGCACCGGTCACGCAACTCAACAAGCCGCTCACCATGGTGGCCCGCCCGGCGCTGGCGCGATTGCAGGACGATCCCGAACGCTTTCGCGCCTACTACCGCCGCGGCATCGAAGTGGTCGCCTCCGCGAGCCTGCCCACCATCGCGGTCGCGGTGATCATGGCGGGCGATCTGGTGCGGGTGGTGCTCGGCCCCGGCTGGGACGGCGTGGTGCCGATCTTCATGGCGCTGGCTCCGGCAGGCCTGCTCGCGACCCTTGCCGTCATCACCACCTGGGTCTACGTGCCGCTCGGCCGCACCGACCGCCAGTTCCGCTGGATCTGCCTGCAGTCGATCGGCGTGGTGGCCGGGATGGCGATCGGATTGCGCTACGGCGCCGTCGGTGTCGCCGCGGGGTACTCGATCGCAGTGGCGTGCCTGCGTGTTCCCGCCATCGCGTGGTGCCTGAAGGGAACCTTCGTGCGTTGGTCCGATGTGGGCTCGGCGATCTGGCGGCCGCTTCTTGCGACCGCAGTTGCCGCCGCTGCGATCCTTGCGGCGGGCGGCGCCATCGCTTCGCTCGAGGCTCCGTCGGCGCGGCTTGCCATCGGTGCGTTGGCATTTGCTGCGGTCTACCTCGTGTCCTTCCTCGCCCTCCCCGGAGGCTTCGCGCGGGCTTCCGCGATCGTGGCGATGGTGCGGCATCTTCGCCCGAACCCAGGGAACCGCTGACCTCGCGATCGGTCGGTGCCGCGGGCTGGGCTCTAGTGGTGCGAAGGACTTTCGGCAGTCGATGCATCCGTCCGAGTCGGGTCGCTGCCGCCTTGCTCGGCTTCGAGGATGGCCACGTGGCGAACCAGCACGGTGAGCTCGCGGCGGACTCGCCGCAGGCGCACGTAGACCAGCAGGAATCCCCAGAAGACCGCGAGCACGAGGAGGTAGAGCAGGAGGTCGGCACCGCGATGGATGCCCAGCGCATTGGCGACGGTGGTGACGCGATCCGGCTCGATGGCCGCCAGCCCGCCCACCACGAACGCGGCGACCCAGCAGAGTCCCGCGACACGACCGAGGCGGCCGGCCACCACCGCCACCGTCGCGAGCGCCGCAAGCGCTGCGAAACTCGACACGAGGATCCACTGGAAGGGCGTCATGGCGAACTCGGACTAATCGAGGATGCGGCCGACAAGGTAGTGGAAGAGGATGCGAAATCCACCGGTCCAGCGCTGGCCCTTCTCTCGCGAGTACTCGTCGTAGCGGATATGGACGGGAATCTCCTCGACGCGAAGTCCGCTGCGGGCGATGAGATCGATCAGCTCGCTTGCGTGAGCCATGCGGTCGGCGGTGATCTCGAGTCGCTCGGCGGCCTCGCGTGAGAAGACCCGCAGACCGTTGTGCACATCCGAGAGCTCGATGCCGCTGCAGACTCGGTGAAAGAGGACCGCCGACTTGAGCAGCAGCCGCCGGCCCGCCGGCACGTTCGAGCCGCGATCGGCGAATCGGTTTCCGAGCGCAATGTCGCAGGCACCGTCGGCCACTCGCTCGACCATGCGCTCGAGGTCGCGCACGTCGTGCTGGCCGTCGGCGTCGAAGTGGGCGATGCGCCGGGCGCCGCGAGCGAGCGCAAATGCGGTGCCGGTCTGCAGAGCCGCCCCCTGACCGCGATTGACGAGGTGCCTGAGCAGCCAGGTCGCATGGGGCCTCGCCGCCTCGACCGAGTCGTCGGCGGAGCCGTCATCGACGACCACCACATTGGCGAACCGACGACGCAACCCCTTCAGGACCCGCGCGATCACCGCCGCCTCGTTGTAGAGAGGCACCACGACCCAGGTCTCCGAGTCCCGTAACTCGGTCTCGCGTGGGCAGGGAGGTTGCTGAGGGTTGACAGCCACGATTGGACGATAGCCCCGATTTCCAGAGAGTCTCCGCGGCCGGTTGGGATCCATGAGTCACGCCGAAACACAGCCGATACAGCCGCGCGGCGAGCGTCGGATAACCAGCGACGCCGCCGGCGCACATTGGCGACGGTGGCTGATGCTGGCGGTGTTGATCCTCGCCAACGTCGTCGCCTGGCGCAGCACTCTCGAGGGTCGATTCGTCTTCGACGACGTGGTGATCCTCGTCGAGGGCGAGAAGCGGCTCGCCGAGCCCTGGCCGTTGTCGCGGAGCCTTCGCTTCGAGCAGCGGCCCCTGACCTGGATCACCTTCGCGCTCAATCACGCTGCGGGTGGTCTCGAGCCCCGCGGCTATCGCCTGGTGAACCTCGTTCTTCACCTCGCGGCGGCGGTGCTGCTCTTCGCGGCGGTGCGCGAGGGCGTGCGCCACCGTCCGAGGCAATCCGAGCCGACCAATCCCGAACACGATTCGCGCCGGGCCGACTGGATCGCCCTCGCGACCGCGCTCTTGTGGTCGTTGCATCCACTCGCGACCTCTGCGGCCGGATACGTGGTGCAGCGTGCGGAGGTCCTGGTCGCGGTGTGGACCATGGCCGCGGCGTATGCGCTCCTGCGCAGTCTCCGCAGCAGCACGCCGGCAGCCTGGCTCGCGGCGATGTCGACTTCGGTGGTGCTGGCGATCCTCTCCAAGCCGACCGCGGTGTTCCTGCCGCCGCTCCTTCTGGTGATCGACTGGTGCTTGTCGCAAGATCGCCTCGGCTCGATCGCCGCTCGCCGCGGGTGGGCGCATGGCGTGAACTTCGCAGCGGTGCTGCTTCTCGTCCCGCTTGGCGTGATCGGCGGGCTCGCCGCCACCGATGCCGGACCCACCGGCGCCGGGATGGGAGTCGCGGGCACTTCGCCGCTCGATTACGCGCTGGTGCAGATACGCGCCATCGGCCTCTACATCGAACTCTGCTGGTGGCCGGTCGGACTGTCGATCGACCATGGCGCCTCGGCCCTGGCGCCGACGCGACTTGCCTGGATCGGCGGCGCGGCGCTTCTCGTCGCCACCTTCGCCTCGTTGGCCGGTCTGGTGGGTCGGCGGTGGTGGGGGGTGATTCCCGCGATGCTGCTTCTCTCGCTCGCGCCCTCGTCGAGCGTGGTGCCGGTCGCAGACCCGGTCGCCGAGCATCGCATGTACCTGCCCCTGATCGCGGTGACGCTTGCGGTCTCGTGCGGCATGGCTGCGTTGGTATCTGCGCTTGGTCGCGGCAGCCCGGCGCGAGGCCGGGTGGCGGCGGTGTCGGCGATCGCGGCGCTGGCGGCGGTGGCGACCGCGGAGGGGATTCGAACCCACCGCCGCTGCGGCGACTATGCGCAACCGGCCGCGCTGTGGAGCGAGGTGCTCGACCGCCGGCCCGATGATCTGAGAGCGCTCTTGAATCGCTCGCAGGCCTTGATCGAAGCGGGTGACCCCGAAGCCGCGGAGGCGGACCTCGAACGGGTGCAGCGGCTCGCACCCGGCGATCCGCGGGTACTGCTCAATCGCGCCATCCTCGAGATCGAGTCCGGCGACGCGGAGTCGGCGCTGCCGCGCATCGAACTCGCGATCGCGGCCTTCCCGCGCCTCGCCGCCGGCCACGCTGCCCGGGGCGATGCGCTGCGGATGCTCGGGCGACCGCTCGAGGCGATCGAGAGCTATCGCCGCGCCGAACGCTGGCGGCCGACCGAGCCTCTGCTGCCGCTCTCCCGTGGCAATGCCCTTGCCGAACTTGGAAGCCTCGACGAGGCCGCGGCGGCCTTTGCACTCGCAGCGAAGCTCGCCGACGCAGCCGGCGAACCGTCGGTGGCGGCGAGCGGGTGGTTCAATCTCGGCAACATGCACTTCATCGCCGAGCGCTACCTCGAGTCCGTGGCCGCCTACGACGAGGCACTTGCCCGCGAGCCGGACCACGCCGAGGCGCAGCATTGGCGGGCGGAGGCGTCGGCGCTTGCCGAGGGAGCGTCGCCGTGACCGCGGTCCGCGATGTGACCCTGGTGATTCCCGCTCGTGACGCCATGCGAACGATCGAGCGCTGCCTCGATGCGGCGATCGCGGTTCGCGACCGAACCGGTTCGCGGCTGGCGCGGATCCTGCTTGTCGACGACGGCTCGCGCGACGGGACTGCGGCAGCCGCGGCGGCTCGGGGGATCGAGGTGCTGAGCGGTTCGGGCAGCGGTCCGGGTGCCGCAAGGAACCTCGGATGGCGGGCGGCGACGACGCCACTGGTGTGGTTCGTCGACAGCGACTGCGTGTGCGAGCCGGAGTCGCTTGAGCGGCTTCTTCCGCATCTTCTCGATCCGCAGGTCGCCGGCGTGTCGGGCACCTATTCGATTGCGAACGACGCCTCGCTTCTCGAGCGGCTGATCCACGAGGAGATCATGGTGCGGCATGCCCGCATGCCCGAGGAGACGGACTTCCTCGCGACCTACGACGTCGTCTATCGCCGCGAAGTGCTCGAGGCGCTTCAAGGCTTCGACGAGCGCTATCTCAAGGGCCAGGACGCGGAACTGGCGTTTCGCGTGCTCGAGGCGGGCCATCGCCTGCGCTTCGAACGCGGTTCGCGGGTGATGCACTTCCATGCCGATCGGCTTTCGCGATACCTCAAGGTCCAGCGGCAGCAGGGGTACTGGCGGGTGGCGCTGCACCTCGCGCATCCCGGCCGCGGCAGCAACCGCTACAGCGGCACGCTCGACCACCTGCAGCCGTTCGTCGCGGCAGCGGTGGGGCCGGCGGTGATCGCGGCGATCGTGATGACGATCTGGTTCGATGCGGTTCGCGGCAGCGCGAATGATGGCGTCGCGTGGTTGTCGCCGCTGACGGGGTGGATCCTGCCGGCCGCGCTGGTTGCGATGCTCCTCTTGATGCAGCTGCCGATGGCGCTCGCGATGGTGCGCCGTGCGGGCAGTGAGATGGTGTGGTTCGTGCCGCTTGGAGCGATTCGGGCGTGCTGGCGTGCGATGGGCCTCGTGCAGGGCGTTGCCGATCGAATGCTCGGCCGCGGCGCGATTTCGGCGAAGGCCCTCCCCCAAGCCGGAGGAACCGCCTGATGGAGGTTCCCTTCGCGAACTCGGACCTCGCGACCCTGCTGCCGACCGCCTTCTGGTTGCTGCTGCTCCTTCCGGGCTGGGCGTTGGCGCGGCGGCTCGCGCCACGCGACCTCGAGGGTCCGCTGATCGCCTCGGTCGCGGTCGCCTACACCACGCTCCTTGCCTGTCTCGCGCCGCTGGTGGCGCTGGGCTATCTCCTGTCTCTGCCGGTCTGGATCCTGTCGGCGTTGCTCGGTGCCGCGATCCTCTGGGGCGGCTTCGACGCGGTGCGGGCGGGCCGCTGGCGCCGGTTGGGAGGCGTGCTGCTCGCTGCAGCGTGCCTCGAGATGCTGGTGGTGGTGGCGGACATGTGGCTCTCGCAGCGCACCGGCGCGATGTTGGGGGCCGATGCGCGGATCCACATCACTCGCGTTCGCTTCCTCTACGAGCATGGGCTCTCGAATCTCGATCCCTTCGTCGAAGCCCGCTATCCCTATCCGATCTACCACACGAACCTGTGGCACGCGCTGCTCGCGTCGGGGTCTCGGCTGCTCGCGATCGATCCGCTCGCGATGTGGTTCGGATCACTGGCCGCGAGCAAGCTGATGATCGCCTCGGGACTCGCCTACCTTGCGTGGGCGACTCTCGGCGGACGCTGGCCGGCGTGGGTCGCGGCGGTGATGGTGATCGCGATCCGCGGACCGACCACCTTCTCGCTCTATCCCAACCAGTTGGCGCCGTGGTTCCTGATTCCGGTCCTGGCGGGAGTCCTGATCCGCGCCGTCGCGCCCGGACGAGAGGAAGCGGTCGAGGCTCAGCCTCGCAAGGCGCCCGGTGCGCTTGAGACGGGTCTTCGCGTGGCTGCGGTTGCGGTGGTGGTGGGGATGTTCCATCCGCTCTACGCGGGCTTCGCACTCGTCGCCTTTGCGCCGGTGATGGGGTTGGCGGCGGTGGTCGCGTGGTGGCGTGTGCGCTCGAACTCCGCCGAGGATCGCAGTCGATCGGCGTCGATGGCGGTGGTGGCTCTGGTGGTCGCATCGTTGCCGATGCCCTTGGTGACGCAGATGTGGACGGCGCCATGGATCGAGGTGAACTCGCCGGAGCGCCGAGCCCAGATCCGCGCAGCCGAACGAGCCGGCGATCCGCTTTCGGGGCGCATTCCGCGGCGAGGCGAGGAGTGGATGCATCCGGCGCCCGATCGCGGATCGGCCGGGGAGGTCGTCATTTCGCCCGATTCGCTGCTCGAGGTTCCCGACGATGCGGGTACGGAAATGCCTCTCCTCGACGACGAGCCGGAGGAGTCGGACGAGGTCGATTCCGGCGAAGGAGCCGAGACGCCGCCCCTTGGGATCGAAAGGGCGCCGGGTTTCACGGTCTTCGAAGGAACGACCATCGCCCGCACGCCGGGACGAGGATTCACCGGCGGATGGTGGCGGGTCTGGTCCATGCTGCTCGCGATGGCGGTGGTGATCGTGGTGCGGCGGCGGGTGGCGCCGCTCGTGCTGGTGGGATTCATCGCGACGGTGCTTGCGGTCATGCTGGTGCCGGCCTTGTGCACGCGGGCGCTGCGGGTGCTGGGATCGCTGTGGATGCTGCAGCGATTCGAGACCCTCGCGGATGTCCTGTGGATCGCGGTCTCGGCGCCGGCGGTGGCGGCGGCGCTCGAGCCGCTCGTGCGGTGGCGGTGGTTGCAGTCGCCGCTGTCCATGCTGGCGATTCCGCTCGCGCTGCAGCATGGCCACTTCTCGGCTCCATACGACTGGGCCGGCTATCGCCAGCGGGCCGAAGCGCCGACGGATCAGCGATTCGGTCGCGAGTTTCGCCAGCTCGCGCGATTGCAGGTTGCCCTGCAGCGGTTCCTGCCCGAGGGCGCGGTGGTGGTGGCGGACCCCTCGATCGGCGATCGCCTGACCATGCTCCACGATGTGCGGCTCGTGGCGAGCCAGCGGTCGAGCACCGGCGTCACCTTCATGCGACAGCGGACGAGAGATGTGGGGCTCATGCTCGACGGCAAGACGCGCGAGGGCCTTCGCACCGAGCTCTTCGATCGCTACGGGGCCACCCATCTGGTCGAACGCGGAGCGCTTCGCGGCTGGGTCGAGCTCTGGGCCCGGAACCGCGCCCACTGGGGCGGGTACGCGTTCGTCGAACTCGCCGAGGAGCCGGACTGGAGTCGCGTCGCCTGGAAGAGGGTGCGCGATGCGGAGCGGCTGATGCGTCGGGGCAGGCACGAGAGTGCTCGGCCGATGCTCGAGGCGGCCTTGGCGGAGATCGACCAAACCGATCCGGGCGCCGATCTGGTGTGGTTCAGGCTCGGCAATGCGCGGTTGTGGACCGGAGATCCGCAGGCCGCCCGCGTGGCCTACGAGCGGGCGATATCGATTCGCGACGACGATCCTCGATTCCAGATCATGCTCGGCAATGCCCTTGTCGAGGTCGGCGAGGTCGAAGCCTCGCTCGAACGCTTCGAGATCGCCGCGACGGTGGCGCTCGCAGAGGACGATCCTTCGCTCGCGGCGAGTTCTCTGTTCAACCTCGGCAATTCGCAGTTCAGGCTTGGGCGTTGGAACGACGCCATCGCCGCCTATGAGCGCGCGCTGGCCCTGCAGCCGCTGCATCCGCAGGCCCGGTACTGGCGCGAGGAGGCGCAGCGGGAGATCGCCTTCGAGAATGCCGACTCCGCACTGCCCGAGTCGGACTCCGAGGCCACCGCACCCGACGATCAGTGATCGCTTCGAGCGGGTCGCCCGCCGCGGCTTGGCGCGCAGACGCCCTCGACGAGACCGAACCCGTAGGCGATCCAGCGTCGTCCCCGGACTCGCATCGCGGTGCCACCGAGGATGCCTGCGATGGCGGTCGCGCCGCCGAGGGGAATCCACACCGCGGCCTTGCAGAGACAGACCAGGTTCGCCCGCAACGGACCGTGGAGGTCGCGCTCGATCAGCGGCACGCACCGGCCGACCGTGCGAAGCCGCGAGACCAGCCAAGCGGCGGTGGTCCGGCGAGGATCGATCGACTCGATCACCACGGCGTCGTTCGCCCACGCGATGCGGGCACCCGATCGGGCCAGCCGGGCGAAGAAGTGGCGATCCTCGCCGAGCCGGAGGAAGGAGTCGTCGAACCAGCGATCGAGGCGGGAAAGCAGCGCCGCGTCGAAGAGGATGTTGTTGGTGAAGGCCCACGGCCGAGTGGTGCCGGTCGGGAAGGACTGTCGCGCGAAGAACCCGCCTCTCGCGACCCACCGCGGCGGCGCCTCTTCGAAGCGCGGCTCGACGGGTCCGGTGACGATGTCTGCGCGGTGTTCTCGCTTCACCTTGAGGAGTTCGGCCAGCCAGCCCGCGGGCGCGATCTCGTCGTCGTCGATGAATCCGATGAGTCCGCGGTCTCCCACGATCTCGCGGGCGACGGCGAGGCCGCGGTTTCGTGGCGGTGCGATGCCGCGCTGTGGTTCGTCGTGCACCGCCACCGCCATGCCGGTCCGCTCGGCCACCGCGATCGCGGCCTGCCGAGGCGCCGGGTCCTGTGGGTCGTTGTTGACGACGACTGCGCAGAGCAGGAACGGATCCGCCGCAGACGGCTGTTGCTGCGCGAGGCTCTCGAGCGTGCGGGCGAGGCCCTCCGCGCGATGAAGGGTCGAGATCGAGATCGCGATCCGCACCGGACCGGTTCCGGCGTGTCGCTCGTTCGGGGCGTGATCGAGCTCAGCCGCCATGGTGGGTTCGATACTCCTCGTGCTGCGCGAGGCCAAGGGCGCCGGCGGCGAGGCCACGGGCCTTGGCAAGATCCTGCAGGCACGCAACCGCGGCGCCGCTCAGGCCGCGACGGGCGAGTCCGGTGATGAATCGGAACGGCCCCCGCAGGAGATAGCGGAAGGCGAGCCAGAGCAGTCCGGTCCTTCCTCGCTCGCCGAGGTCGCGGGCGATCCAGGCATCGGTGGCGCCGATGCGGTAGGCCCGCTGCCTCGCCCAGGCGATCGTCAGCCGACTCGCGGGAGTCCATTCGCGACAGATCGCCTCGCGGCACCACACGATTCGACCTCCCGCGCGTGCGAGCCGCGAGAAGAAGTGGGTATCGCTGCCGCCGGTCATGGCGAGGCGTTCATCGAAGCGAAGGTTCAACCGACGAATCGCCTCGGTGCGGACCAGCACGTTGTGGGTGAAGGCGGTCGGCCGCGCCGTGCCGGTCGGGAAGTCGAGGCAGTCGAATGCGCCGCTGCCGTGGGCCCAACCCGGCAGGGTGGCGTCACGCTCGAAGGCGGCGAGGGCGGGACCGGTCACCGCGTCGGCGGCGGTGTGGGAAAGGGTCGCCACGAGTTCCCGAAGCCACGACGGATCGGCGGTCTCGTCGTCGTCGATGAACGCCACCGCGTCGACCGAGGAGTCTCCCTCGCCTGCGAGCGCCAACTCGAGCACGCGATTGCGTGCCGCCGGGATGCCGAGCCTCGGCTCGAAGCAGCGTGTCAAGGGAAGCGAGCAGGGCGGCATCGAGCCGATTCCCGGCGGATCGTCGTTCTCGACGAGCAGCACTTCGACTTCGAGGTTTTCGGACCTTGGCCCGGCTGCGAGTTCGAGGTGCCCGAGCGATTCGAGCAGCCTCGCGAGTCCTTGCGGACGTCGCCGGGTGATCACGCCGATTGCGATCCGCATGCGGGGTCCGTTGCCGGAAAGAGCCTTCGTTCGAGTGTACCGTCGCCCTGTCTCGCCATGGATCAGACGCTGAACAGTCGCGCCTCACCGTCGCCTCCGCGGCTCTCGGTGGTGCTGCCCACCTGTGATCGGCGCGAGCAGACGATTCGTTGCGTGCAATCGCTGCTCGCCCAGTCGATCGCAGCGCGGTCGGGTGAGCTCGAGATCGTCGTGGTCGACGATGGCTCCGCCGATGGCACCGCCGAGGCGATCGAGTCGCTCGCCGAGACGAGCCCAGTGGCGGTGCGGGTGCTCCGCAATCCGAAGAACCTCGGCGCGAATGCCAGCCGCAACCGTGGCGTGCAGGTGGCGCGGGGACCGTTGATCGCCTTCCTCGATTCCGACTGCGAGGCGGACCCCGACTGGCTCGAGCGGCTTGCGGCAGTGTTCGACGATCGCCGGGTCGGCGCAGCCTCGGGACTGGTCGAGGACCTCTGCCGCGGCAATCTCTGGGAACTCGCCTTCTGCGGCACCCATCGGCTTCCCAGACGCGGGGACGCCTCACGCTTCACCTCCTGCAATCTCTGTGTTCGTCGCGAGCTGCTCGCAGCGCATGCCTGGGAGGAGGACTTCTCGAACGCCGCGGTCACCGAGAGCGGACGTGCCGACACCAGCTTCTCGGGCCGCTGCGACGAAGAAGGCCTCTATCTCGCGATTCGGGCGGCCGGGTGGAGCGTGGTGGCCGAACCGTCAGCGCGGCTCGTCCATCGGCATCCCTATACGGCGCGGAGCTTCCTGCGGCAGGCCTGGCACGGCGGACGCGCCGCCGCCGAACTGGTGTGGAAGTTCAGGCTGCGCGATCGGCTCGATGTGGCGCCCTTCGCGCTGACGGCACTCGCGGCGCTGGCAGCGATTGCCTTGGCGCTGCTGCTCGAGCCGCCGTGGTCTGCATGGACCTGGCTCCTTCCCTTGCCTCCGCTTGCCGCCGGGATCGCCGCGGTCTGCTGGAACGAGACCGCCAACAAGGGAAAGTCGTGGTTTGAACTCCTCCGCACGGCACCGGCGCTGGCGATCTACTACTTCCTGCGGACCGGCGGCTACTGCCTCCGACGCATCGGGCTGTGGTGCGGACGAGGCTCGATCCGCCGCATCGCGCCCGGCTCGCTCGGCCGCACCATGCCCAAGCCGCCAGCACCTCCGACGATTCCCGCCACCGCCTGCGCGGGGGCCTCGCCATGAGCGGGCCGCGATCGTGGTCGCTGCCGCGCGATGGCGGCATGTACCCGCCACCGCCTCCGCCGGGCTCGGCGGGTTGGGCCTTGCGAGCGGCGCGACGCCGTGTCGCGGACGCCTCTCGCCGCGCCGCTGCCGCCGGAGTGCTGCGGCCGGGCAGGCTGCCGTCCTTTCTCGGCATCGGAGCGCAGAAGTCCGGCACCACCTGGCTGCACGCGAACCTCTCTGCGCATCCGGAGATATTCCTGCCCGAAGCGAAGGAGCTTCACTGGCTCGACTGGAACTGGCATCGGACGCCGCGAGCCTACGCACGCTGGTTCGAGGCAGCGGGTGATCGCCTCGCCGGCGAGATCACGCCGGCCTATGCGATCGCCGATTCCGCGCGGATTCGCGCTGCCGTCGCGGTCCTGCCGGAAGTTCGCGCGATCTACCTCGTGCGCGATCCGGTCGAGCGAGCCTGGTCGCAGGCGGTCATGAACCTCCACCGCCACGGCGAGGTCGCTCCCGACGAGGCGACGCTGCTCGAGCATCTCGCGAGCGAGCCGGTCCTCGCCCGCAGCCGCCACAGCAGCGCCATCGACCGCTGGTCCGAAGCGATCGGCCAAGAGCGGCTGCTCATCGGGTTCTTCGAGGAGGTCGGCTCGGACCCCGAGGGCCTGCTGCGGCGAACACTGCGGTTTCTCGGCGTCGATCCCGATCCCGAGGTCGAGTTCCCGCTGCGGAGGGTGGTGAATCGCGGCGACGGGGTCGAGATGCCCGAGGCCGCCCGCCGACTGCTGGTCGATCGGCTCGCCGACGAGCTGATCGAACTGGAACGCCGCTTCGGCGAGCCAGCCGCCGGATGGCGGGCAAGGTGGTGCCCATGAGCGAGCCGACCCCGGGACTTCGGCTGCGGCTCTATCGGATCCGCGAGTCGCTTCGCGATTCGTGGCAGGCTCTGCGGGCGCAGCCCCACGAGGATCCCGTCTTCGTGCTCGGCACGCAGAAGTCGGGGACCTCCGCGATCGCAGGGCTGTTGGGTATCGCTACCGGCCTTCCCGCAGCGATCGATCTGAAGCGCGACCTCGACTACGCCCGGGCGCCGGAGGTCGCGGAGGGACGGCGTCCGTTCTCGGCATTCCTCCGCCGCCACGCGGCCGCGTTTGCCTGCCCGATCGTGAAGGAACCCAACCTCACCTTTCTGGTGTCGTTCCTGCTTGGGCGCTGGCCGCAGGCGCGGCTGGTGTTCGTGGTGCGAGATCCGGTGCAGACGGTCCGCAGCGTGCTCGACCGACTTGGACTTCCGGGCGAGCTCGATCGGCTCGAGCCATCTCGCCTCGAGGGTCTTCCGCGGAGTTGGTCCGCGGTGCTCGACAGCCGTTGGTGTGAGCACGCCATCGCCGGTGGAGATCCCGATCGACCGCTGTTTCACCCGGTCGAGGAGCTCGCGCGGCGTTGGCGGATTGCGCGTGAAGTCGCCCGCTCGACGCAGCAGGCCCGACCCGATCGCACGCACCTGATCGAGTACGAGCGCTTCCGCGTCGCCAAGGAGGCGTCGATCGCGGCGCTCGCGGTGCAGTTGGGACTCGAGGTTCGTGATCGCGACGGTCTCGCGGCAGCGGTCGATCGGCCCTTCCAGCCGCCTGGCGCTGCGGCCGCGATGCCTCCGGCTCGCTTCTTCGGCCCGAACCTCGAGCGGCTCATCTCCGCCGCAGGGCTCGACGCCGAGTCGGAGCCGCTGCCATGAAGGTGCTGGTCGTCACCGGTGGATTCCCGCTCGCCTCGGAGACCTTCGTCCGTGCCCAGTGCAGCGGACTGCTGGCCGCTGGATGCGATGTCGAGGTCCTGGCCCTGCGACCCGGGGACGGCAGCGACTTCGACGAGCAGGAACGAAGCCTCGGCTTGCCCGCGCGGGTGCGGGCGGCGAGCCTCGACCGCCCGCTCGCTGCGAGGCTCCTCCGAGCGCCGCTGCGGGCTGGACGCATCGGACTGCAGTCCCCTGCCGCGGCGTGGAAGTCGGTGTCGCCCTGGTCGGGATGGCGGGCCTCGAGCGGTCGGCTGCTCGAGGCGTTTGCGGCGCTTGGCGATGGAGCGATCCCGCGGCGATACGACATCGTCCATGCCCAGTTCGGGCCGAGCGGCATCGTGGCCAGCGAGCTTCGCCGCGCCGGGCTGATCACCGGCCGGTTGAGCGTTGCGTTCTACGGCTACGACATCACCCGAGAGCCACGGCTGCGCGGTTCGGCCATGTACGAGCGGATGTTCGAAGACGCGGAGTGGATCCTGCCCAACTCCGCCTATCTCGCGGGCCTGCTGCGCGAGGCAGGCGCTCCGGCGGAGAAGGTCTCGGTGCACCGGCTCGGCATCGACACCGATCGCTTTCCCTTCTGCGACCGCAGCGGCCGCGACGAGTCCGGTCCATGGCGCGTGGTGGCGGTGGGGCGGATGGTCGAGAAGAAGGGATTCGAGTTTCTGATTCGGGCAATCGCCCGTCTCGGTGACCTGCCGAACTTGAAGGCGACGATCGTGGGCGATGGACCGTTGCGACCGGAGCTGGCGCGACTGGCCGAGGACCTCGCGGTCGGGGATCGAATCGAGCTGCCCGGCTGGCTCGACCACGCGGAGGTCGGTGCGGTGCTGTCCGGGGCCGACTGCTTTGCGGCGCCGAGCGTGGTGGCAGCCGACGGGGACATGGAGGGGCTTCCCCTGGTGGTGGTCGAAGCGATGGCGACCGGACTTCCGGTGGTCGGCACCCGCCACAGCGGGATTCCGGAGGCGGTTCGGCCCGAGGTCAATGGACTGCTCGTCGAGGAACGAGATGTGGAAGGGCTGGCCGAAGCCCTCAGAGGGCTGGCGAGCCCTCTGACGCGGCTGAAATGGGGTCGAGAGTCGAGGGCGATCGCGGAGCGTGACTTCTCGCATCCGAGGTTGATTGATCAACTACTGAAGCGGTGGTCAGTGGTCTGAGGCGATCGCGGGGCGGGACCGGGGCGTACGCATTCCGAAGAAACGGCAGAGATTTCGTTTCTGCGGCTTGCCGCCCGGGAATCAGGCGTTAGGTTTCATGCTGGAAATTTGATTCCCTCCGTCGCGAGCCCCTCCTGTCTGCAGAGGCTGGTGGCGGCGGAGGGGATCTTCGGTCATCGCACCCCCCGTCCGCGGGGAAGAAAGGTCTGCTCATGTTGTACGTCACGTCGCATCGAACTCGTCTCCTCGCAGCCTCGCTCCTGACGGCGAGCCTCGGAGCCGCGCTTGCCTCGAGCGCCATGGCAGCCCCGCAGAAGGGTCGCCTCGCCGCACGCTTCCAGACCATCGGTGGCGTGCACTCGACCGGGGAAGCGCCCACCGGTCGTCGGGCCCGATCGCTGCCGGTCAATGACGACTATCGCGCCTCCACCCGGATGGCCGCGATGATGGGTACGAGCCCGTCCGGCTGCCTCAACCCCGGCGCGAACCCGGTGACCACCAACGACAGTGGCGATCTCTCGGTCGGTGGCGTGGCCTGCGCTGGCGGTGGAATCAGCACCGAGAACAGCTACGCCCGCGTCTTCTCCCAGTCTTTGGTGGGCGCCGCGTACACCATCAACTGCGTCAACTTCGGTGTCGAGAACACCGGAAGCCCCATCGATGGCGCCCTTGGCGTCTACATCGATCCCACCGGCGGCGATCCTTCGGTGAGCGAACTGCAGCCGGTCGGGGTGGCCAACGTCTCCCTGACCACTGGCGCCTCGCAGTTGCTGACGGCTTCCTTCGACCCGCCGCTCTGCGTCGAGCTTGAAGCTGGCGAGACGCTCGTCGTGGTGCTCGACTACGGCCCCTCGCCCGACGGTTTTTGCTCCTTCGCCGGTGGCAACGCCTCGAGCAGCCCCACCTACATCCTCTCCGCCTCGTGCGGCGTCAGCGATTTCCTCGATCTCGCCTTGATCGGCTTCCCGAACAACCAGTGGTACGTCGAACTCTCCGGCGACTTCGGCTGCGGCGGCAGTTCGATTCCCGGCGACCTCAACGACGATGGAATCGTCGATGGCACCGATCTTTCGATTCTCCTTGGTGCCTGGGGCACCGCCGATCCCATCGCGGACATCACCGGAGACGGCGATGTCAACGGCTCGGATCTTGCGGTTGTGCTTGGCAACTGGACGGGGTGATCCGCTCGTCCGTCTCGATCTCCCGAAAGGCCGGCTCCGCCGGCCTTTCGTATTTTTGCCCGCGTCCCCCCGGGGTGAAGTCGAGGCGATTGCGGCGGGTCTGGGGAGAAAGTGGGGGATCCGCCGAACCATCGACGCGGACTCTCGGAAGTGCCGAGGGGAATCTCGGTCCGCCGATGTAGTCTTACCGTCTTCGGCGATGCCTTCGATTCGGCACCGAATCTCTCAGGAGCGTCTCATGAGCCCAACCCGAACCGCGCCCCCGAGCCAACGCGGATTCACGCTGACGGAGCTCTTGGTGGTGATCACGATCATCGTGCTCGTGATCGCCCTGATCCTGGCGGCGATCGGCAAGGTGGTGGATCTGACCCGCACCATGCGCTGCATGACGCACCAGCGGCAGCTGGCGGTGGGATGGAACACCTACGCGACCGACAACAAGGGACGGCTGGTCAGCCCTCGGACCGATCCGTTCTGCACCCAGAACATCACCACCTCCTGCGGCGCCATCAGTCCCAGTTCCTATCAGCCCTACACCTCGAACGTGAACATCCAGAACCAGTGCTGGGTGAAGAGTTGGGGTTCGAACATGAATGCCAACGGGACCGAGAGGCGGAAGGCGATCGAATCCGGCAAGTTGTTCCCCTACGTGGGCGACGTGATGGTGTACCGGTCGCCCAACGATCCCACCGCCCTCGCCACCGATATCGACACCATCCAGCCCGCAGGCAGCCCCAAGAGGCGCATCCGCAGTTACGCCCTCAACGCTTATCTGGGCTGCAACGTCCCCGACGACCTCGGCAACTATGGCAGCTGGCCCTGCAACTTCAATTCCTGCAGCCCGGGGCTGGGGCTCAACGTTCGCAGCTTCGAGACCTTGGCGCTTGCGCAGATTCCGCAACCGTCCAGGACCTTGCTGTCGATCGTGGAGGACGATGGCGTGGGCTACAACAACCAGGGCTGGATCATCAGTCCGCTGAAGCCTCAGTGGGTCGATTGGCCGGCGTTCTGGCGGCCCGACGCCATCACCATGTCCAATGCCGACGGATCGACGGAGTACTACGCGATGGCCGACGAGTCGCTCGTCGATCAGATCGAGACCTTTGGGCACAACTACACCCAGAGTCCCAACACCCTCTGCGCCTGGCGGCAGCCGTCGGTGCAGGGGCAACGCTCCGACTGGTGGTTCTTCCGAGAGAAGCTGCTGCCGGGTCTGCTTCCCTCGCCCTGAACATTGCTCGAACTCGTCTCGCGACGGCTGCAGGATCTCGTGTGCCGGCGATTGCTCGCCAACACGGGGTCTGACTGCTCCGACGCACAATCGCTTCGGCGTTGGGCGGTCGAACAAGTTGGCCTGACCGGGTGGCCGTGCAGACGCGTCGGCAGCCCGAGATCGTCGACTGCCAACAGCGGGCGCTCGGCGGATCTCAGACTCCGATCGACCGTGCCGAGAACTCCGACACCAGGCGTTCGAGTTCGATCGGCGCAATGCCGCGAACGTCGACCCCGACATCGCCGCTGCGGCCTTCGTCCGCAAGTGCGCCGTGGGCGTGACCGAAGAGGTGCACCGCGCCCTTGAGCCTGCCCTGCCAGGTCCGCAGCGGATAGTGGCAGAGGACGATTCGAAGGCCTTGGTCGTCCTTCCACGATCGAAGCTCGTCCACCCGCGAGAAGAGCTTGCGGAACTCGCGGCGGTCGATCGGATCGTGATTCCCCGCCACCAGTTCGACGCGTCGACAGCGAATCCGAGCGCGGATCTCCGCCGCGTGCTCGACGAGTCGGCGCCGCGGCCGGATCGGTCCGGTGAAGTCGCCGAGATGGATCAGGCGGTCGCGCGGCCCCACCGCGGCATTGATCGCCTCGACGTACGCATCGTCCATCGCGGCCGCATTCGGGAAGGGACGATCGAAGAGTTCGATCGCCTCCTCGTGACCGAAGTGGGTGTCGGCGGTGATGTAGGTGCGGGCGGCGGGCATCTCGTCGGCACCGTGCCTCGAGGCGAGGCGGAATCGGTTCGGGTCAGATCGGCGTCTTGAATCCCAGGGCTCTGACCGCACACCAGCCCTTGATCCCCTCGAAGAGCATGAACGCGCCGCCCACGCACGCGGCGATGCCGCCGATCCGAAGCGCCGACTCGCCGTTGCTTGCGGTCGCGGAGGCGGCGCCGTCGTCGGGCAGGGGGCCGCTCGCTGAGAGCAGTGATGCGACGAGCAGGGCGATTCCCACGAGCAACGTCAGGCCACCCAGCGCGGTTCGAAGGGTGCGTCCGCGACGATCGATGTTGCAGGCGAAGGCCATGGATCTTGAACGCGTGCCTCGCGGCGAGTTCACTCCGGCGCGTCGCCGGCGGTCTCGGTGGCGAGGGTGGGTCCTTGTCGAGACAGCCGATCGAGTTCGGCCGCGAAGGCGATGCCGCCGGGAGGGGTTGCCACGCTTCCGGAGAGGATCTCCAGCGGCGTGCGCTCGCCGTAGATCTTCTCGTTGAGTCCCTTGTCGACGGTCAGTCCGATCCCACCGACCATCGCCCCGACGAAGAGACCGCCGCTCTGGGAGTAGGTGTAGACGCTCGGGGCGGGCAGGTTCTCGTAGCCGGTCTGCGCGACGTTGGGTCCCGCGACCGCGGCGGCGCCGGCGAGCGGATAGGCGTCGCCGGAGAGCACCCGATCGAGGATGGCTTGATCGTTGATCACCATCACCACCTTGCGTCCCTCGCCACCGAGCTGGACACCGAGGCTTCCGGCGAGCACCGACATCGCCAGCGGCGCCGACCACCGCCCATCTCCGAGGTTTCGCACCAGGGTGCCGCCGCCGCCTTCGACGCCGATGCCGGCGGCGAGGTTGAACGAGTCGAGCACCAGGATCGCCTTGGACTGCCGAACGACCGCGGCGGGAATCGGAGTGTTCGAAGTCGCGAGTTCGCGAAGCACCTCGCGATCGTTGGCGAGGCGATTGGTCATGTCGCCGGCGCACCCGGCAAGCAAGGTCGCGGCGATGACGAGGCCGGTAGTGCACGCGATCACGGCGTGGCGCATGTCGTCTCCTCCTTGAGAGATCGGTTGGGCGTTCACGCTACCGGCGGCGACCCCGACGAGCAACCGAAGCCGCGCGGGGAACGGGCCCTAGATGAACCGCCACATCCACGACTCCAGGACCTCCTGCCGGCTCGAGGTCAGCGTCGGTTCCGGCGCGGCGCGAGCATGGTCGCGCAGGGAGGCGAGGGTGGCGGTGCCATCCTCGATCGATCGGCCCAGCGGCGAATCCCAGCCCGCGTAGCGCTCGTGCCGGGCGCGGGCGAAGCGGCCGTCGGCGCGGATTGCCGCTGCGGCGAGCAATCCGCGGGCGAAGGCGTCCATGCCGGCCACGTGGGCGTGGACCAGGTCGATCGGTTCGAACGAACCGCGGCGTCGCTTGGCGTCGAAGTTGAGGCCGCCGTCGCTGAATCCGCCCATCGCCAGGACCTCGAGCATCACCTTGGTCGCGAGCATGGGATCGGTCGGGAAGCGGTCGGTGTCCCACCCCGCATGCTCGTCGCCCATGTTGGCGTCGATCGAGCCCAGGGCGCCCGCGGCCGCTGCCACCTGAAGTTCGTGCTCCATGGAGTGCCCGGCGAGGGTGGCATGGTTGGTCTCGATGTTGAGCTTGAAGCGCCCGGCAAGGCCGTGTTCGCGCAGGAAGGCAAGACAGGTCGCGGCATCGAAGTCGTACTGGTGGATGGTCGGCTCCTGCGGCTTGGGCTCGATGTAGAGCGAGCCGGTGAAGCCGATCGTGTCCGCGTGCGTCGCGGCCAGTTGAAGCATCCGAGCCAGATGTCGCTGCTCGCGGGCGAGGTCGGTGTTGAGCAGCGTGGAGTACCCCTCGCGACCGCCCCAGAAGACGTAGCCGCGGCCGCCGAGTCGCTGGGTCGCCTCCATCGCGGTCGCCACCTGAGCGGCGGCGCGGGCGAAGACCTCCGGCGAGTCGCTGGTGGCGGCGCCGTGCACGTAGCGGGGATGCGAGAAGAGGTTGGCGGTGCCCCAGAGGGTGCGGATGCCGGTCGCGTTCTGCAGGCCTTCCGCATGGGCGACCGCGGCGTCGAGCAGCCGCTCGCTCTCGGCTGGAGTCGATCCCTCCGGCGCGATGTCGCGATCGTGAAAGCACCAGTGCCCGATCGACAGCTTCGAGAGCAGTTCGAAGAACGCATCGAGACGCACCCGGATCAGATCGAGCGGATCGCGTCGGCCAGACTCCCACGGCATGTCCGCGGTGGGATCGCCGAAGGGGTCGGCGAGCCCGTTGCGCATGGTGTGCCAGAAGCACGAGGCGAAGCGCAGGTGGTCGCGCATCGGCTTGCCTTCCACCAGTCGATCCGCCTGGTAGTGGCGGAAGGCGAAGGGATTGTCGCTCTCGGGACCCTCGAACTCGATTCTGGGCACGTGGGGGAAGTGATCGCTCATGGGCGGCAGACTAGTCTGCGGATCGATGCACGACCCGGCCACCATCGTCGCGATCGCCTCGCCGCCGCCGAGGGCCTCGCGTGGCATCCTGCGGGTGAGTGGCGCGGCCGCTTTCGACCTGCTCGACGCCGCCCTGACTGGTCGCTGTCCGCGGCAACGCAGCGCAGTCGCGGTCTGCCTTCGGAGGGTCGACCCCATCGGCGGACCCCTGCCCGCGATGCTCCTGACCATGCCGGCGCCGAGAAGCTTCACCGGCGAGGACTGCGCCGAAGTGCTGTTGCCCGGCAACCCGCACCTTCTCGAGGGGGTGATCGCCGGGTGGCGGCGAATCGCCGGCGAGATCGGCCTGCCGCTTCGTGCCGCCGAGCCGGGCGAGTTCACGGCGCGGGCGTTCCTGCATGGACGAATCGATCTCGAGCAGGCCGAGGGAATCGCCGCCACCATCGCCGCGACGAGCGACCTCGAACTCGAGGCCGCAGCGCGATTGCGCGGGGGTCGCACCGCGCAGGCGGGCGGTCGGGCGGCGGAGGAACTGCTCTCGCTGCTCGCGCGGCTCGAGGCGGGAATCGACTTCGCCGACGAGGAGGATGTGGTCGCGATCGAGGCGAGCGCCCTCGAGGGGGCGCTGGCCCCGCTGTCGGAGTCGCTGCGGGCGGTTGCCGCGGGCAAGCTCGGCGTGGAGCACCGCGCCTCGATTCCGCGGGTGGCGCTGGTGGGGCCTCCCAACGCCGGCAAGAGCGCGCTGTTCAATGCGCTGCTCGATCGTCGGCGAACGGTCGAGTCCGAGCGCGCGGGCTCGACTCGCGACGCCGTCGCCGAGCCGATTCGGCTCGCGGTCGCGTCGGGGCGAGGTTCGAGCGAAGCGATCCTCGTCGACCTCGCGGGCTTCGATGAGACCTCCGATCCGCTCGGATCGACGGCGCAGGCGGTGGCTCGCGACGAGGCGGAGATGGCGAGCCTGCGGCTCTGGTGTCACCCTGCCGACGCAGGTCCGCCGCCGCCTCTGGCTGCGGGCGAGTTGCTGGTCTTCACCAAGATCGACCTCTCGCCACCGCCGCCGACCGACCTTCCGGCGATGGCCACGAGTGCCCGGACCGGCGCCGGGCTCGAGGCGCTCCGCGAGGCGATCGCGGTGCGGTTGGCGGCGACCCCGTCGCCGGTGCTTGCAACGATCGAGGCGCGGCATCGCGCTGCGCTCGAAGCGGCGATCGAACGGATCGAGGAGGCGCGGCTGCTCCTTCGAGGGACTCCCGCGGGAGCGGGTCCCCGTGCACCCGAACTGGTCGCGGAGTGCCTTCGCGCGGCGCTGGAGTCGATTGCCGCCATCGCCGGCCGACTCGAGCCCGAGGAGGTGCTCGGCCGGATCTTCGCGAGCTTCTGCATCGGCAAGTGAAGCGGGCCGCGCGGGCGGGTTCGCTGACGGTTCGCTACCGACCCTACCGGCGGTCCTTGAACTTCTTCTGCTTCGACGAGCGGTCCTTCTCGGCCTGCCGCTCCTTCGCCCGCTCGAGGGCTTCGGCGTACATCCGCCCGAGCTTGTCGCGGGTCTTGCCGACCGGACGAGCCTTGCCGTTGGCGGCGGCGTCCTTGGGAAGGCTGTCGAGGTGGGCGATGCGCCGTCGGATGGCGCGGCTCTCGACGATTCCGATGCAGCTCGAGGTGAGGATGTAGAGGGTGAGCCCGCTCGGCGCCGCGTAGAGCATGAGCGGGAACATCACCACCATCATCACCTTCATGATCTTCTGCTGCTGCTGCTGCTCCTCGGTGAGGGTCGCGCTGGTGGGCGGCGCCATGTACTTCTGCTGGAACCAGAAGACCAGTCCCATCATCAGCGGCAGCAGGTTGATGCCCCGCAGGGTGAAGAGCCAGAGGTCGATCGCCTGCGGGAACATCACGAAGCCGTCCGGAGCGCTCAGATCGCCGAGGAAGCCCCATCCGCCGGCGAGCTGGAAGACCCCGAAGAACGCCGGCTGCTGCCGCAGCTCGAACGCGAAGAAGAGCATCGCGTAGAGGGCGATCCAGATCGGCATCTGCAGGAAGGTCGGGAGCATGCCGCCGAGACAGCCCGCGGGGTTGACGCCCTTCTCGCGATAGAGGCGCAGCTGCTCCTGCTGGAGCTTCTTCGGATCGTCGCGGAACTTCTTCTGCAGCGCCTCGAGTTCGGGCTTGAGGTCGGCCATGCCCTTGCCGAAGCGGCTCATCTGGATCTGGGCGCGGCGGGTGAGCGGGTGCAGCAGGAAGCGCACCACCACCACCAGCAGGATGATCGAGATCGCCCAGTCGAAGGCGATGTAGTTGTGGATGAACGCCAGGAAGACCACCAGCATGTTCGCGAGCCACGCGAACGTGCACACCGTGCAGCAGGAGTTCATCACGTAGGTGATGAGCCCGCCGAGGTTCATGGCCGCGTAGGGCTGCTCGTCGAGGAGGATGGTGCGTTCGAGCGGGCCGGCGTAGACCCCGAGGTCCCACGAGGCCTCGCTGCCGGGCGCGATGGTCTTCTCCGGCCCATCGAGCAGGCTGAAGACCACCGGGTCGCCGCCTGCGGAGAAGCCCAACTGCGTGCGCACGGTGGAGACGCTCTCGAGCAGGCTCTTCGACTTCTGGGCGGGTGGCGCGAAGGGTGCATAGACCGCGAGGCTGAAGTAGCGGTTGGTCGATCCGAACCAGGAGATGGTCAGGTTCTCGTCGCGACTGTCGCGGTTGGGCCAGAGCGAGAAGTCGCCCTCGTTGACCCGATCGATGACGTCCTTGCGTTCGAACATCTGTCCGCTCGCGAGGACGATCGCCTGGCTTGGATCGCGGGCCGGCGGCATCAGGTATCCGAAGTGGAACCGGCGCACCTCGATGTAGCTGTCGCGATCGGGGTCGAGATCGCCGGGGCCGTAGTGCTGCAGCGAGATGCGCAGCGGTCGGTCGGTGAGATTCCGCACCCGCTGCGCGAGGTCGATCCGGTATCCCTCGACCACGCCTGCGCCGATCGAGAAGCGCCGCTCGATCTCGAGAATCGCCACTCCGTCGGCATCGCGAACGGTGCTGCGGAAGAGGCCCGGCTCCGGCTCCGACCACACCGCACCGAAGATGTTGACCGCCTCTCCGTCGACGCGGAGGGCCCGCATCGCGAGCAGCGGGACCTCGAAGGTCTCGTTGTCGCCGGCGAGCTTGCCGAGGGTGGTGAGCTGGTAGCGATCGGACTCCGGAGGCATCGGCGCCGCGTCGGGCGTGCCCAGTGCGGCCGCCTTCGCGTGCGCCGCCGCGAGGCGGTTCTCGGCGGCCGACCTCCAGTAGCCGGCGAAGACGATGCGATCGATGCCGGCGCCGCTTGCTGCGAAGTCGATGCGGTAGGGGTGCGCCTCGGGGTCGAGCGAGCCGAGCGAAGTGGGTGCGACGAGCGCTTCGCCCGCCGGCACCGCCACGAGTCCGGTCGGCGCAGCAGTGGCCGCGGCGGCGTCGGACTCGTCTGCTTCGCCCGCCTCGGGCGTGGCGTCGCTCCGCTCGGGAGCGGTGGTGTCGTCCGCGAGATCGATCGCGGCATCCGACCGATCGGCCTCCGCGATCGAGGCCGTTTCGGAAGCGGTGCTCGCTTCGGCCTGCTCGGTCGAGGTCTGGTTGTTCTTGCCCCGGCCGCCCAACACCATCATCAGGAAGACGAGGGTGGCGCCGGCGGCGGCGATCAGTGGGAACAGAAGCCTTCGTGCGTTGGGATTCATGGATTGGATCGGGTCAGGCGTCCACCGGTGTCGAGCCGCGGTTCGCTTGCCGCGACGGGCCAGCTGCCCATCGCGTCAACGACCTTCCAGCAGTCGATCGCCGAGCCAGTCGTTGAGTTCGGGAATCGCATGGATGCGATCGACGGTCCGCTGGATGTCGTACTCGCAGCGGATGAACTCGACCGTCGCCTCGGCCCCTCCATTGGAGAGGATCGCGTAGCTGGCGCGGGGGTCGTAGTCGCGGGGCTGGCCCACCGAGCCCGGATTCACCACCACCTTGTGGCCGGCTTCGAGGCGAAAGAGGTTGTCGAACTCGGCGGGCCGCAGGAAGTCGGGGTCGTCGATGAAGACGCCCGGCACGTGGGTGTGGCCGACCAGACAGGCGCGGTCGAAGCGATCGAAGATCTGCTCCATCTTGGCGGGGCTGTTCTGGGCATCGTCGGGGAAGAGGTACTCGTTGATGGGTCGCCGGGGCGTGCCGTGCACGCAGAGGAACTCCTCGTCCATCAGCACCCGCACCCGAAGGCGATTGAGGTAGTCGAGCCGGGCCCGTCCGCGCTCGGGGTCGGTCCTTGCGGCCGACTCGATCTGATCGCGGCTCCAGTAGGCGGCCTGCTCAGCCGCGGCATTGAAGTTGGTGGGCTCGTAGAGCACCCCGAAGTCGTGGTTGCCCATCAGCGACCACTCGCAGCGGCTCGCCACGAGATCGACGCACTCGACCGGATCGGGCCCGTAGCCGACCACGTCGCCGAGGCAGACGATGCGGTCGACCCCCCGGGCGTCGATGTCGGCCAGAACCGCTTCGAACGCCGAAAGGTTCGCGTGGATGTCGCTGATGAGGGCGGTCCGCACTCGGATCTCCGGGGGAAACGGCGGATGCTAACGGAGCAGAATCCTCCGTCAAAGGATGCGGCGAATCGGGATCGATCCACCGATAGAATGCCGCCCCCCGCGGGCGGATCAGGCCGCCGGCCGGGTGGAGCGACGCCCCCGTGAGTGATTCCAACAACCCGACGCCGTCGAGGCACTTCGACCTTCTCGTGATCGGCGGCGGCCCCGGCGGCTACGTCGGGGCGATCCGTGCGGCACAGATGGGAATGAAGGTGGCCTGCGTCGAGCGCGACAAACTCGGCGGGGTCTGCCTCAACTGGGGGTGCATTCCCACCAAGGCGCTGCTGCACAACGCAGAGCTCTACCGCGAGGCGATCGCCCACGGATCGGAGTGGGGCATCGAGGTCGACCCCAAGGCGGTCAAAGTCGACTGGGAGAAGGTGATCGGCCGCAGCCGCAAGATCACCGGCACCCTGAACAACGGGATCGCCTACCTCTTCAAGAAGAACAAGATCGAGCACCTCGCCGGTCACGCCCGGATCCTCTCAGGGGCGGCGGGGGGCAAGCCCTGCACCGTGGAGATTCGCGAGCCGGAAGGGCACTACTACCGGGGCGGCGGCAGCAAGGCCTCCTCCACGGTCACCGCCGATCGGATCCTCATCGCGACCGGCGCCGCCCCGCGGCCGCTGCCGGGGGTCGAAGCCGACGGCACCGTGGTGGTGACGAGCTTCGAGGCGCTGACCATCCCCAAGCGTCCCGCCTCGATGGTCATCGTGGGCTCGGGGGCGATCGGAATGGAGTTCGCGTACTTCTTCAATGCCTTCGGCACGAAGGTCACCGTGGTCGAGATGCAGGATCGGATCCTGCCGGTCGAGGACGACGAGATCTCCGCCGCGGCGGAGAAGGCCTTCTCGCGGCAGGGGATCGAGTTCCTCACCGGCCACACCGTTGCCAAGGTCGAGAAGAAGGGCTCCGGCGCGGTGGTCACCGCGGCGTCGGCCAAGGACCCCGCGTCGACCAAGTCGCTCGAGTGCGAAGTGGTGCTAGTCGCGATCGGCGTGATGGGTCGCTTCGACGGACTCTTCGACGAGAAGCTCGGCCTGCGGGTCGAGAAGGGCCACCTCTGGACCGACTACCGCGAGAGCAAGTCGCCGACCTACAAGACCAGTGTGCCGGGGATCTACGCCATCGGCGACGTGATCGGGCCGCCGTGGCTCGCCCACGTCGCGAGCGAGGAGGCGGTTGCCTGCGTCGAGCGGATGCTCGGCCACCACACCCTCGGCGTCGACTACGCCGCGATTCCAGGCTGCACCTACTGCAACCCCCAGATCGGCTCGATCGGCATGACCGAGCGCGATGCGAAGGCAAAGGGGATCGACTACCAGGTCGGGGTTTACCAGCTCAAGGGTCACGGCAAGGCCATCGCCGTCGGCGCGACGACCGGTCTCGTCAAGCTCATCACCTCGAAGCCCTACGGGGAGATCCTCGGTTGCCACATCCTGGGCGAGGACGCCTCGGAACTGATCGGGGAGATCGGCCTGGCCATCCGGCTCGAGGCGACCGCCGAGGACATCATTTCGACCGTGCACGCCCACCCCACCATGGGCGAGTCGATCCACGAGGCGGCGCTGGCGACCGAAAAGCGGGCCATTCACGCCTGACTGTCGCGGACCCCGCGGTCGAGCATTGACCCCGCACGGGGCGTCTCGGTACGGTTGAGGCATCGTCTGTTCCGATCCGTCGCCCGGAGTCCGAGCCGTGTCCACCTCCGCGACCCTTGCCCCGCTGCCAGACTTCGAACGCATCTACCAGGATGCCGCCGGCGACCGCTCGCGAATCCCCTGGTCGCGCGGTGGTCCCGATCCGGCCCTGCTCGAGTGGCTCGACCGCGACGCACCGGCGCTCCTTCGCACCGGATGCAGGACCATCGTGCCTGGTTGCGGTCTTGGCGACGACGCGCGGGCGCTTCTGCATCGAGGCTACGACGTGGTCGGCTTCGACCTCAGCGAGACCGCGATCGAGTGGGCTCGCGAGATCGAGCCGGCGGACGCACGCCGCTTCTGCGTGGGCGACCTCTTCTCGCCGCCGTCGCGCTGGATCCATCGCTTCGATCTGGTGACGGACTGCTTCTGCCTGCAGTCGCTGCCGCCCGCGGTGCAGCCGGCGGGGATGGCGGCGCTGGCGAACCTGCTTTCTCCGCACGGGCTGCTGGTCCTGGTCGGGCATGTCGGTGATCGCCCGGCGCGAGAAGTCGATGGACCTCCGTGGCCGATCGCCCGCGGCGACGCGGAGCGAATGGCGAAGGAGGCCGGCCTCAGGACGGTTTCGGTCGATGTGGCGCTCGAGGGCTCGAGGCTGCGCGCGGTCTTCTCGCGCGCCTAGGCAGCGCACGATCGGATCGACCGCACCACCTTGGCTGCTTGCCGCCAATCAGGACGTTCCGATGGATGGTCTCCGGTCGATTTGCCGATGCGGTCCGTCGATCGGAGTCCTAACCAATGAGTGGCGCCCAGACGCGGGTCCTGCAGCTGATCGGTGACTTCGAGCAAGGGGGTGATGGTCGGGTCGCGCGCAATCTGGCCTTGGCCCTTCGGCAGGACGGCATGGATGCCAACTGCATCGCGCTGCGAAGCAAGGCCCTTGGCGAGCGCGGCCACCCTGCCGATGCCGCCATGGGCATCGGTGCGGGGCTTCTGACCAATCTGCGTGGTGGCTGGAGACTGCGGCGATTGCTCCTCGAAGATCGTCCCGATCTGATCCATGTGCACGGGCCGTCATCGTTGGTGTTCCTGCAGGCGGTGGTGCGGACCCTCCCCAAGCGTCCGCGGGTGTGGTTCACCTGGCACGACTCCGGATCGGTGCACGGCGCCCGCAGGCGCTCGGTCCGCTGGGCGGTCGCCGGCTGCGAGCGGGTGTTCGGATCCTCCACGGAGGTTGCATCGCGACTCTCGGTGGCCCTGGGGGGACGGTCTGTCGAAGTCTTCCGGAACGGGATCCCCCCGCTGCCGATCACCACTGCCGCCGCCGACGAGGTGCCGACGATCGCTTGGGCTGCACGGATCGATCCGGTGAAGAATCCGATGGCGCTCGTGCGTGCGGCAGGCAGACTTCACCGGGAGGGGCTGCGGTTTCGACTGGTGATGGGGGGTGCCGCCGGCGCACGGACGGCCTGGCTGGCCGATGAGATCCGCGAGTATGTGCAGGCCCACGGGCTGGCGGACGTGGTGTCGCTGCCCGGTTGGATGTCACAGGTGGAGTCGCTGTGGACCGGTGCCGCGATCGGCGTGCAGACCTCGGGTTCGGAGGGGCTCAGCATGACTCTGCTGGAGCAAGCCATGTCCGGTCTTGCCATCGTCGCGACCGATGTCGGCGACACCTCCACGGTGATCGAGCACGAACGGACCGGACTGCTGATCGCCCGGGATGACGAGTCCGCCCTCACCGACGCCATCCGCAGGCTGTTGTGCGATGCGCCGCTCAGACTGAGACTCGGCGCCGCGGCGCGGGAACTCGCGATCCGGGAGTTCGGCCTTGCCGCCCTGACGCGGCAGGTCCGCGACCGCTTCGAGGCTCCGCCCTCGACCGGCACGCTGCCTCCGACCGGTCAAGTTCGCGGCCCAACGGACCGATAGGACGCCCGTGTGCGGCATCAGCGGGTTCACCTGGCGGGACGAGGCGCTCTGTCGCCGCATGGCGCTTGCCTTGTCGCATCGAGGGCCCGATGAGATCGGGGTCTGGACCGGCGACGGCGCCTCGCTCGGGCACACTCGCCTCAAGGTCATCGACCTCACCGCCTCGGGCGATCAGCCGATGGCGAACGACGATGGCTCGATCGTCCTCGTCTACAACGGCGAGATCTACAACTTCCAGGAACTCCGCGCCGAACTGGAGGCCGGAGGAGCGAGGTTTCGAGGCACCTCCGACACCGAGGTCCTGCTTCGAGGCTACGAGCGGTGGGGACTCGATTGCTTTCAGCGCTTCAACGGCATGTGGGCGGTGGCGATCCTGGATCGGCGCCGTGGCGAACTGATCCTCTGCCGCGATCGGATCGGCGTGAAGCCGCTGCACTACTGCATGACCTCCAAGGGGCTCGCGTTCGCAAGCGAGATCAAGGCCCTGCTCGAGCACGACATCTCTCGAGAGGTTGACCAGGAAGCCGTCGACCTTCTGCTCTCAGCGCAGTTCGTGCCGAGCCCTTGGACGCTCTTCAAGTCGATTCGCAAGCTCGAACCGCGGCACCTGCTGATCTGGAACCTCGAGCGCCGGAGTCTCGAGAAGCGGTGTTGGTACGAGATTCCCGAGTATCGGCCGGAGCACGACCTCGCCGCACTGGTGGATGAAGGCCGCGCCCTGATCGATGACGCCACACGTCGCCGACTCGTCGCGGACGTGCCGGTAGGAGCCTTTCTCTCGGGAGGAATCGACAGCACCGCGATCGTGGCGTTCATGAGACGCCACGTGGAGCCGGGCAAGCTGCACACCGTGGGAGTCGGCTTCGAGTTGCCGGGGCTCGACGAGAGCGAGTACATCCGGATGGCGGCATCGAAGTTCGAGACCGTGCACCATCAGATCGACTTTCGGCTCGATCAGATCGACTCGCTTCTGGACCAGATCGACGAGATCTACGACGAGCCGGTGGCCGACCACTCTTCGCTTCCGAGCCTGGTGCTGTGCGAGGAGACGAGGCGCTGGATGACGGTCGCGCTGAGCGGCGACGGAGGCGACGAAGCGTTCGGGGGATACCAGAGCCGGCAGGTTGTCGTGCAGTTCCTGCTGCTTCGTCGCATCCCGACGGTGCTCCGACGGATCGCCCACCGGATCCTCGCCTCGGCCTGCGGGTACGGCTGGAGCCGATTCGGGCGGATCGCCGAGGCGCTGCGGGTGAGCCTGATGCCGCCGGAGGACTACCCCGGCGAGATCGGAGCATCGCTGGTCTACCGTCCTGCGGTCTATCGGCGGTGGACTCGGGACTGCATGCGCCACTTGCTTCCGTTGTCGCAAGGCAACCTTGTCGAGGCCATGCTCAAGTTCGACATCTACTTCAATCGCCTCGGCGACAACTACGCAGCCAAGGTCGATCGGATGTCCATGGCTCACGCCCTCGAGGTCCGATCGCCGCTGATGGACTACCGTCTGATGGAGTTCGCCTCGCGAGTCCCGGTCCGATGGAAGATCTCGCGGCACGGCACCAAGATCATCTTCAAGCGGATGCTTCGCGGAATCGTGCCGGACGAGATCCTCGATCGCCCCAAGCACGGATTCGCGGCGCCGCTCTCGGCATGGGCGCTCGAGCGGCTGGACGAACTGGCTCGGGATGCCGAGCATCTGCACGAGGCTGGCGTGCTCTCCCGGGAATGGATCGTGTACTTCCGCGCGGCCTTCGCCGATCCGAAGCTTCCCTACGCCATGGAGTTCCTGAAGCGGCTGGTGTTCCTCGTCCGTTGGCACCGTCGATGGGGGAAGGCGCCGGCGGTTGCTGCGGCGACGACCTGAGTCCCCGGAGATCCGGCTGTTGTCGCCGGTTCATGCCAGCAGGCTTCGCCCGGTCATCTCCGCGGGCGGCGTGATTCCCATCATCGCCAGCAGCGTCGGCGCCACGTCGGCGAGCCGGCCGTCGTCGCGAAGGCGGCATCCGCGGTACCTCGAGCCCACCACGAAGAGCGGCACCGTGTAGTTGGTGTGTGCGGTGTGGGGTCGGCCGGTGGCGGGATCGCGCATCTGCTCGGCGTTGCCGTGGTCGGCGGTGACGATCAGCGACCCGCCGCGGGCGAGCGTGGCGTCCACGATCCTCCCGACACACTCGTCGACCACCTCGACCGCGCGGATCGCGGCCTCGAGGCTGCCGGTGTGGCCGACCATGTCCGGGTTGGCGAAGTTGACCACCAAGAGCGCCTCGCAGTCTGCGGCCGCAAGCCGCCGCAGCACCGCGGCGCAGACGCCTTCGGCGGACATCTCCGGCTTGAGGTCGTAGGTCGCGATCTCGCGGGGGCTCTGGACGATCTCCCGCCGCTCGCCGGGGAAGGGCTCCTCGCGGTAGTCGTTGAAGAAGAAGGTCACGTGCGGAAACTTCTCGGTTTCGGCGCAGCGAAACTGCGTGCGGCCCGACCGCGAGACCACCTCGCCGAGGATGTTCTTCATCTTCGGAGGCTTGGGGAAGACCACCTCGACCGGGAGCCCGGTCTCGTACTCGGTGAAGGTCGCGAAGTGGAGTTGGCGCGGGCGGTTGCCCCGTTCGAAGCCGCCGCCCTGCACCGCAGCCCACGCCGCATCGTCGAGCACGAAGGCCTTGACCAGTTCGCGGGGACGATCGCCGCGGAAGTTGAAGAGGATCACCGCGTCCCCGTCGCGAATGCGGCCGGCCTCGCGCAACTCCGGTCGATCGCTCGGCGCGATCGCGACCGGGGCGATGAACTCGTCGCCGAAGCGCGAGGCATCCGGCGGGGATCTGTAGGCCGCATCGATCGCAGCCTCGGCGGAGTCGGCGAACGCCTCCGGCGGTCCGACGAGGCATCGCCACGCACGCTCGACCCGATCCCAGCGGTGATCACGGTCCATCGCCCAGAACCGACCCATCACGGAGGCGATCGAACCGCGACCGGCGAGGTGGGCTTCGATCCTTCGCAGGAACCCGCGTCCGGAGTCTGGTGCGGTGTCGCGACCATCGGTGATCGCCTGCACGAAGAGGCGGTTCGGCGGAACACCCTCGGCCGCTGCGAGGTCGACGAGTGCAAGGAGATGGTCGAGATCGCTGTGGACCTGGCCATCGCTGGCCAGTCCGAGCAGGTGCACGCGGCCCGGTCCGCGGCGGCCGACCGCCAGCGCCGCCCGGAGCACGGGATTGGACCGGAAGGACCCGTCGCGGATCGAGTTGGTGATCCGCATCAGCTCCTGGTCGACGATTCTTCCCGCCCCGATGTTCTGGTGACCGACCTCGGAGTTGCCCATCGTGGGGCCGGCCGGCCCCTCGGGCAGGCCGACATCCTCGCCGCTGGTGGCGATCAGCGTGTGCGGCCACTCCGCGGCAAGGCGATCCGCGACCGGCGTCCGTGCGAGGGCGATGGCGTTGAAGGAGCGGTGCTCCGGGTGCGGGTTCTCTCCCCACCCGTCGCGAACCATCAGCACCACCGGCGGTGTGGAGGTGGCGGGTTGGCGAGGTGTGATGGCGGGATCGACGTCGTTCATGGAAGCGCGACTCGGCAGCGTACGAGCGAGTATCGCAGGTTCGCCGGGGCGGAGACCGAGCAGACGTGCGGTTGTGGTCCCGCGCTGCGCGGTCTATCCTCGACATCCATGGAATCGACAGCGGGAACTTCGTCGGTGAACTCGGCCGAGCTGCCTCTCTCGGAGCGCCTCGAGCAGGTTCGGGAGCGGGTTCGCGAGGCGGCCCGCAGCGCCGGGCGGCATCCGGGAGAGATTGCGGTGGTGGCGGTCACCAAGTACGCCTCGATCGATGTCATTCGAGAGGCGATCGGACTCGGGCAGGTCGACTTCGGTGAAAATCGGGTGCAGCAGTTGGTGCAACGCGCGGCGCAGGTGGAGGAGTACCTCTCGCGGCGGCGGCAGTTGCCGGAGGCCGCCGGCGACGGCGCTCATCCGGCGGCGGTTCGTTGGCACATGATCGGCCATCTGCAGCGGAACAAGGTTCGCAAGGCCGTGGAGCTCTGCCGACTGATCCACGGTGTGGACAGCCTGCGGGTGGCGGAGGAGATCCAGGCGGTCTCGGCCCGTCGCGAGCAGCCCGTCGAGGTCCTGGTGCAGGTGAATGTCGCCGGCGAAGCGAGCAAGAGTGGGGTCGCGGCCGCCGCGGCGCGGCACCTCGTCGACCAGATCGACACCATGGTCAACGTCCGACCGCGCGGCCTGATGTGCATGGCGCCCCTCGGCGCCGACGGTGTTGCGAAACCGGAACTCGCCCGACGGACCTTCGAGCGTTGCCGAGAGCTCTTCGAGGACATTCGCAGCGCCGGATCCGGCGGCGAGCGCTTCGACCTGCTGTCGATGGGAATGAGCGGCGACTTCGAGACCGCGATCGCCTGCGGGGCCAACCTGGTCCGGGTGGGGTCGGCGATCTTCGGCGAGGGTCCGGCCGACGGTGCCGACGAACCCGACGAGGCGGATGGCGAGGACTCGGATCGGAACTGAGACTCAGGTTTGCTCGGCGTCCTCGGGATCGGGCGCTGTGGCCGCTTCGGGGGATGAGGTGATCGCTCCGGCTTGGTGCTCCGCTCGCGCAGATTCGGCGGCGTCCCAAGGTCGATGCTGCCGCGCGATGGGGACTCTGCCGAAACGGCTCCGGCAGCGGTAGCAGACCAGGCGGGTCCGCGCGAAAAACAGCACGCCGACGTCGAGCGTCAGCAGAACCCCCAGTCCAAACAGCACTCGGGGGTCGTCGGCGTGGCCGAGCAGCGCGAGCACGACACCGGCGAAGGCGAGCACGAGCACGAACGGAGTGAGTGCCGGCAGCGAACGCTGTCGAAAGAGCGATCTGCCCCCGCAGACCGGGCACCCTCGAAGGCGAGCGGAGTCGTCGAGCACGCCTTCCCACTCGAGGAAGAGATCCTCCTCCACCGGCCCATCCGGTTCCTGCCGCTTCAACCGGACTCGCGGCGGGCGGGTCGCCGGATCAAGGACGGCCCGTCCGAGCGGGCGACGGTCCTGCGGGTCTCTGGCCTCGAGTTCCATGCCGACTTTGGTCGCTCACCCGGTGGGAGATCGCGCGGCGGGCGCTGCCGGTTGCTGCCAGCGGAGTGCAGCCGACTGCAGCCGATCGAGCAGTGCCGCGAAGACCTCTTCGGGCGGCGGGGTGGTGTCGACCACCGCGTAGCGGTCGGGCCAGACCCGGGCCTGCTCGAGGAAGCCGGCGCGGACCCGGCGGTGGAACTCCGGCCCGCGTTGCTCGATGCGATCGCGATCGGCCGGGAGACGCTCGTCTGCGATCGCCTCGTCGACGTCGAGGATCACCGTGAGGTCGGGTTCGATGCCGCCGGTCGCCACCGAGCCGACCGCCGCGATCTCCTCGAAGGAGAGGCCACCCGCGGTGCCCTGGTAGGCGAGGGTCGAGCTGAGGAACCGGTCCGAAACCACCGTTGCTCCCTCCGCGAGGGCGGGGGCGATCCGCTCGCGGCAGAGTTGGGAGCGGCTGGCCATGTAGAGCAGCATCTCGCAGCGAAGGTCCATCTCCTCGCAGGCTGGATCGAGCAGGATCTCGCGGATCCGCTCGCCGATCGCGGTGCCCCCCGGCTCGCGGACCTCGACCGGGTCGAGCCCGCGCTGGCCGAGCCAGCCCAGGAGCATTCGAAGCTGGGTGCTCTTTCCGCAGCCGTCGGGTCCGTCGAGGACGAGCAGGCGGCCTCGGAGTCGTGGGGTCCAGTCTGACATGGTCAGGAAGGGGTTATCGCGGCGGACTCTCGACCTCGCAAGCCCGAGTCGGGGTGGAACTGGGTCGACTTTCGCGCATTTGCCGCAGGCGTGCGGGTCGCCGTGCCGATAGCCGGTCGATAACCGGGCAGGTCCGGTCCGCTCAACGCGAGACGGCCACCGGACCGATCACCCCGAAGCGGCAGAGCCGCGAAGTTCCCACGACTCAGGAGCGCTCCTTCCCATGTCGGATCCACGGACGGTCTTCCGCACGGCACTCGGCTGCACCCTCGGAACTCTTCTCGCCGCCTCTCCGGCGACCCTCGCCGCCGACGATGAAGCGGCGATGTCGCTTCAGGAGATGGCCAAGCGGCTCCGCGAACTCGAAACCGCCAACGACTCGTTGAGGCAGGAGGTCCGCGACCTCAAGGCCCAGGACGGAGTCGACTGGCTCAACGACGAGCGGGCGACGCAGATCCGGGGCATCGTCACCGACGTCCTTGCCGACGCCGAGAGCCGGACGAGCTTCCAGCAGGCACCGGTCACCGCCGGATACAAGAACGGATTCTTCATCGCGAGTGCCGACGGCGCGTTCACGATGAAGTTGCAGGGTCTCATGCAGACCCGGTTCGTCTGGGATCACCTCAGCGGCGATCCCAACGGCATCAGCTATCCCAACGCTCCCGACAGCAAGCAATCCCGTTACGGATGGGAGATCCCCACCGCCCAGCTGACCCTGAGCGGCACGCTGTGGGACCAGACCTTCGAGTACATGATCCGCGGCGGCTACTCCAACGATCCGACGGTCACCCTCGAGGACCAGGGCTACGGCGGATCGGGGAGCCGCATCGCGACCCCTTCGCTCTCCGAGCAGGGGATCGCCCTGTACGGCTCGGGCAGCGGCACCCTGAGGCTCTACGAGGCCTGGGCCCGAGCCAACCTCAGTCAGGACTGGGCCTTCCGAGTCGGACAGTTCCGGCTTCCATTCGATCGGGAGTTCCTGGTCTACGACGCCTACACCATGCTTGCGTCACGGTCGCTCATCTCGACCAAGCTCGGAGTGGGCTTCTCGCAGGGCGTCGAGCTCGAGTACTACGGCGACAGCCTTCGTTGGAAGGTCGCATACTCCGACGGCGGCACCGACTCGATCGGCGGCAGCAACCTCGCACTGGTCGGCACCTCGCCGATCAACACTCCCTGGTACCAGACCCAGGCCGACTGGGCGATCACCAGCCGCCTCGAGTACAAGGTCAACGGTCTCTGGGAGGACTTCCGCCAGTTCACCAGCCCGCGCGGCGAAGACTACGGCCTGCTCGTCGGCGCCGCTGTCCACTACCAGCAGGGCAAGCCCTGGTACTCGCAGGACATCGTCACCGGCACCGGCGACGACTACAACAACTGGCTCAACGTCACCGCCGACGTGACCGCGAACTTCGGAGGGGCGAGCCTCTTCGCCTCGGTCTACTGGTCGAACATCTCCTCCGGTGCCGCGCAGGTGCTGCAGTACTCCCCGGGCGGCTTCGGGGCGCAGCCGAGTTACTACGCCAGTTCGACCAACGTCTTCGGGTTCCTGGTGCAGGGTGCGATGTACGTCTCCGACGAGATCGAGCTCTTCGCCCAGTTCGAGTACGGCACCTCGAGCGGCCCCTTCAACTTGCCCAACACCAGCCTGCAGCCGCAAGGCTTCGCACCCGCCAACTTCAACGAGCCGGGTGACCTGAGCCTGCTCACCTTCGGCTTCAACTGGTACTTCCACGGCCAGAACGCCAAGTGGACCACCGACTTCGGCATCACCTTCAACAGCGTCTCCTACTTCTGGTCCGATCTCGGCTACGGACTGCGAGCGACCGACAAGTCGAACCAGTTCCTGCTGCGGACCCAGTGGCAGCTGTTCTTCTGAGCCGACCTTTCGCACTGCCCGCCCGACCACGGGCTTGAATCGCCGCCGGCACGCCCTCGACTCGGGGCCGCCGGCGGCGATCTCCATTGGTGGAGATCACGGTGGCGGAGGCGGTGGCGGCGACCTGTAGAATCCCCGCCCCCATGGAACGCGTTCGTGGAGAGGCGGCAGCGGTCGAGATCGAAGCGACATCGTTGCGCGCAGCGCGGCGGGTGGTTCGGGTCGAAGTGCGATCCCGCGAGGCCGATGGAGATCCCCGCGCCGCGAGCCTGCTCGGGCGGATCGCCTCCGATCCTGCGCTGCCGGTTCCCGCGGCGGTGCGCCGCGCCTCGATCTACCTGATCGAGGCGGACCGAGAGGACGTGGGTGATGTCGCGCTCGAGAGGATCGCGCAGGCGCTGCTTGCCGACCCGGTGACCGAGGTCGCGACGGTGCGGATCGATCCGAAAGCGGAGGAGTCCGTCACTGCGATCGAGGTGCACCCTCGTCCCGGAGTCACCGATCCGGCGGCCGACAGCGTCCGGACCGCGATCGCGGCGATGCTCGATCTCGAGTCGCCCGACCTCGTCGAGGTGCAGACCGGCGTGCGCTGGGAGTTCGATGGCCTTGCGGAAGCGGAGGCGACGGAGATCGCCACGCGGCTCCTCGCCAATCCCGTGGTCCACGCGATCCATGCCCATCGATTCCACCCCGACTCGTTTCCCCGCGGACGATCCCGTTCGACGGAGGTTCCGGAAGTCCCCATCCGCGAACTCGACGACGCGGCGCTGGCGCGGCTCTCGCGGGAGGGACATCTCTTCCTCTCGCTCGAGGAGATGCGGGCGGTGCGCGAGCACTACCGCGGTCTCGGCCGCGAGCCGAGAGCCATCGAGTTGGAGACGCTCGCGCAGACCTGGAGCGAGCACTGCGTGCACAAGACCTTGAAGTCGACGGTCCGCTACCGCGAGACCGAGCCGCCGGAAGGGCCATCGCTGGTCGAACTCGCCTCCGCCGCGCGTCCGGGCCATCGAGTCGAGGCCGACGGGGTGGTGGTGGTGGAGAACCTGCTCAAGAGCACGGTCGCGGCCGCGACCCGCGAGTTGATCGACTCCGGCGTCGACTGGTGCCTGTCGGTCTTCGTCGACAACTCCGGTGTGGTGGCCTTCGACGACGAGCACGCGGTCTGCTTCAAGGTGGAGACGCACAATCATCCGTCGGCGATCGAGCCCTACGGCGGCGCCGCCACCGGCATCGGTGGATGCATCCGCGACGTGATCGGGACCGGTCTCGGGGCCAAGCCGATCGCCGCGACCGACGTCTTCTGCGTGGCTCCTGCCGATCTTGACTCGGTGCCGTCAGGCTGCCTGCCGCCGGGTCGGGTGCTTGGGGAGGTGGTCGCGGGCGTGCGCGACTACGGCAATCGCATGGGAATACCCACCCTCAACGGTGCGGTCTGGTTCGATCGCCGCCATGTCGGCAATCCCCTGGTCTTCTGCGGTGTGGTCGGCGTCATGCCGCGACACCTTGTGAAGGGGGCGGCGCGTTTCGGCGATCGGATCGTCGCGCTCGGCGGGCGCACCGGCCGCGACGGCATTCACGGCGCGACCTTCTCGAGCGCCGAACTCGAGTCGACCCACGTCGACGAGTTCAGCCATGCGGTGCAGATCGGGCACGCGGTGGTGGAGAAGACGATGCTCGACGCGGTGCTGGCCGCCCGCGATGCCGAGGGGGGCCCGCTGTTCAGTGCCATCACCGACTGCGGCGCCGGCGGCTTCTCGAGCGCCGTGGGCGAGATGGGCGAAGCGCTCGGAGCGGTCGTCGATCTCGAGCGGGCGCCGCTCAAGTACGCGGGCCTCGATCCCACCGAGGTCTGGATCTCCGAGGCGCAGGAGCGCATGGTGCTGGCGGTTCCTGCGGAGCACCTCGAGCGTCTCGCCGAGATCTGCGCCGAGCGCGAGGTCGAGTGGGCGGATCTGGGTCGCTTCGGCGAAGGGAATGGCGACCTGGTGCTGCGTTGGAACGGATCCGAGGTGGGTCGGCTGGCGATGTCGTTCCTGCACGGCGGGGTGCCGATGCCGGTCCGGGAGGCGAGTTGGCCACCGCCCGCCGGCGCCTTCGGCGACCCCGAGACTGGAACCCACTGCGCCGAAGCGACGCCCGACGGAATCGTCGCGGTGCTGCTGAGGCTGCTGGCGCACCCCAACATCGCGAGCAAGGCGTGGATCATTCGCCAGTACGACCATGAGGTGCAGGGCCGCACCGCGATCAAGCCGCTCGTGGGCGTCGGTGGCGGCGGCCCTTCGGACGCGGCGGTTGTCGAGCCGGTGGCGGGAACCGGTCGGGGGCTCGCCATCGCCAATGGGCTCGCCACCGGACTCGAGCGAGATCCCTATCTCATGGTGCTTGCGGCAATCGACGAATGCGTCCGCAATCTCGTCTGCGTCGGAGCCGACCCGAGTCGGGTGGCGATCCTCGACAACTTCTGCTGGCCCGGATGTGGCGACCCCGCGAGCATGGGAGCGTTGGTTCGTGCAGCGGAGGGCTGCTACGACGGAGCGATGGCCTTCGGGGCGCCCTTCATCTCAGGCAAGGATTCGCTCAACAACCAGTTCGCGGTGGGCGACGGCACCACCATCCGGATTCCCCCCACGCTGCTGGTGTCGGGCTTCGCGCCGATCGCCTCGATCGAGCGGGCCGCGACCATGGATGCCAAGCAGCCCGGCAATCTGCTGCTTCTGGTTGGTCGCAGCACCGAGGCGACCGGTGGCAGCCACTTGCGTCGAGTCGCCACCGGTGAGGCGGTGGAGCGGACTCTCGACGCCCTGCCGCAGGTCGATCTGGACCTGGCGCCGCGAGTTGCGTCGTGCGTGCATCGACTGATCCGCGAGGGCCTCGTCCGCGCGGCGCACGATGCAAGCGAGGGAGGGGTGCTCGTGGCGGCGGCCGAGATGGCCTTCGCCGGCGGCCTTGGCGTCGCCATCGAACTCGATCGAGTGGGCGCAGAGCTTCCCCCGCTCGCCGCGGCGTTCGCCGAAGCGCCGAGCCGCTATCTCCTTGAAGTGGAAGCCCGTTCGCAATCGGCGGTCGAGGCTGCGCTCGCGGAGATTCCCTTTGCGGTGATCGGACGCTTCGAGTCGGCCCCGATGCTCTCCCTGTCGAGCCGAGGCGGCACGTGCTCGATTCCGATCGACCAGCTCCGTGCGGCATGGGAGGGCGATGGCGCCGCGGCAGGAGCGGGGTCATGAGCCTGCGAGCGCTGGTGGTCACCGCACCCGGCACCAACTGCGACGGCGAACTCGCCGAGGCGTTTTCCCTTGCAGGCGCGAGACCCGAACTGATCACTCTGCAGCGACTGCGGCGAGATCCGGCGCTGGTCGATCGATTCGGGCTGCTCGGGCTGCCGGGCGGATTCTCGTATGGCGACGACGTCGCGGCAGGGCGGATCATGGCCTCGCTGATCCGTCGGGATCTCTATTCCGCGCTGGTCGAGGCGATTCGCCGCGGTGTCCCCATGATTGCGCCGTGCAATGGATTTCAGATCGCAGTGCAGGCAGGTCTGCTGCCGGGGCCGCAGGGGGACTCGGCGTGGCCGAACAAACCGGCACCGCCCACGGTGGCGCTCTCGGCG
>JAPOKA010000080.1 GCA_029977865.1 bacterium
CGGTGGTGGCGGGGGCGAGGTCGCTGATCGGACGGGCTCGCCGCTTCCGCAAGATGTTCGGAGGCGCCATGCGGCAGAGCGGGCTCCTTGCCGCGGCTGCGATCCACGCGCTCGACTGCCACATCGAACGCCTCGTCGAGGATCATGCCCACGCCATGCGGCTCGCGAGCGGCCTCGCCGGGATCTCCGGCATCGAAGTCGAGCCTCCGCCGCGGGGGGTGCGCACCAACATGGTCTTCATGCGGATCGGGGGCGATGCACAGGCGTTCTGCGCCGCACTCGAGCCCCATCGCGTGCGGATGATCCCGATGGGCGCCGGTCGCATTCGCGCCGTGACCCATCTCGACGTCGACGATGCCGGCATCGAGCGGGCGATCGCGGCGGTGCGGACGGTCGCCGCGGGCTGACGCCGCTCAGGAGAACCGCGACGCCGCGAGGAACCCGATCGGAAGGTCGGTCCGGCCGGTCGTTGCAAGATCCGCAAGCGCCTCGCCGACGACCGGGACGAACTTGAAGCCGTGACCGGAGAATCCTGCGGCGATCGCGACTCGTTCGTCGAGCGGATGGCGATCGATCAGGAAGTGGCCGTCTGGCGAGTTGGTGTAGAGACAGACTCGCGCCGACTCGAGGCGGCCCGGCAGTCCCGGCAGGTGTTGCCGTGCGAGCGCCTCGATCGCGGTCAGTTCCGCATCGCTCACCGTGCGATCGACGCGATCGGGATCGCACGGCTCGCCTTCGCCGTGCACTGCGACCTTCGCACACCCGAATCCCGGCTCATCGGGAGTCGCCGCCGCATCGATGGGCACGCCGTAGAGAGGCGCAGCGCCTTCGCCGCGATCGACGAGCCATGCGGGGAACCTCGCGGCGTCGGCGAGTCTCGGCTCGTGCGGTCGCAGCCAGCTCTGCACCTGCCGCACTGCGGTGAGGGGCAGCGGTCCCGGCCGAGCCTCGCGTGCGACGAGCACGGCGGGGTTCCACGCTCCCGCGGTGATCACGACTCGATCGGCGCGGAATCGTCCGTCGCCAGCCTCGACCTCGACGCCATCCGACGTCGTGCGCCAACTGCGTACCGGAACCCGCTCGCGCAGTCGGGCGCCATCCCGCATCGAGAGCATTGCGAGTGCTCGCAGCACCCGCTCGGGACGAACGAAGCCGCCCCCGGGCTCGAGCAGTCCGAGGCTCGGGCCGACATCGTCCTTCGCGAAGAACTGCGGGAGCCGCGCGCGAAGCACCGTGCCTTCAAGCCGCTCCACCTCGATGCCGTGCGCTGCTGCGGCACCTGCGCTCGCGGAGATCAGCGACGAGTCGAGGCCGCCGACGATCACCACGCCGCAACGCTCGAGAAGCGCGAGGCCGGACTCCTGCTCGAGTCGAAGGAAGCCGTCCATCGCGCGGCGCAACAGGGGCACGTAGTCGGGATGCTCGAAGTAGGCCTGCCGCACCACCCGCGTCCCACCGTGGGAACTCCCGAGTGCGTGGCCGATCGTGTGCTGCTCGAGTCCGAGGACCCGCACGCCACGACGGGCGAGCTCGCGACAGGCGGCGAGACCCATGCCGCCGAGGCCGATCACGATCACTTCGCTGTCGCGTTCGCGGTTCACCGCAGCAGGGTAGAGCCAGACTGGCCTTCGGTGCCGCCGCGGGCGGGTGGCGCGAGGCCTTCCGCCATCTGTCGATGCTGGCCGACGAGGAAGCGCAGGTCTTCGGCGAGGAGTGGCTCGAGGACCTGCGAAGGGAATCGCGCGCGATCGCGGTGAGGCCGAGTCGATGGGTCCTCGCGGAGATCGATCCGCCGCGACTCAGCGAAGCCGGGTGCCTTCCCAGAACTGGCGATGGAAGAGGTCGCCGTCGCCGAGAAAGTCGAATCGCCCCACATACCGTCCGGTCGTGCCGACCTCGACGCTGAGGATGTCGAAATCGTCGGGGAGGTAGACGTCGCAGAGCCCCGACCCCTGCACGCTCAGCGTCACGTACTTCTGGCCGAGCCAGGTGCCCACATCGGTGACCCGTCCTTCCACCACGAACCACTTGCCCTCGAAGTCGCGCTCGAAGAGCGCATCGCGCTGGTCGTCCGAGTAGCGACCGCTGTCGAGTTGTGCGAGCACCGCGGGAAGGTCGGTCCTCCGGTCGCCTGCGTCGGATGGGAGCTCGGGGGCCGGCGGTCGCGATGCCGTTGGGGCCCGGGGACGCGACTCTTCCGAGAACGACGGCCAGTCCGAAGAGGTGTCTCCGGATCCGCTCGGCGAGTCGTTGATGCTGCCGATCGCGAGCACCGACAGAACGACTGCGATGGCGAGGGAGCCCAGGTGCAGGCGGGTGATCATCGGAAGGTCTCCGGACAAGGCGCTTGCGTCGTACCACGAGCGAGTGCGAGAAAGATCGCGGCGGTGAGCACCGACACCAGCAGGTCGATGGGATCGAAGGTGCCGGGCACGAAGGCGAGTTGACCGAGTTCTCCGGCGAACGCGGCGACGATCAGCGCTCCCATCCACAGGCGTGCCCCACGCGGAGCCCAGCCGCCCCACAGCGCCGCGTACGCCGCGAGTCCGCTCAAGAGCCAGAGCGCTGCAGGTGCGGATCCGATCCACCAGGATGGTGGTTCCCAGGTCCACGCCGCGGCTTGGCGTCGCACCATGATGACGAGCGGCTGCAAGCCCATCGCCTCGAACCAGCTGAACAATCGCAGCGACGGCGGGCGGTAGCAGAGATAGGTCAGGCCACCAAGCAGCATCGAAGCCACCGAGACCGCTGCCCACGACCAACGAAATCTCGAGACCGATCGCGCGTGGGTCGCCGAATCGCCAGTTGGCCCCGGTGTGTGCATCAAGCCGTTCCCCGAACTCGAGTCGTTGCGTCAACCCGAACTTGCACCCTACCGCGCCGTCGAGGCGTGCAGAAGTGCAAGGTACGAATCCGGCCCGTCTGTCCGAGATTCCCTCACAGCTCGACCACGGTGCCGTCGGGGCGGCGAATGCCGGCGACGAGTCTCGCCGAGGGGCCGTGTTCGACCTCGAGCGCGAGGCCCAGTGCCGCGAGCGCCGTCTGCACATGGGCCGGGTCGCGATGCCTGCCGCGAAACCAGGCCAGTTCGAGTCCCGCCGGCGCCGAGAGCCCCGGGTGGACGCGGTCAGCCTCGCCGAGCCAGTCGATGAGAGTCGGGACGAGTCCGCTGCCGGGCAGATCGAGACGCGTCGAGAGCCGCCACTCGAGCCGGGATCCATCAGGACGCTCGCGACCGAACTGCTCGACATCGCCCGCCTCGAAGCCTCGTTCGCGGGCGCGATCTGCAGCCTCGGGCAGCGAGCAGGCCGCCATCCAGTGCGTGATCGCGGGCAGGTCGCCGCGATCGAGGCCGAAGGGGTGGCGATGCACCGAGGCCTGCGGATCGTCGGCCAGGATCTCGAGGTAGCGATGGCCTCCCAGCGAAAGCAGGGCGTTGTGCGTGCCCCACTTCGCATGACGACCGCCGATCGCGGCCCGCACGCCGAGCCTGCGCTCGAGGTCGTCGATGCCTGCGGCAAGGTCGGGCACCGACCAGATCAGATGGTCGAACTCGGCAGGCACGCGATCGGCGGGGCTCATCATGCCGCGAGCCTACCGCCAACGAGCATCGGACCGTGGTCGCGAGTCAGTTGCTGCAGACGCCCCATGAAGCGAGCAGCACGCCCACATCGGTGCCGTTCACCACGCAGTTTCCGTCGAGATCGGCGGGACAGCTTCCGCAGTCGCCCCACGAGCTCAGGAGAATCGTCAGATCGCCGCCATCGACGGCTCCGCTTCCATCGAGATCACCGACGCAGGTCGGCGAGATGGTGAATCCCCGCACCACGACCACTCGATTTCCGCCGCCGAAGGTCGAGAAGATGAAGTCGCCGGTGACCGGATCGATCGCGGCACCCTCGGCTCCGCTGAGTCCGAGCACGAAGTCGCGGCGAGTGTTCGGAATCGGATCGCCGTTGTCATCGATGTCGTACGCCCCCACCTCGCCGGCGCCGTACTCGGCGACGAGCACCGACGGCACGTCGAACATCGGATTGCCGGCGGGGATGTAGACCGCCCCCTCGGGGGAGCCCACGATCTGGATCGGGGGAGAGACCTCGACGATGTCGTAGGTGCCCGCACCATCCGGAACGATCGCCGCGTCGTACCAACGGCTCGCGTTGTAGGAGAGGATCTTGAGTCGCCCTGCGCCGGGGAATCCCGCGGGTACCAGCGTGGCCGATCCGGCGGAACTCGAGATCCCAAGCGCGGTGAGGTCGATGATCCGCGTTGCCGCGGTCTCGCCGGGAGGGATCTGCCCGATCACGTTGATGGGATAGCCGGTGTAGAAGAGCACCGCTCCCGGGGCGAAGAACAGTCCGCCATCGATGTGGGGCGCCAGCGCGAAGACCTCTGGGTCGGCACAGCCGAATCCACTGATGTGGCCATCGGTGTCGCGGGTCAGCCCGATCCGCGCCACGATGCCGCTGCTGCTGTTCGCGGCGCCGCCGATGTAGAGGGTGTTGGGCTCGTCGGCCCGGATCACCAGTCCGCCGTTGGGCGTGGGAAGTCCGGAGATCGAGCCGAGGTCGATGAGCTGGTAGTCCTTCGAGAACTCGACGCCGACGATCTGCGCCGAGGCCGCATGGGTCGCGGCTCCCGCCATGATGATGGTCGAGGCGAGCAAAGCGATGCCGTGAGCATGAGTGCGCATGAGATCCTCCTCTTGAGTGAGGACCTCACCGTAAGAACCCCGCTTCCCGCGGCTGCGGGCCCATCTCCCCATCCGATCGCGATTGGGGTGACCGCACCGAATCACCGCGACGCGAAACGCCACGCCCGCATCCGCTTCTGCATGAGCACCGCCGGACGGTCAGGCGCCCCCGTCGATCCAGACCGAGATCCGGTGCGCCTCGCGGTAGTTGAGCGCGGTCTGCGAGGTCTCCTCGGCCACGATGCGGCGGATCCGCGAGTATGGCAGGAACAGCCGACGTCGAGACTCCTCGTCGGTCGCCTCGAAATGATCGGTGCCGACGGCGGCGAGGCGCAGCGAAAGCGTGTCGCGCCCGTCGCGGATCTCGATGTCGTTGTGCAGGAACGCCTGCAGCAGTTCCTTGAGGGTCTGGAACTTGATGTGGTGTCCGGAGGAACTGGTCGAGAGGTTGGCCGCCTCTTCGACCGGCTCCGCGCCGGGGAACTCGAGTCCCTTGACGGACGATGCCTCCACCCAGTCCGCGCGGCCGGCGGCCTGGATCTCATCGGTGGGCGCAAGGTCGCCCTGCTTGGCCGCCTCCCGAAGTTGCTCGGCGCTCATCCAACTGGAGATTCCCGAAGCACCGCGATAGCGGTACTGGGCGCCCACGGCCATTCCTGCGTTCGATCCGCCTGGCATGCGACACCTCCGTTGAGGCGGGCGACATCCGCCCGCATCGCGGTCTCCGACGTCCATCCCGCACCGCGCGGCAGGCGTCGGTCGAGGAAGGCGCTTCGAGTCGACCTCGAAACGCGAAATCGGCAGTCGCTTCTCCCCACCCACGGCAGCCTTGGCCGCCGGTGGAGAGTCTCCCGCGCCGAGGCCGATCTGCACAACCCTCGACCGGCGGATCGGCGTCGAATCGTGCCGGAACCACCCGGGCGGGCTTCGGGGGTGGGACTGCCTTGAGATCCAACCTCCTCCGACCCCGTAGACTCTCCGTCGGCGGGGCGTAGCTCAGCTTGGTAGAGCGCCTGCTTTGGGAGCAGGAAGTCGTCGGTTCAAATCCGGCCGCCCCGATTGCTCGATGCCCCCGTGGGCTGCAACTTCAGCCCGCGTGCGGAGAAAGACCCCTCCCCCGCGAGATCGCGAAGCGATCGACGCTTGGGGAGACGTCCGAGCGAAGCGAGGACAGAGGCCGCTGCGAAGGGGATTGCCGACGTCGCGGTCGTCGGCCGCGGGCTCCGCGTTCAAGCTCCCGCTTCAGCCGCCAGACTTCATCGCATCGCGCAGCGCCTGCTCCTGCTCGGGGCTCCAGAATCCAGGCTCCAACTCGACCGCGATCGACCCGTAGGGAATCATCGAGTCGGTCTTGATCACCAGCACCCGCTTGGTGGCGGCGGTGTCGATGACAGTCTGCACGATGTCTGCGGCGGGCATCTTCACCACCCCGACGGTCGGCAGAATCTTGGTGATCTCCGCGAGGTAGGCCTTGGCGTCGTCGTTCTGCGTCGCGGCGATGTCGAGTTCGCTCGCCACATGGAAGCTCGGCCGCAGCCTGCTGCTCATCTGGAAGATCCCCTCCATCGAGTTCACCGCCGCAGCAAGCCCGTCGGGCACTCGAATCGTCTCGACCCCCGCGGTCGAGAGCAGCGGAAAGTCGGTCGAGGCGACCACGACCCAGTTGCCGCTGCCGAAGATCGGAAGCGCCCCTGCGATCTGCTGCTGCCAAGGCATCGGCGCTCCGCCGGGAATTTGCTGGGCGTCGGCGGTTCGGCCGGAGAGGCCGACCCACAAGCCGCCGGCTGCAAGAGCGGCGGCTGCCAGGAGGAGGCTGGAGCGAAGGAAGCGCAGGCGGTTCATGGAGTTCTCCTGAGAGGGTCCGCGCCGAAGACTGGCTGCGGGGTGTCGAGGGTCGATTGACGCGAACGGCCAACGGTGGCCGGCCGCGGAAGTTCGAAAGCGTAGCGACCACCGGGAGGTGCCGACCGCGACGCCAATTCGGGCGATTCGGGTCGGGTATCGGGTCAAGTTTGCATCGGTCGTCCACCTTCAGTTGCGGGTCATCGCGGCGTAGGCCGCGGTGGCGCGATCCGAGTCCCCCGCCGCGGGTCCGACCGCGAGCGATGAACTGGACAGAAGTTGCCACCGCTCTGTTGCGGAGGACCAACGCAGTCGATAGATCCGGAAGCGATCGAGTCGACGACGGTCGATTACCGGACCTCACTGGACGCCTATCCGACTCACCGCGGCCCCCTTCGCCGGACTCAGACGATGCCAGACTCGATTCCTCTTCCCAACGACCGCAAGGTGCTCGTCATCGGCTGGGACGCCGCGGACTGGCGGGCGATCCGACCGCTGCTTGAACAGGGCAAGATGCCCAACCTCAAGAAGATGATGGACGAGGGCGTCAGCGGCAACAACGCGACGCTCACGCCGGTCCTGAGCCCGATGCTGTGGACCTCGATCGCGACCGGCAAGCGACCCTTCAAGCACGGCATCCACGGCTTCAGCGAACCCACCCCCGACGGCAAGGGCATCCGCCCGATCACCAACGTCAGCCGCAAGGTCAAGGCGGTCTGGAACATCCTCAACCAATGCGGCAAGAAGCCGATCGTGGTCGGCTGGTGGCCAAGCCATCCCGCCGAACCGGTCGACGGCGTGATGGTGAGCGACTGGTACCAGAAGAGCCAGGCGATCCGCGACCCAGAGGTCGCGAAGCAGATCGAGCAGGGCGTGCGTCCGCAGCCCGGCGAGTTCGGCTGGACTCCCGAGCAGTGGCCGATGGCACCCGGCACCGTCCATCCGCCGCGGCTCGAGCGCAACCTTCAGGAGTTCCGTCTCCATCAGGTCGAGGTCGCCGAGGACGACATCGGCCCCTTCGTCCCGAACGGCCACAAGGTCGATCAGGAGAAGGACCAGCGCCTGCAGTCGCTCGCGAAGGTGATCGGCGAGATCTCCTCGATCCACGCCGCGGCGACCGCGCTCATGCAGCTCGAGCCGTGGGACTTCATGGCGGTCTACTTGGACGGCATCGACCACTTCTGCCACGGCTTCATGAAGTACCACCCGCCGCAGCAGAAGGGCGTATCGGACAGTGACTTCGAGATCTATTCCGGGGTCGTCGAGTCCGGCTATCGCATGCACGACCTGATGCTCGGAGCCATGCTCTCGCTTGCGGGCGAGGACACCACGGTCATCCTGCTCTCCGACCACGGCTTCCATCCCGACCACCTGCGGCCCGAGCACATCCCCGTCGAGCCCGCGGGTCCGGCGATCGAACACCGTTCCTACGGCATCTTCGTCGCGAAGGGACCCGGCATCCGCAAGGGCGGCGAGATCGCTGGCGCGAGCGTGCTCGACCTCTGCCCGACGATCCTCTCGCTGTACGGACTTCCCGTCGGCCGCGACATGGACGGCAAGCCGCTCGTCACGATCTTCGAGGATCCGACCGAGGTCGCCACGATCGAGAGCTGGGAGGACGTGCCCGGCAAGAGCGGCATGCATCCGCCCGACGCGATGCTCGACAGCGTGCAGAGCGCCGAAGCGATGAAGCAGCTCGTCGAACTCGGCTACATCGAGGAACCCAACGAGGACACCGGTGTCGCCATCAAGGAGACCGTGCGCGAGCTGCGCTACAACCTCGCGCAGTCCTTCATGGACGCGGGCCGGCTCGGCGAGGCCGCGGAGATCCTCGAGGAGATCTGGAACGACTATCCCGACGAGCACCGCTTCGGACTGAATCTCCTCGGCTGCCTTGCGGGCCTCGAGCGCTGGGACGACCACGCCGCCGCGACCGCGAAGCTCGCCACCAACGTCGTCGCGGCGCGGGAGCGGGCCCTCGAGGAACTCGAGAAGTTGCGGCCGGAAGCCGAGAAGCACGACCTCAAGATCCCGAAGCTCCGCAAGGAGGGCGAGGAGATCGCCGTCGACGGAGCCGCTGAGACGGACGCGACCTCGAAGGACCAAGCGCGCGAAGCGGCCGAAGCCGACGCGACGGCAGACGGGAAGGACGAAGCCAAGCCCTACAAGGAACCGCCGCGACCGCTCGTCTTCAAGATCCGCAAGCTGATGAGCCTCCTCGGCGACATGCGCGGCACGTTCACCTGGCTCGAGACGCAGCACGCGATCGGCACCGGTGCCGGCGAGAAGGCCCTGCCGATGCTCGAGGCCGCATTCAAGGAATGCGCCGAGGACGAGACGCCCGATCGCAACCTGATGCTCGCCCGCGCCTTCCTGACGCTTGGACGCCGCGACGAGGCCGACACGTGCTTTGCACGCGCCCTCAAGGCCGACAGCGAGAACGCCGACGCGCGGCTCGGGCTCGCCGAGTGCGCGGTCGCCCGCGAAGCGTGGGGCGACGCGATCGAACACGCCCTCTCCGCGACCGAGCTTCGCTTCCAGAACCCTCTCGCCCACCATCTGCTCGGCAAGGCGCTCCACGCCAGCGGCGACACCGCAACCGCGAAGGCCGCGCTCGAACTCGCAGTCGCGCAGGCGCCCGCGTACGTCGAGGCCCGCGAGTCGCTTGCGGAACTGCTGGCCGCGCTCGGCGATGCCGACGGAGCCGCGAACCAGCGGACGATCGTCAAGGAGTTCGCGAAGCGCCCCGACGCCCAGGCCGCCGCGGGCGACGCGCTCGACGCGGCCATGGCCTCGATCGAAGCCGACCGCACGAAGCGCCGCGATGGCGGCGACCGCATGGGTTCGCTCGGCGAGACCCCGCGCGAGGAGATCGTCACTGTCGTGAGCGGGCTTCCCCGCAGCGGCACCTCGATGATGATGCAGGCGATCGCGGCGGGCGGTCTCGCGCCCTTCACCGACGAGAAGCGCGAAGCCGATTCCGACAATCCCCGCGGCTACTACGAGCACGAGAAGGCGACGCAACTCGCCCGCGACGCCTCGTGGATCCCGGAGGCGAAGGGCAGGGTCGTCAAGATCGTCGCGCAGCTGCTCTCGTTCCTGCCCCGTGGGCCGCAGACGCCGAAGTACCGCGTGGTCTTCATGGACCGCGACCTGCGCGAGATCGTCCGCAGCCAGCGAGTGATGCTCGATCGACTCGGCAAGTCCGGCGGCAAGCTCGAGCCGGACAAGATGATGAAGACCCTCGACGCCCAGGTCGCGCAGATCGAGCGCTGGATGCGCCAGCGTCCCGACCTCGAGTGCCTCTTCGTCGACTACGCCAGGGTCCTCGCCGACCCGAGCACCGAGATGGCGAAGGTCGCCGCGTTCCTCGGCGGTGCCGACGCGGAGGCGATGGCCTCGGCGATCGATCCGTCGCTTCGCAGGCAGCACGGCGGCGAGACGACGTGAACCGCACCGCCACGGATGGCGGGACCGCGAGCACTCGGGGAGCGCCGCGCCGCATCGTGCTCGCGATGATCCTCCTCGACGAGGAGGTCGCGGAGTCGCTCGCACCGAAGATCCAGGCGGACCGGAACCCCGATGCCGACCAAGGCCGATGGAACGATCCGGCGAGCCTGGCGTCGATGCCGCTTCTGTTCATGTCGCAGGCGAACTGGTGGGGCGTCGCGGCGACGATCGGAACCGGTGCTTCGCCTGCTCGCCACGGGGTCCTGACGTGGATGGCGATCGACGAGTCGACCTTCGCGGTCCGGCCTCGACGGGCTTCGGATGCCGACCGCCCGTGGGTTTGGGATCGACTCGCTGCGCACGGTTGCGGCGCGGTCGTGGTCGGCTGGCCGGGCATCGCCGACGTGAACGGGAGCCGCGTGCCCATCGCGACCACCGCCGCCGTGCTCGCGGCGAGACGGCTGAAGTCGCTGGCCGCCGGCGAGGTGCCAGAGGGTCTCGATCCGCAGCGAGTCGCTTCGCCCGAGACCCTTCTCGCTCAACTGGTGTCGCCCACCGCGGCCGCGGCGGATGTTGCTCGCGCGGTGATCGCGATCGGATCAGGGCATGCCGGGACCGGTCACCAGGCTGCGTCGGCGCGTTCGCTCGAGATGACGCTCTCCGCAGCAGAGGCGCTCGAGGCCCACTCGGGGGACGACCCATCGCGACCGCGGCTGTGGGCGCTGGGCTTCTCGCTGCGAGAACAGGAGACTGCCGCGGCAGATCGCGAGTCTCCTCAAGCCAGAGCGGAGCGGGTGTCGCGCGTGCAGAAGAGTCTCGCGGCGACGCTCACCCGGCTCACGGAGGCAACCGGAGGCGACGGAGTCCTGATCGCGGCGGCGGTCGGAGATCGCTCGGGTCGGCTCTGGCACTCGACGGTCGCTTCCTCCGAGGACGCCGCCGCCGTCGATCTGGTGCCGACGGTGCTCGAGTTGGCAGGAGTGCCCATTGCCGCAGACCTCGAGGGCGATTCGCTGATCAGCCCGCACAAGGAAGTCGAGAAGTCCTGGGACATCTCGGCGTGGAGCAGCGCGGACTCGCCCGGCGAAGCCATCGAGCGCCGGCCCTCGGCCGGCACCCTTGCCCGCAAGGCACTCGCCGCCCGCGGCGAGTGCGGGTTGGTCGAATCGCTCAAGGACGCCAGGCCGCTCGAACAACTGCTCGTGCGGCATTTCGAGACCGAGTGGGCGATCTCGCTGCGCCCTTCCGATTGGGGCGGGGCGCTCTCCGCCGCCGAAGCGCTGGTGACGCTCTGTGGCCGCGAGATCGACCTGTGGCGGGTGGTGTTCGCGGCGCATCTTGGCCAGCAGCGGCCCGCCGGCGACCGTGCCGCGGGCAGACTGAGATCCGAGCATCCCGAGAGCCTCAGCACCAAGCTGATGCCGCTCCTCGTTGAAGCGGTTCCGACACGGGAACTCGTCGAGTCGTTCGATCTCGCCGAGCTCCGCACGCCCTCGCATCGATCGGTGCTCGGACGCGCTGCGGCTCGCCTTCGCCTCGACGCCATCGCACGCAAGGCCCTGACGCCGCTGATCGCCCACGACATCGCCATCGCCCCTGATCGCATAGCGCTTGCCAATGTCCTGCTTCGCCTCGGTGAAGGCTCGCTCGCCGTCGCGGCCCTCGGCTGGATCGGTGCCGGGGCGGCGAGTCCGGGCCGAGTTCGCGTGCTGCGTGCCCGCTGTCTCGCTGCGGCCGGGCTTCGCGATCGGGCGATCTCCCTGCTCGATCGCTATCTGCTGCAGACGCCCTTCGACGGCGAAGCGCGGCGGCTGCGCGAGCACCTCGCGTCGGGCGCCTGAGTCATGGCCGCCGAAGGCCCTCGGCGGCGGCCTCCATCGATGCGTCGACCGCTGCCAGCGCCTCGAGAGCGATACCGAGCAACTCGCCCGAACAGGGCAGCGGAAGGGCCTCGCCTTCTGGATCGACGACGATCTCTCCCTGCCACAGCACTCGTTGGAGGAGCGCTGCGCGGCTCGCCGCGTACTCGGTCATCGAGACACCCTCGATCGACGGACCGGCCGCGAAGAGCGCCGCCCACGCCGCACGATCGACCAGATCCTCGCCGGCGATCAGAGGCTCGTCGGTGGCGGAGGCGATCTCGGCGGGAGCGCCGGCCATCGCG
>JAPOKA010000081.1 GCA_029977865.1 bacterium
GGCCGCTGCTCGGGTGGGCGTCGGGATTCTTCGACTTCGACCACGACGGTCGCGAGGACCTGCTGGTGGTGAACGGCCACGTCTATCCGCAGGCCTCGGCGGAGACCATGGACTCCGAGTACGCCCAGCCGCCGCTGCTCTTCCATCGCGAGCCGGCCCGGTTCGAACGCCTCGTCTCGGCGGGCGAATGGGCGATGGAGCCGCACGTCGATCGCACCGCGGTCTTCGCCGACTTCGACGACGACGGCGACATCGACGTGGTGATCGGAGAACTGAATGGCCCGCTGCGACTGATCGCCAACGACGCGAATCCGGCGTCGGACCGCTGGCTCCGCGTCCGTTTGCGCGACGATCGACCCGGCATCGGCAATCGTCACGGAGTCGGCGCCGTCGTGGACCTCGAGGACGGCGAGCGGGGACAGAGGCGGTGGTTGTGGGCCGGCGGCCCCTTCCAGTCGAATCTCGCCAACGAGGCCCACTTCGGCTTTCCGTCGCCGACCGGCCCGCTGGCGCTGGTGGTGCGATGGCCCGATGGCGAGCGATCACGAATCGACAACGTGCAGCCCGGCCAGGTGCTCGAGGTGGTGCACCCGGGCTCGCCCTGAGCCGAGGGTTGATCAGATCAGCGGGCTGAGCACGCTGGCGGCGCCTTGGGCGAGCCTCAAGCGAGCCGATCGATCGCGCCATCGCTCGAGGGGAACGGGGGTCGACCGCCGGCGATAGGACTCCTGCAGTTCACGCAAGGTCGCCGCGAATCCCGCGTCGTAGACGAGGGCCCCGCACTCGAAGTTGAGGTCGAAGCTGCGGAGGTCGAGGTTGGCCGACATCACCACGCCGATCTCGCGATCGATGGTCACGGTCTTGGCGTGCAGCAGCCCGCCGTGAAACTCCTCGATCCGCACGCCGGCCTCGAGCAGCGGACCAAAGAGCGATCGGCTCGCGAGTCCCACCACCACGTTGTCGTTGCGGGCCGGAACCACCAAGGTCACCTCGACGCCGCGCCGCGCCGCGACCATCAGGTTGGTGAGGGTGGCCTGATCGGGCACGAAGTAGGGGGTCGTCAACACCAGTTCCCGGCGGCTCGAGTGCACGAATGCCTGAATCAACTGGGTGATCGCGTCCTGCTGATAGTTGGGTCCGCTCGCGACCAGTTGGGTGGGCACGCCGTCGGCCTGTGGAGGGGGCTCGATGGCGAGCAAGGCATCGACATCGAGGTCGCCGCCTTCGTCGGGCGCATCAAGGGTCCAGTCGACCACGAAGATCATCTGGAGTTCCCGAACCGCGGGACCTTCGAGGCGGACTAGGCAGTCGACCCATGGAGCGAACTTCGCCTTGGGCGCAAAGGCCGCATCGGCGATGTTCTGGCTCCCGGTGAAGCCCACGACGCCGTCGCAGACGAGCAGCTTGCGATGGTTGCGCAGGTCGATCCGCGACAGCAGCATTCGCGGCACGCTCACGGGCAGGGCGGCCACCACCGAGACGCCGCGTTCGCGCAGGCTGCGACAGGTCTCGCTGCGAAGAAACGCCTTGGAGCCGACCGCGTCGAGCAGCACCCGGCAGGCGACGCCGCGGGCAGCGGCTCGCTCGAGGGCTTCCGCCATCAGGCGGCCGGTGCCGTCGTCGAGCCAGATGTAGAAGAGCGCGTGGCAGTGTTCGCGGGCGGCATCGATCGCTTCGATCATCGCCCTGATCGACTGCTCGGTCTCGCCGAAGAGCTCGACCCGGTTGCCGCCGCAGACCAATCCGTGCGAGATGGCGTCGGTGACGAGCGAGAGTCCGTGCGCCGCCGGCGGCAGCTTCGGGGCGTAGACCGCTGGATCTCGATGCCGATGGATCGCCGGCCGGTCGATGCGGGCGAGGATCCGCCGGTGCCGCGCGATTCGCCGCGTGCCGAAGCGCACTTCGCCGAGGCTGAAGTAGAGGATCGCGCCCACGATCGGCTGGGCCAGCACCATCACGATCCACCCCGTGGCGACGGTGGGGCGATCGGCCTTGCGGAACAGCACCACGAGCACCATCAACGCGCGGAGGATGTACTCCGAGAAGATGTAGAACGAAGGCAGCAGGAGATCGAAGGCCGTGAACGAGAGGGTGGTCATGGCCCCACTTCGCGCAGGAGGACCGCGGCGGGCCGCCGCGCGATCAGGTCACGATCTCGACGATCAGGTAGCGACGCTCGCCGCGCGGCAGGTCGACCCGGACCGTCTCCCCGATCCGGGACTTCATGAGCGAGGTGCCGAGAGGGCTGTTGACGGTGACCTCGATGTACTCGAGGGTCATGTCTCCGGTGGTCTCGCCCACGATCCGGTAGAGGTCCTCATCGCCGCTGTCGACATCGCGGAGCCGCACGGTCGCGCCGATGAAGACCATGTCCTCCGGAAGTGCCGAGTTGTCTGCGACCTGGGCCCGGGCGAGACGGTCTTCGATCTGCTGGATGCGAGCGTGGTTCTGCGCCTGATCCTCTCGGGCGGAGTGGTACTCGGCGTTCTCCTTGAGGTCGCCGAGGGCCCGGGCTTCCGCGATCCGCTCGATCAGCTCGCGGCCGCGGGCGTGCAGTTCCTGCAGCATCGATTCGAGCCGCTTCTTCTCGTCGGGGGTGAGGATTTCCATGGCGGCATCGACCTCGCTGGGACCAAGGACACTCTGCGGCGGCGGCGGCCGGCGCCGACACCCACCCCCGAACTTCGGGACCGCCAATCACTCCGTGTGCGGTGCTCGGGAACCGCGGCAGGATAGGGTCTCGGGCGGGGTTTATCCACGCCGCAACAAGGGTCGCAGCGCGAGCAGCAGTCCGATCAGGCCGGCGGTGCCCGCCGCTGCCGGGACCATCGCGACCATCCAGTCCGACTCGGTCAGCGGCCGCTCCGTGGGATCCGCGAGCCGGTAGAGGCCCACCCAGGGCTGCATCGCACCCACCGTCGGGCTCGAGAGAAACGCCTCGAGGCTCTCGAAGACCAACGGTGCGGCCAGCAATGGTGCAGCGAGCGCTGCGAGCAGCAGGGCGGTGGCCCAGTTGTGCGCCGATCTGCGGTCGCTTCTGGTTCCGAGCAACACCGCGCAGGCCGCCAGCAGGGCCCAACCCGAGACGAGCAGATCGAGTGCGAGGGTGCGCTCGATCGACCAGTTGGCGAGCAGGCGCAGCGGCCAGATGGCGATCTGCGCGACGCCGAGAATCACCGCGAGGTCGAGCAGCACGCCGCGCCGCGGCGCGATCCTCCGCGTCATCGAGAACCTCAGCACCGGCCAACCCACGACGACGCCCGCGAGCATTCCCAACAGCGCCAATCGCGCTGGAGGTGCGTAGGACGACGCGAGCGGCAGCATTGGCGGGGCCGCGCCAAAGGCGAGCGCCAGCGAAGCCACGACCCACAACCCCGACAGGGTCAGCAATCCGCGGGGCAGCGGATCGCGGACTTGAGTCGGGTCTTCGTGCGGTCGCATCGTGGAATCGAGCCGGAGAATCGGGTCAGACTACCCGTGAACGCGGCGGCGCTCCTCGCGCGGGTACCCTGCCGAGGTTCATCGAGGGGCCGAGACTGCAAGGCCACCGCGGCCGTCCCCAACGAGTTGGTCCACGCCTGCGCGGGCGCTGGTTCTGGTGGCGAGAGCGAGGATTGCCATGTCGATGACCGTGCTTCTGGTGTTCGTGGTGCTCGGACTGATCTGTCTGGTGGGCTCGGCGAGCGTTCCGGATCGCCGGCTCAAGGGACTGCTGATGGGGTTGGCGCCGGTGCTCGTCCTCGCGGGGTTCGCCGCCAGTTCGATCCGCTTCGTGGGGGCGGGCGAAGTCGGAATCGTGACCAAGAACGCGTTCGGCCCTCGGCTCGAAGGCGGCCGCATCATCGCCACCGACGGGGAGATGGGCGTGCAGGCGGAGGTGCTGGCGCCGGGCTGGCACTTCGGATTCTGGCCGGTGCTCTACGACGTCGAGACCGAGCCGCTGATCGAGGTGAAGAGCGGGCAGGTCGGACTCGTCGAGTCGCGCGACGGCGTGCCGCTCGACCGAGGTCAGCTCTTCGCCCCGGAAGTCGACAACGCGGAGTTCAAGCGCATGGTCGAGGATGCTCGCTACTTCCTCGGCGAGGGCGAGGGGCGCAAGGGGCCGCAGTCCAATGTGCTGACCCCCGGCCGCTACCGCATCAACACCGCGCTCTTCGATGTGCGCAGCGTGCCCTCGACCGAAGTGCCGGAGGCGGCGGTGGCGGTGCTGAAGGCGAACTTCGGCTCGACCCCGACGCTCGCGGTCGAGCCGGCGCCGCAGGCCGAGGCGGTGATGCTCGCGGCTGAGAACGAGCGCGGTGTCCGCGCCGAGCCGCTGCCGCCGGGCACCTATCCGCTCAACCCCGAGGCCTACACCGTCTCGATCGTCTCCAACGAAGTCCGAATCCTCTACTTCACCGAGGGCCGCGCGGGGGCTGGCGTCGACGAGCAGAAGGAGATCACCGTTCGGACCAGCGACGGCTTCACCTTCCCGGTCGATGTCCGGGTCGAGTACGTGATCGAGCCCGGCAACGCGCCGATCGTGATCGCCAAGCTCGGCAACGATCAGGAGAACGTGGTGGCTCCGCTCAACTCCTCGGTGCGGGCGATCTTCCGCAACAACGCCGAGAGCGTGAAGGCGCTCGACTACGTGCAGCAGCGATCCCAGCAAGAGAGCCAGTCGCTTGCCATGCTCCGCGCCGAGATGGAGCAGCGGGGGGTCACCATCACCGCGGTCCGCATCGGCGACGTCGGCACCAACGATCCCGACCTGCAGCCGCTGCTCAAGACCCAGACCGATCGCGAGATCGCCTTGCAGGAGCAGCTGACCTTCCAGGAGCAGCAGCGGGCCGCCGAGCAGAAAAAGATGCTGACCCGCACCGAACAGGAAGCCGAGGAAGAGCGTCGCCTCGCCACCGCGAGCTACCAGGTCAAGATCGCCGAGCAGGAGAAGGAGCGACGACTGATCGAGGCGGCCGCAGAGGCCGAGGCGATCCGCATCGAGGGAGACGGCCGCGCCGAGGCATTCCGGCTCGTCGCCAACGAGATCGGCTCCGGCAACGCGGCGCTCGTCGAACTGCTCAAGATCATCGGCGAGCGCGGCATCGAGATCACGCCGCGGGTGATGGTGGTCGGCGATCGGAACGGCACTGCCGGAGGCGACGAAACGGTGGCCCTCATCGGCACCATGCTCGACGCGATGGTCGACAAGGAAGCCGGGAAGCCATCGGGATCACCCGCCAAGTCGCCGCCGGCTCCGCGGCCCTGAGCATCGGCGAGCGCGGAGCGGACGCGACTGCGATCAGGCGTAGTGCTTTCCGAAGCGGTTGGCGATGAAGTCGGTGTACTCGACGTCCTCCATCCGCACGAAGCCCTGAGTCGGCAGCTTGCCGGTGGCAAGCAGGTCGACGACCGCGCAGATGCCCGCGGCGGTGGTGATCTGGATCGCCGTCCACGGGAGGCCGTCGAACTCGCGGTGCAGGATGCAGCGGGCGTAAGTCCGTTCCACCAGCCGTCCTTCGACGAGCCCGGAGGCGCTCACGAACACCACCACCTGATCGTCGTCGGTGGTCGGGACCTCGCGTTCCCAGAGCGCTCCCATGCCCTCGGGGTCCTTGGCGAATCCCATCTCGTGCAGCAGGAACCAGACCAGGTCGCGGTGGCCGGGGAAGCGGATGGTCTTGTAGTTGACGCGGTCGGCGCGGCCCTTGAGGCTCTCCGCGAGCGTGCCCAGGCCACCGGAAGTGTTGAAGGCCTCGAACTCGACGCCATCGACCACCAGCCGCTCGAGACCTTCAAGCGCCGCCACCGCGGTGAACTCGCCGCCGTCGATCGCCTCGCAGGGATGGAGATACTCGTTGATCAGCCCGGCGGTCGACCAGGTCAGGTTGTAACCGAGCATGTTCGCCGGGTGGCGCGGAAGGGCGCCGACCCGCATCCGCAGCTCGCGGATTCGGTCCATGCCCCGTGCAAGATGGCGTCCGGCGATCGCGATGAAGCCGGGGGCGAGTCCGCACTGCGGGATGAAGGCGGTCGACGCTCCTTCGGCGAGGGCCATCACCTGCTTGGTGACCGCGACGTCCTCGGTGAGATCGAGGTAGTGGACGCCAGCAGACTTCGCCTGCTGCGCGATGCCGGGATTGCAGTGAAACGGCGCGCAGGAGAGCACCGCCCACGCCCCCGACAAGGCCGCTTCGAGCGCCTTGGCGTCGGTCACGTCGCCATGAACCCGTTCGATCTCGGGCCGGTGGGCCGCGAACCACGAGAGCGCTGCTTCGCTCGGATCGATGACGCGCACGCGGTAGTCGCCGCAGGTCGAGAGGAAGTGTCCGGCCATGCGGCCGATGCGTCCGGCGCCTACCACGAGTATCGTCCTCACGCGCTCTGCTCCTTTCCGGCCGCGATGCGGCGGTGACACGGGGCCCTGTTTGGGGGCGAGAGGGTATCGCCCTCGGCGGGGTCTCGGCTTCACGGCTTTCCCGCGGCTGGGTGTCGCGATCGCGGTCCGCGCCTCGGGGCCGGGTTATCGGGAGTGCCGGGCCTCGTCTCGGCCTGCAGAAGCCGGTGGTTCGACTCCACCGTCGAGGGCGGCGAGCAGGGCCTCGGCGGGGCTCGGCGGCCGGCGTCCGCAGATCCGCTCGACCTGGCTTCGGCAGCTGAAGCCCTCGACGAGCAGCGTCGACCACGACTCGTGGTGCGGCAGTTGCGCCGCCCAGCCGAGGCCGAAGATGGTCCGCGAGTCGGCGAGGTTGGCCCGCTCGTGTCCCCAGCCGCCACCCATGCCGCAGCAACCCGCCGCGGCGACGTTCAACTCGCCACCGAGGCGAGCGAAGAGCCGTGGCCAGGCGAGGGTCGACTCTGGCGCGAGGGCTCGTGCGGTGCAGTGGCCAAGCAGTCTCGCCGGAGCGGGAGCGCGAGCAGCGCGGAAACGCTCCGACGGCAGCGACTCGAGGAACTCCGAAAGCAAGCGCACCGGCGGAAGTGCCTCGGCGCCGAGCGCCAGGGCCTTGGGCAACTCGTCGCGGAAGACGAGGGTGGTCGCAGGATCGATGCCCACCAAGGTTCGCCCGCTGCGGGCGAGCGCCTCGAGGCGCCGGCGATTCTCGCGGGCGATCGTCTCGAAACGCGCGAGTTGTCCCTTCACGTGACGGCCCTTGCCGCTCGCGAAGAACTCGGGGATCCGAGGCTCGACACCGAGGGCACGCAGCAACCGCACCGCGGCGACGGCGGCCTCCGGATCGAGGAAACTGGTGAAGGCGTCCTGAAGCAGAATGACTTCACGGCTTGGATTCGAGCGGCTCGGATCAGAAAGCGCCTCGATCGACTCGATCTCGACGCCGATCTCGGCGAGTCGTGATTGCAGCGACGGCACGGCTAGGCGGGGAGGATCCGCGAGGCCTGCCACCTGCCCCAACAGCCAGCGCACCACTCGCGGCGTGAGCAACGCGTTCAGAAGTCGCGGGTGGCGCGAGAGCCGCGGCAGCGACTCCTCGAGGCCGGCGACGAGCAGATCCCCCAGCGACCGCGAGTAGCGCCGGTGATAGTGGTGCAGGAACGCGCTGCGGAACTCCGGCACGCTCACCTTGACCGGACAACTCCCGGCACAGGCCTTGCACGACAGGCAGCCGTCCATCGCCTCGCGAACTTCGTGGGAGAAGTCGCGGCCACCGAAGGCGCCTCGAAGCAGCCGCGCCGGCAGCCCACGCCACGAGGGCTCGCGCCACTCGCCGGGCTCGCTCCAGCCGGCCCGCGAGATCCGCCGCATCCACTCCCGCATGAGAATCGCCCGACCCCGCGGCCCATGCCGAGGGTCGCGGGTCGCATGGTGCGAGGGGCACATGGTGCGGGTGAGGTCGACCGTTTGGCAGGCGGCATTGCCGTTGCAGCGAATGGCGTGGGCATGGCGGGCCGCAAGCTTCGGCTCGATGGCGCGATCAAGGGCGCCGCGGGTGCTCGCTTCGAACGTGAGCAGGGTGGGGGAGACCCCTTTCGGCACCGCGATCTTTCCGGGGTTCATCTGATTGCGGGGATCGAACGCGGTCTTGATCCGCACCATCGCCTCGAAGAGCACCGGCCCGAAGAACGCCTCGTTGAATCGGCTGCGGAACCCCTTCCCGTGCTCGCCCCACAGCACGCCGCCGAGGGAGTGGGCCAACGTCGCGACCTCGTCGGTCACCTGACGCACGAGGCGCTCGTCTGCCTCGTCACGCAGGTCGAGGGCCGGGCGCACGTGCAGGCAGCCCGCGTCGACGTGGCCGAACATCCCGCTTGCAAGCCCGTGTCGCTCGAGGATGGCGCGAAACTCGCGCACGAACTCCGGCAGCCGTGCCGGCGGCACCGCGCAGTCTTCGACGAAGGCCACCGGCTGCCGCGGTCCCGGCATGTTCCCGAGCAGGCCGACCGCCCGTTCCCGCACTTCCCACAGCGCGCGGCGGACGCCCTCGTCGTTCACCACCCGGGCTTCGCAGGCACCGTGTGCCCGCGCAATCTCGGCAAGTCGCCCGGCTCGCTCCGCGAGTTCGTCGGCGTCGTCGCCCTCGAACTCGACGAGGTTGACCGCCGCAAACGTCGCATCGCCCGTGACGAACGAACGCAGTCCCTGCCAGGCTTCGTCTCCGCGAGCCAACTCGAGCACGGTCTCGTCCATGGTCTCGATGGCGGCCGGCGCGAGGCCACCGAGGGGCTCCGCGGCCGCGACCGCGCGGTCGAAGTCGGGATAGCCGAGAAAGACGCAGCGTCGGTGCTTGGGGAGCGGCACGATCGAGAGTTCCGCCTCGAGCACCACGCCAAGCGTGCCTTCGGCGCCGCAGACGAGTTGCGCCAGGTCGATCGAGCCGGAGCCGCGGTCGAAGACCCGCGGCAGGCTGTATCCGGCGAGGTGCCGAGGCAGGTCGGGCCAGCGCTCCGCGAGCGCCTTCTCGACCTCGTTGCGGTCGAGCGCGTCGCGCACCGCGGCGAGGATCCTGCCCTCGCGCTCGCCGCGAGCGATCCGCGCCGCTGCCTCGTCGCGATCGAGTCGCGCTGCCTCGATGATCGCGCCTCCCGGCAGCACGAGCCGCAGCCGCTGCAGGTGGTTGCTGGTCTTGCCGTGGAGGCGCGACCCCTTGCCCGCTGCGTCGGTGGCGATCATGCCGCCGAGGGTGGCGCGATCGCTGGTGCTGACGCTCGGTCCGAACCGGAACCCCAGCGGCGCGAGCGCCGCGTTGAGCGAGGCCAGCACCACGCCGGGTTGGACCCGAACCCGACGACGCTCGGGATCGATCTCGAGCACGCGATCGAGCGTCCGCGCGGTGTCGACCACGAAGCCGCCGGTCAAGGCGCTTCCATCGGTGCCGGTGCCCCCGCCGCGCGGGGTGACGGTGACCGACGCGAATGCCGGCTCGCCGAGCAGGCGCATGAGGCGAACTAGGTCGGATTCGTCGCGGGGCCGCAGCACCGCCCGCGGCAGCGCCTCGTAGATCGAGTTGTCGCTCGCGTGGACGAGGCGAGTGCCGAGATCCGAATGCACGCCGCCGCGGAACCCCGAGCGCCGCAGCGCTGCCAGATACGCCGCGTCGGCGCCGTCGAGCGCAGCGGAGGGATCGAGTCGGGGGATCACCGTGGAGGCGGTCATGGGCGGGAGCGCTTCGCCGTCGGGAGACGGCTGCGGGTCTATCGGCGAGACCGAGGGCGCCGCTGTCGGGGGCGGAACCCCTCAGTTCGCCGGCTCGCTCCGGAACGCCACCGCCTCCTGCGCTTCGGCGAACTGCCGCAGGTAGAGCCGCCGGTATCGGCCTTCTCGAACGTGCATCAGTTCGTCATGGGAGCCGTCCTCGACGATCCGCCCCGCCTCCACGAAGAGAATCCGATCGACCCGACGGATGGTCGAGAGGCGATGGGCGATCACGATCGAGATTCGTCCTCGCAGCAGGCGATCGATCGCCCCTTGGATCAGGCGTTCGGTCTCGGTGTCGACGCTGCTGGTCGCTTCGTCGAGGACGAGCACCGCGGGATCGGCGAGGATCGCCCGCGCCAGCGAGACCAGTTGCCGCTGGCCGAGCGAGATGCGCTCCCCGCCCTCGCCCGCGACGAAGTCGAGCCCGCCGGGGAGTCGTTCGATGAAGCGGGCCGCACCCGAGGCCTCCGTCGCCGCGGCGATGGCGTCGTCGCTGGCGTCGAGCTTGCCGAAGCGGATGTTCTCGCGCAGGGAATCGTTGAAGAGCCACGGCGTCTGCTGCACCACCGCAAGCTGCGAGGCGAGCCAGGCCATCGACCGCTCGCCCAGCGCGACGCCGTCGGCGAGGATTCGACCCTGCTGCGGTTCGTAGAAGCGCGCGATCAGGCTCGCCAAGGTGGTCTTGCCGCCGCCGGTCGGTCCCACCAACGCGAGGCTGGTGCCGGGCTCGATGGCAAGCGTGCAGTCGCGGATGACCCACGGCGACGCCTCGCTGGACTCGGCTTCGTCGCCCTCGCCATCGCTCATGCGAGTGCCGCGGGAGCCGTACCGGAAACACACCTGCTCGAGATCGATGCGAGCAAGCCGTGCAAGCCCACCGTCGGCCGCCCGGTCCGCCTTCGGCTCGCGCTGCTGCGAGTCGATCCGCGCCCGCACCGCGGGCGAGTCCTCGATCTCGATCGGGGCGTCGAGCAGCGTCTCGATGCGCTCGGCCGCGGACTGCCCCGCCAGGAGATCGGCGAAACGCTGGGCGAGATCCTGCACCGGGAAGACGAAGAGGAGCGCGTACTGGCAGAACGCCACCAGTTCACCGAGGGAGAGTCCGCGGACCCGCACCGATTCGCCGCCCTGCCAGAGCGCCACCGCGGCACCGATGGCGCCGATCGTCGCCAGCAGCGGGGTGTAGAGCGCGCCCTGTCTGGCATTGCGCACGCTCCACTGCTCCATCTCCGAGGCGAGGGTCGAATACTCCTGCTGCGCCGAGTCCTCCCGAACCAGCGTCTTGGTGGTCCGCACTCCGGCGATCGCCTCGTTGAGAAAGGCGGTCATCATCGAGTTGGTGCGGCGGACGCGACGGGAACTCTCGACCATGCGACGGGTGAAGAAGCGGCTCACCACCGCGAGCGGCGGCACGATCGCGAGCACCATGACCGCGAGGCGAGCATCGAGCCAGAGCATCGCGGCGGCCGAGGCGGACATCAGCAGCGTCGCCCAGCCCAGATCGAGGATCACCCACGGCGCCATGCCGCTCACCCGCCCGCAGTCGGAGGTGAGGCGCGAGAGCAGCCATCCCACCGGGCGGCGATCGAAGTAGGAGAAGGAGAGCCGTTGCAGCTTCGCGAAGGCGTCTTCGCGCAGGCGAAAGGCCAGTCGCGATGCCAACCGGCCGGCCGCGGCGATGAAGAGCCACACCGTGATCGCGAAGACCACCACGAGGCCGAACCATCCGGCCAGCAGAAGCGAGAGCCACGGCGTCCATCCATCCCGCGCGACCTCGTCGATCATCGCCGCGACCACCAGCGGACGAATGCTCTCGACCAGCGCGAGCCCCAGTCCGCCGCCGAGCACCCCAAGCAGCGGCCCTCGGATCGCCAAGGCCCGCCGCAGATAGCGACGCCACAGTCGCCAATCGAGCCGTGCCGGCAGCGGGGCGTCGAAGTCGTCGAGCATGCTCATCGAGACGACTCCGGCGGCACGCCCGTCATGGCTTCGCGTTCGACTTCGCCCTGGATCTCCCAGAGACGACGGTAGAGACCCGGGCGATTTCG